>JBBRTO010000005.1:0-58786 GCA_038244345.1 Sphingomonadales bacterium | reverse complement strand
GTGGCGGGATCGAAATCGACCACGCCGTATCGCTCAGGGTCCTCGACCGAATAAGCGAACACCGTTGCTCCGTCGTCGCGGCCGGCGGCGGAGCGGACAATCTCTGCCAGACCAGCGCCGTAGAAGATGTTGTCGCCAAGCACGAGCGCGACCGGGTCAGTGCCGACGAACTCGCGGCCGATGATGAAGGCTTCGGCAAGACCGTTGGGCGCGGCTTGCTCGGCATACTTCAGGCCGACCCCGAACGCGCTTCCGTCACCGAGCAAAGCCTCGAACCGCGGCAGATCGGTCGGGGTCGAGATAATCAATATCTCGCGGATTCCCGCCAGCATCAGAACGCCGAGCGGATAATAGATCATCGGCTTGTCGTAGACCGGGAGCAATTGCTTGGAGACCGCGAGCGTAGCCGGATACAGCCGGGTGCCGCTGCCGCCGGCAAGGACGATGCCCTTCAACTCATCACTCCCGGAGCGAGTCGCTCAGCGCTTGTCATTGCTGTCATTTCCTCTGGCGGACGTGTCTTCGAGCAGGTTCGAGCGATAGGGTACCCACTTACTGGCAAATTGCGCAAAATTGAGCCACACGAACTGGACGAGGAAGGCGTAACCGATCACCGCGACAACACCGCTTTTCGGATTTTTGAACAGTAAGTAGGCGCGCGACAGGACGACGATTTGCAGCGGCATGAGGTACAGCGCCATCCGGTCGACCGCGGTCGATGAGGGAGTGGTGATGAGGATGATTGGCAAGGCGCAAGCTGCAAGCGCAATGAACCGCCACACTCGTTCCTCCTGCTCGGTGAGGCCGAACCGGCCGCGCTTGGTCAACAGCAGAACCGCCGGGACGATATTGAGGATGACCCGAATCCAGGCGCCTTGCGACGAATAGCGCGCCTCGACATAATTCTTGACGAACTGGTCGGTCGAATCGGACAGGAACAGGTCGAAGAACAGGATGAACAACGCCGCCCCTGCGATGACGTTGAGTAGCCGATTGCGCTTGCCCGCGAAGATCACCACCGGGAGCACCAGCACCGCGGTCTTGTGGAACAGCGCGGCGGCAGCGACGTACATCGCAAAGCGCACCACGCTTCCGCCGCGTCCCAGCGCCGCCAGCCCGGCCATCAGGATTCCAAGCGCAACCGCCTGGCGCGTGTAGCCCATCGCGACGACGATGATCATGTACGGGATGGCGACCACCACCGCGAGCAACGGCATCGGCTGGATCAGGCACAATCGCGCCAGGCCCCAGACGAAAATCGCCGCGCAAATCAAATTGACCCACCAGATTTGGCCGCTCCATTGCTGGACGGTCCAGTTGATGAACTGATAGCCGGGATCGCCGATGTCGACCGCTCGCTCGAGGCTGATATGCTTTACGTAGCCGAACATGTAGACGTAGGATCGCCAATCGCCGCCGACCTTATAGCGCGTTCCGATCATTAAGCCGGTGAGCAGCATTCCAATCAGCAAATAGGCGCGTTTTTTCTCCTGGTCGGGGCTCGGCCGGGCCGGGGCCGCGAGGGCGCCCCCGGCGAAGTAAGCGAACAGGATCCAGTAAGGGAACACACGCGACCTCGTTCGCCCGGCGAGCGGCGAGATACCGCGCGCGCCTTCCTATAGAGGGCGGTCATAGGTGGGCAAGGCTAGAGGGCGAAGGCGCGCCCGAAAGCGGCAACCGCGGCAGCGGGATCGTCCGTCCTCCACACTGCCTGACAAACCGCGACGAAGTCCGCCCCCGACGCAACCAACGGCGCGGCGTTGTCGGGCGTGATCCCGCCAATCGCGACGCACGGGATTTCGGCAATCGCCGACCACCAGCTGAGAATGAGCGGGTCGGGACGATAATGGCTTGGCTTGGTGGTGGTCGGATAAAAAGCGCCGAACGCGACATAATCGCACCCAGCCTCTCCGGCTTCCATCGCCAGGTGGCGGCTGTCGTGGCAAGTGCGGCCGATCTGCGCCGTGGGGCCAAGCTGCGCCCGGGCCTCGCGCGGGTCGCCGTCGGACTGGCCGAGATGGACCCCGTCGGCGCCAAGTTGTCTGGCCAAGGCGATGCTGTCGTTGACGATGAACGCCACCTCATGATCGGCACAGATTTGCTGCAACGGCTCGGCAAGCAGCGCGAGATCATGCTCGGGCACGTCCTTGACTCGAAGCTGGAACGCCGCGACCGGACCGCCGCTGAGCGCCGCCTCGAGCCGCTCCGGGAAGCCGCCGCCAACCTCTTGCGGGCTGATCAAATACAATTTGCACGGCTCGGTCCGCTTGGGCGGAGCGAAGCGCGACAGGTCGGCATCATCCTCATTCATGCCGCGCTCATTAGCGAAGCCAGAGGGATCGTCCAATGAAACACATTATCCTGTTCACCGCTGCGCTTGGCCTTGCCGCCTGCGCCACCCCGATAGCCCCCGCGCCGGTCCGCGCCGACGGCCTCGCCACCATCGGCCAGCCGACCCGCGTCGGCCAGCTAGTGGTGACCCCCCAGGCGGTGGTCGAAGACAGCCGCTGCCCGATCAATGCACGCTGCATATGGGCTGGGCGGCTGGTTCTGGCGACGCGGATCGACGGCGCCGGATGGGGCGAAACCACCAACCTGACGCTCGGCAAGCCCTATACGACCCATGGCGTCGGGCTCGCATTAATGTCGGCCGAGCCGGGCAGACTGGCGGGTATGGATCCTCCTCACCCGGCTGTTCTATTCAGCTTCGAGCAGCGCTAGATCCGCGTCCGGATTTCTATCCAGCAGGGCTTCTTCTTGGACCACAAATCCGCGATAGCGATTAACGATGAAAAGCACCTACGCCCGGAATGTCGATCTATGGGAAGCTGAGATTGGCGACGAACTTGTCGCGCTCGACCCGGAGGCCGGGGCATGCTTTGGATTCAATTCGGTTGCCAGCGACATCTGGCGGATCTTGGGCCAAGCTCAAACTTTGGACGAGATTGAAGCTGCGCTTTTCGATCTCTACGACCTTGATCCGATGCAAACTCGAAGCGACCTCGTCGAATTGCTTGCCGAACTCATTCGCTTGGGATTGGTCAAAGAGAGTTGAGTTGTGAGCCGGTGATTCTCCGTTGTCCATTGGAGAGCAGCCAACTATAGAATATCCCGGTCCAGGAGTTTGTGTCGATGACAAAAAAGCGGTGGCGCAAGCCGGAGGTGAGGCGAATCGAGGCTGGTTCGGCCGAAAAGATCGTTGGTCGTAACGATGGAAATGGCACCAAGTCATAGGTTGACACGACCAGGAAATGATTACGTGCAGTGACCGCAATTGCCGGTTTAGTAAATTTTGAAGGGCGACGTGTAGAGCTACGTGAATGCGAAAGCATGCTCTGTGCTCAGTCAGCTTATTCGTCCCGACAACCCGCTTTCGTGGCCACCCAATCAGCGGCCTTTGGAGTGGCGCTTTTCCCCACATTGCCGGAAGACGATTTCGACCGGCAGCCGCTGACAAAGAATAAATTGCTACTCGTTGCGGATATACGAGTTGATAATCGGCAAGAACTGATCAGTGGCCTGGGGCTGGATGGTCCATCGGCGCAGGCGCTAGCCGATTCTGATATTCTGCTCGTTGCGTGGCTACAATGGG
Organism: Sphingomonadales bacterium; assembly: GCA_038244345.1. Classification (GTDB taxonomy): domain Bacteria; phylum Pseudomonadota; class Alphaproteobacteria; order Sphingomonadales; family Sphingomonadaceae; genus Sphingomicrobium. The sequence goes on along the minus strand of JBBRTO010000005.1, from coordinate 55,194 downwards.
GATCGTCGTGCCTCAAGCGGGTCATTGGCGACTATGCCATCGCGATTTACGACGAGGCTTCTAACCAGCTAACATTGGCGCGCAGCATCACGGGGCAGCGCCCGCTATTTTATGAGCGGGTCGGTAACCGCATGGCATTCGCATCGATGCCGTCGGGCATGCTTGCTTCGCCCGACGCGAAACGGGAATTCGATCGGGATTCCTTGATACGCGCCGTCCTGGATATGCCCTATCGGCCCGGCGCCACGCTATTTTCGAATGTCCACCGGGTCCCGCCTGGCCGTTGTCTTACGATGTCCCTCGACGGCGAAACCATCGACCACGACTGGCAGCCGGAATTTTCGGCACCATCGCTCGTTCCTGACAACGATGGCGTTCGAGCGTACCGGGAGGTTCTCGACGACGCCGTGCAGTGCCGGTTGCGGCGCCGGTCATCGCACATCGCGGCACATCTGAGTTCCGGCTATGACAGCAGTGCGGTGGCTGCGACGACCGCGCGCCTCGAAACGCAGCCGGTGATTGCGTTGACCGCTGCGCCCAAAGAGGGCTTCGACGCGCCCTTCATTCGGGGAAGGATGGCCGACGAGTCGGCGCTGGCTGCGCGCACCGCGCGAATGGCGTCGATGGACCATCGCATCGTCCGGGAAAATTCGCGGCTGGTCGACCGCATCAAGGCTCAAACGCGTTTTTACCAGGAGCCTCGTCGGAATCTGATCAATTCAGGCTGGCTTCACGCCATCGATCAAGCAGCCCTCACGTCCGGCGCCTCGATCCTCTTGGCGGCTGAGCTAGGCAATCTGACATTGAACGCGGGCGGCCTGCCAGCGCTGGCAGATTATTGGAGGGTCCGCAGCCCTGTTCGCTGGGTAATTGAGGTCTCCAAAGCCGTCCGGCGATCCGACGTTAGCTGGCGCGGTGTATTATTTAACAGCTGGCGCTCCTACCTGCCTTCAGCCCTCCAGAATGAGCTTTATGGCCGTTTCTTGCAGGTCTTCAAGAGTTCGGAGGTCGGGTTCGTTCGCCGCGATGTCTTGGATCAACATCCCGACATCTTAAACGATTCGCTTGTTCCCTCGTCCAGCGGGAGCAGCCGGCGCGATCGATGGGAGGTCATCCGAAATCTTGATTATGGTACCTTTCGCAAAGGGGCGCTGGCGGAAGATCAAGTCGAAACGCGCGATCCCACCGCCGACCAAAGGGTAATCCAGTTTTCGATGCTACTCGCGCCAGAGGCATTGCTGTCGGGCAGTGTGTTTCGCCCACTTGCCCGAGCGGCTTTGGCCGACCGCATTCCTTCGGAGGTGATCGACAGCCCCTTACGCGGATTTCAATCCGCCGACTGGTTCGAACGAATCGAGCGTCAGGAGCTTCGCGACCTCACCGACGAAGTTCGATCCAATGCAACGGCGTTCAGCCTGCTCGATTTTGAGAGGATCAATCGAGCAATCGACAACTGGCCTGCGCCTCGAGTCTCCGCATTCGAGGTTTACGAGGAATATGCCGTTTATCTTCCGCTGGCACTGTCTGTCGCGCTCTTCATCAAGGCCGTGGAAGAGGGTGAACTCGTGCCCTTCTGACGGATTGCCTGACGTCGCGGGTCGAAGCTTGCGGGGGTCCAATTGGAAGAACAGCCAGTCTTAACATGATTCAGAAGAATCTGCGCCTCATCGTCGAAACGCTCACTCGTCCAACGTCGTCGAGCTTCGTAAATCGGGATGTTTCGAGCTAGTCCCATGCACGATTGCAGCAACTCGTGCGCCTTCCCGGTCAGACCCAGGAATGGCCCACGATAAATGTTGGCCACTACGGCTTCGAACGCCTCGACGCCGTTCATCCGCCTCATCGAGGTTTCGTTCCCCTCCGCCAACAGATAGAGGCAAGCGAGCGGAAAACAGTGATGTTCTGGCCAGCTGGGATTGAGGGTCACGTCGAACTTGTCCCAAGCGTCGTCATCGGGAAGGGAACGCGAGTGTTCATCCGCTGAACGGCCGCTGGCAAGAAGCGCATCGCGCCACAACCGCAACCGCGGCAGCCCGGGATAAGCCACGGGATTATCGTCTTCATCAAATTCTATCGCGCAAACATCGTCCCCGATGATTCCCAGACCCTGGCGATGAAACCAGGCTGCGAGTGTCGACTTTCCTGATCCCGACGGGCCCATGAATGCAATGGCGCGGCCGCTGACGACAACGGCATTCGCGTGGAGCGGCAGAATGGATCGCTGTTGCAGCAACAGCCCCATCGCGGAACCGAGCAGGTACAGTCGGATAGCGCGCGGATCGGCATTATCAGCGGGCCAGATGTCGATTTTCATGCCGCTCTCAATTCGATAGCGGCCGACCCCGTCGACGACGACAAGTGCTGCTCCGCCCAAGGCGTGAAAGCCGGGTGGGACGGACTCGGCAAACGGACCGGCCAGTCGGATCCTGACGTCGAACTTCGGGCTATTTTCGGTTTCGCGGAGTTCCGGCAATTCGATATCGCTGTTTATCACGAGACTGAATAAGCGATAGGAATAAGGGCCCTGCACCTTCACACCCCACTCGTCGCGGCAGGATATGTTGCCACCTTCTTGAATGTGACCGCTTCAACTCCCCCGACGACATCATGGTCGTCGGCCGTCACCCAAGCATGCGCGTGCAAGCCCTGTCTGTCATTGGCAACACCATAATGAAGGCGGGCGTCCACTCCCCGTCGCCGCAACATGAATTGCGCGGCCAATGCTTGCTGCAGGCAAACCGAGCGCCAAGGTACCCTTGCCGCGATTGCCTGAACGTTCTTGCGGATTTGGCAGATGAGGATTGAGCGTTTGGCAGGCGGTTGTCTTTGCAAAGCAACTGATCCAGCCAAAATTGCTCTTCTGAATGGCAGAAATTTAATCGCAAAAGCTGCGGCGGCGAGGCAGGCTACGGTTTCCAGGAGCAAAAATCTCTGTCTCCAGTCAAGCCGAGCAAATACAACAAGCGACTTCACACCCACCATTGAAGACTCCTTTGAGTGAATCGTCGCAATACAAGCTACACCGAACGCGCTAACACCTGCAGTGGCGAACGGCGGGAGAAATGCTTGTTTACCCGACAAAAAGTGGCGATGACGAACGAATTCGAATTTATGATCGCGGCATGTCGACACGCGTTCGATGACAGCGAGCAACCCCGTCTCCGCCAGCTCGCTCCGGTTGTCGATTGGACAAAACTACTGCAGCTGTCCCAGCGCCACAGGGTTACCGGGCTCGTTGGCAATCTAACGGCCTCGATGGCCATCCCCCTCACCCGCGACATATCCAAGTGCCTTCGCGACATCACCCATGCGATTGCCGAGCAGAATCTAAGAAACGCGGCCACTTGCGCGAACCTTCTTGCAGCCTTCCAAACTGCCGGCGTCGACCTGTTGTTCGTTAAAGGGCTGACGCTCGGCAAACTGGCCTACGGCAATCCATACCTGAAGATGGATGCGGATATCGACATTTTGGTGTCCTCAGACGCCATCACGGAGGCAGCCGCAATTCTGGCAAAGCTTGGCTTTCAGCCGATCCTTCCTTCGACCATCGATACTATCGCCAATTGGCACTGGAAAAAGAAGGAATCGGTTTGGCGAAAGGAAGGAATTCAGATCGACCTTCACAGTCGCCTGGCCAACAACCCAAACATAATTCCAACCATCGGAATGCAATCGCCACGGCAGGATGTCGATGTCGGTGGCGGCAATATCTTGCCAACGCTGGACGACGAACCCCTGTTTTTGTACCTTTGCGTCCACGGCGCATCGAGCGCCTGGTTTCGCCTCAAGTGGATTGCCGACCTCGCGGGATTCCTGAGCAAGCACTCCGGGATCGAAATGCTCGAACATCACAAGAATAATGGCAATTGGAGCGCCAACCGAGCGGTCGCTCAGGCATTGATTCTGGCGAAACTGCTGTTCCACATCCAGTTCGACGAGAGGTTGGAACAGGCTTTTGGGGGCGTAGCGGAACGAATGCTGGCGAAGGTGGCAATGGCCCAGTTGTTCGAGCCGCTCGAACCAACCGAGCGAACGCTTGGCACTGCATCCATTCACCTATCACAATTCATGTTGCAACGCGGGTTCCGGTTCAAATGGACGGAACTCATGACCCAATTGCCGACTTAGCCGACCGCCAATGAGCTAGCCCTTGTTGACCGAGGCGTCGTAGATCGAGTCGATCGCGCTGCCGAGCGCCGCGTCGAAATCGGTTTCGCTCATGTCGGCGCGCAGGTCGCACAGCAAGGCGCGGCTGAAGCTGGCGATCATCCCGCGGTTCTTCTTGAGTTCGGCGCAGGCCTCGCCGCGGCCGAACCCGCCCGACAACGCCACCATCTTGAGCACCTTGGGATGGTCGACGAGCGGATCGTAAAGACCTGCAGTCGCCGGAATCGACAGCTTGAGCATGACCTGCTGCCCGTCGGGAAGATGGTCGAGTTCCTCAGTGAGCGCGGCGAGCAGGAAATGGTCGCACTGATCGCGGTCGGCGCTCTTGATGTTCACCTCGGGCTCGATGATCGGCATCATGCCCTTGGCGATGACCTGCCCCGCCATCTGGAACTGCTGCGCCACCAGCACCGCAATCCCCGCTTCGTTGGCCGAATTGATCACCGAGCGTTCCTTGGTGCCGAACACGCCGAGTGCCTTGGCGCGGTCGAGTAAGGCGTCGAGCCCGGGGACCGGCTTCATCATCTGGACGCCGTTTTCCTCGTCCTCGAGCCCCAAATCCACCTTGAGGAACGGGACGATGTTCTTGTCGATCAGCGCCTGCGGGGTCGGCTTGCCGTCGACCTGGCCGTCCATCGTCCGCTCGAACAGGATCGCGCCAATCACCTTGTCGCCGGTGAAGGCGGGCGAGCGAATGATCCGCGAGCGCATTGCGTGGATCAGTCCGAACATCTCCTCGTCGGTCGACCAGCTGCCCTCGGCGATGCCGTAGCCGGTCAGTGCCCTGGGGGTCGATCCGCCCGACTGGTCGAGCGCGGCGATGAAGCCGTCGCCGTGCTTGATCTTGGCGGTCATTTCGGACTGGTTCATCGATGTTCCTTGGCGTGTCTCGAGCGGTTGACGGGCTGATAGCGAGCGGGCCGCAGCGTCACAATGGGGTTGACTGGGGTTGACTGGAAACGAGACGGTGCGCCACATCCGCATCGCCGATCGCAAGGATGCAAGCGTATGTCCAAACTGTTGAAATCACTCACCGCAATTGTGTTGCTGGTAGCGGCGACGCCGTCCCTCGCCGGGCCGACGCTCAAGATCGGCAAGCCCGCCCCTGAAGCGACACTGACGATGCTCAACGGCGATCCGATCAAACTGTCGTCGCTGCGCGGCCAGGTGGTGGTGCTCAATTATTGGGCGACGTGGTGTGTGCCGTGCCGGGTCGAACTCCCGTTGCTCGACCGTTATTACCGGATCCAGGCGAAGAATGGCCTACGCGTGTTCGCTGTGACCACCGAGGACAGCCTTCCGACCAAGCTACTCAAGCCCCTGTTCGGCGCGCTCGCGATCACTCCGGTGCGCAAGATTCGCGGGCCGTATGAGTATGACGCGGTCCCAACCAACATTGTCATCGATCGCTCGGGGATCGTCCGTTACGCCAAGTCCGGCGGGTTCGATCTCCAGGACATGAACGAGATTTTGGTGCCGCTGCTCAACGAGCCGGCGCCGACAGGCAGGCCCGCGAGCTAGGCGCCCGACCCGTAGAGTTGCAACTGGAACGCAATCGCCCGCACCGGGTTGAGAGCGACGGGAGGGCAAGCCATGTTGAGCGACGAACAGAGAAGGATTTGCGCGGCGAGCGCGGGTCAGTTCAAGGGATTGAAGGCCGTTCTGGTCAACGCTTCCCTCAAGCATCCAGCAGAACATTCGCACACCGACACGCTGCTGGATGTCGTGGGGCAGATCTTTGACACGCAAGGCGTCGATTTGTCGCGAATCCGGTTGGCGAAATACCAGCTGGCGCCCGGCGTCTATCCCGACATGACCGAGCATGGTTGGGCCACAGACGGCTGGCCGGAGCTAAGCCCGATCGTGCTGGGGGCCGACATCATCGTGCTCGGAACTCCAATCTGGCTAGGCGAGAAAAGCTCGCTCGCGCAGGCGTTCATCGAAAAGCTCTATGCTCACAGCGGAGAGTCCAACGCGAAAGGGCAATATCGTTTCTACGGGAAGGTCGGAGGCTGCGTCGTCACTGGCAACGAAGACGGGATCAAACATGTCGCGGCGGGCGTCCTTTACGCCATGAGTCATGTCGGCATGACCATTCCGCCCCAGGCCGATTGCGGTTGGATCGGGGAGGCTGGTCCAGGTCCCTCCTACGGCGACCGCAAGGAAGACGGCTCAGGCCGCGTCGGCTTCGACAACACGTTCACGCAGCGCAACACCACCTTTATGGCCTTCAACCTGCTTCACCTCGCCAAGATGCTGAAGGATGCCGACGGTATTCCAGCAATCGGCAATGTTCGGACCGAGTGGGATGCGGGTCTGAAGCCGGGCTGGCCCAACCCCGAGCACCGAGAGGGCTAATCGCCGAGCGCCGCGACGCCGGGGCCACCGCGCTTTAGCGCGGCAACTCCAGGCAACTCGCGGCCTTCCAACCATTCGAGGAAGGCGCCGCCGGCGGTCGAGACGAAGGTGAAATCCCCCGCGACCCCGGCTTGATTGAGCGCGGCAACGGTGTCCCCGCCCCCGGCGACCGACACCAAGGTGCCGTCCTCGGTCAATGCGGCGGCGGTTTTCGCAAGCGCGACGGTGGCGGCGTCAAACGGCGGCGTTTCGAACGCGCCGAGCGGGCCGTTCCACACCAGGGTGCGGCAGGTCTTGAGCACGTCGCCGAGCGCCTCGACCGCCGCCGGGCCGATGTCGAGGATCATCTCGTCGGCCGCGACTTCGTGGACATTGCAAATGCGCAGCGATGGCGGATTAGCGGCGAATTCTTTCGCCACGACGACGTCATAAGGCAGATGAATGGTGCATCCGGCGGCATCAGCGCGTTCAAAGATAGCCTCTGCTTCGCCGAGCAAATCCTTTTCGTACAAGGATTTGCCGACCATCACCCCGCGCGCGGCGAGGAAGGTGTTGGCCATGCCGCCGCCGATGATCAGGTGATCGACCTTGCTGATGAGGTGACCGAGCACGGCGAGCTTGGAGGAGACTTTGGCACCACCGACCACCGCTGCAACCGGGCGATGGGGATCGCCGAGGGCGGCCTCGAGCGCCTTGAGTTCCGCTTCCATCGCGCGGCCCGCATAGCTCGGCAGGAAGTGCGTAATGCCCTCGGTCGAAGCGTGAGCGCGATGCGCGGCGGAGAAAGCGTCGTTGACGTAGAGATCGCCAAGCGCCGCCATACCGCGCGCAAGCGCGGGGTCGTTGGTTTCCTCACCGTCGTGGAAGCGGGTGTTTTCGAGGATGCCGATATTGCCGGGAAGCATCGTGGTGATTGCCCGCGCCGCCTCGGGGCCCTGGCAATCCTCGATGAAGCGGACCGATCGTCCGGTCAGTTCGGCGAGCGGGCGGACCAGCTGCGCGGTCGACATGTCGGGGCGGTTCTCGCCCATGGGCCGACCGAAATGCGACAGCAAAAGCACGATCGCGCCCTTGTCGCTGAGCTCGAGCACGGTCGGGAGCAGCGCGCGGAGCCGCGTGTCATCGGCGACCGAGGCGCCGTTCATGGGCACGTTGAGATCGACCCGCACGAGCATCTTTTTGCCAGTGAGGTCGTCGGGAAGGTCGTCGAGGCTCTTGAACGCGGGCATGCTTAGCCCAGCTTGGCCATCGCGCCGGCGGTGTCGACCATGCGGTTCGAGAAGCCCCATTCATTGTCGTACCAGCTGACCACGCGAACCAGCTTGCCTTCGAGTACCGCGGTTTCAAGGCTGTCGACGGTCGAGCTGGCCGGATCACCGTTGAGGTCGATCGAGACCAATGGCTCGTCGGTGTAAGCGAGGATGCCCTTCAACGGGCCGCTGTCGGCTGCGGCCTTGAGGATCTTGTTCACCTCCTCGACCGATGTGTCGCGCTTGGGCGTGAAGGTGAGGTCGACCAGGCTGACGTTGGGGGTCGGAACGCGGATCGCCGAGCCATCGAGCTTGCCCTTCAATTCGGGAAGCACTTCGCCGACCGCGCGGGCAGCCCCGGTGGTGGTCGGGATGATCGACATTCCGGCGGCACGAGCGCGGCGCATGTCGGGATGGATCTGGTCGAGGATTTTCTGGTCGTTGGTGTAGGCGTGGATGGTGGTCATCAGCCCGCGTTCGATTCCGATCGCGTCGTTGAGCACCTTGGCGACGGGCGCGAGGCAGTTGGTGGTGCAACTGGCGTTGCTGACGATCTTGTGATCGGCGGTGAGCTTGGCGTGGTTGACGCCATAAACCACGGTAAGGTCGGCGCCCTTGGCCGGGGCCGAGATCAGAACGCGTTTGGCGCCTGCGTCGAGATGCTTCTGCCCGCCGGCCGCATCGGTGAAGAAACCGGTGCATTCAAGCGCGATGTCGACGTTTAGTTCCTTGTGCGGGAGATTGGCGGGGTCGCGCTCGGCGGTGACCTTGATGCGATGGCCGTTGACGATCATTACATCGCCCTCGGCGCTGACGTCACCTGCGAAGGTGCCGTGGACACTATCGCGCTTGAACAGCAAGGCATTGGCCTTGGCGTCGGCGAGATCGTTGATCGCGACCAATTCGAGATCATGGTCGTCGCGCGACAAGATGGCACGAGCGACCAGGCGGCCGATGCGGCCGAAACCGTTGATTGCAACCTTGGTCATTTGCCTAGTTTCTCCAGAATTTTGGGGACGATCGCCTCCTTGGTGAGGCCGAAGAATGGATAGAGGTCGCTCGCCGGGGCCGAGGCGCCGAAGCGGTCGATGCCGATACGCAGCCCGTGAAGCCCGGTGTAGCGTTCCCAGCCCTTGGTTACCCCCGCCTCGATCGACACGCGCAGGAGATCCTTGTTCGAGACGTCGGGGAGGATGTCATGCTGGTAAGCGGCATCCTGCTCGTCGAAGCGGTCGGTCGAGGGCATCGAGACGACATCGGCGCCGATGCCTTGTTCTTCAAGAGCGGCGGCGACATCGACCGCAATCTCGACCTCGGTACCGGTGGCGATCAGGATCACCTTGCGGTCGGCCTTGGCGGCGGACAGACGGTACGCGCCCTTGGCCGAGAGGTTGGCCTTGTCCGCCTTGGCGCGGAGCGGGCGGACGTTCTGGCGCGACAGTGCGAGCAGACTCGGGCCGTCGTCGCTCAGTGCGGCGGCCCAGCATTCGGCGGTCTCGACCGCGTCGGCGGGGCGATAGACGGTCAGCTGCGGAATCGCCCGGAGCGCCTGGAGATGTTCGACCGGTTGATGGGTCGGTCCGTCCTCGCCAAGCCCGATCGAATCGTGGGTCATGACGTAGATCACCTTGGCCTTCTGCAGCGCGGCAAGACGGATCGCCGGGCGGCAGTAGTCGGAAAAGACCAGGAAGGTGCCACCGTAGGGGACTACCCCGCCATGCTGGGCCATGCCGGTCATCGCCGCCGCCATGCCGAACTCGCGGATCCCGTAATGAATGTAGCGGCCGCTATAATTGGCGGCGTCGAGGACATTGATGTTGGGGGTCAGCGTGTTGTTCGATGGTGTCAGATCAGCCGATCCGCCGATCGTCTGCGGACATACCGCATTGATCACATCGAGCGCCAGTTCCGACGCCTTGCGGGTTGCGATCTTCTGCGGATCCTTGATCAGACCATCGAGGTGCGCCTTGAGCCAGCTGTCATCGCAACCATGGTCGAGGCGTTTCATGAGGTCCTTTCCGCGCGCGCTTGCGTCAAGACGGCGGTGCCATTCGGCTCGCTTGGCCGATCCGCGGCCACCGACCTGGCGCCAGGCGTCGGCGATATCCTCAGGAATTTCAAATGGCGGCGCGGTCCAGCCCAGTTCCTTGCGCGCAGCGGCAACTTCTTCCTTGCCCAGCGGCGAGCCATGGGTTCCCGACGTGCCCTGCTTGTGCGGAGCGCCGAAGCCGATGATCGTCTTGCACCGAATGAGCGATGGGCGGCCGTCGGCATTGGCCTCGTCGATCGCCTTCGAAACTTTACCCGAATCGAGCCCGTCGCACTCGACGGTATGCCAGCCCATTGCCTCGTAGCGCGCAACCACGTCCTCGTTACGGCTCAGCTCGGTCGAACCGTCAATGGTGATACGGTTGTCATCCCACAGGACAACCAGCCGCGAGAGCTTCAAATGACCAGCGAGGCCCGCAGCCTCATGGTTGACGCCCTCCATCAAGTCACCGTCGCCAGCGATGACATAGGTGCGGTGGTCGACCAGTTCATCGCCGTAGAGCGCGTTCAGGTGGCGCTCGGCGATCGCCATCCCGACCGCGGCGGCAAAACCCTGACCCAAGGGACCGGTGGTGGTTTCGACCCCCGCCAACATGAAGCTTTCGGGGTGGCCGGCGCACACGCTGTGCAGCTGGCGGAAATTCTCGATGTCGTGGATCGTCGGCTTGGCGTAGCCGGTGAGGTGGAGCAACGCATAGAGCAGCATCGAGCCATGGCCGGCCGACAGCACAAAGCGATCGCGATCGGGCCATTTGGGATCCGCCGGGTCGAATTTGAGATGGCGGGTGAATAGAGCCGTGGCGGCGTCGGCCATGCCCATCGGCATTCCGGGATGACCGCTATTAGCCTTTTCGACGGCATCCATGGCGAGCGCCCTTATGGCGTTGGCAAGGCGGCGCTGGGTGGGCTGCATGTCTGCTCCATGTGGATCAGCCGACCGTCAGACGTTGCTCGGTCGCTGGCACGGTGCCTATTGTCGGTGAGGCGTATGGCGTCAACCTCAAGCGCCGCTTGCCCGTCAGTTTCATTCGGCCTAGCGAGGGCGATATGAGTAACCAGGTGCTGACCGACGCAATCGTCCGTGCCGAGCGCGCCATGTCTCGGCTGGAACAAGCTGTCTCGACAATCAAGGGCAGCCGCGGCCGCGAAGAAAAACTTCGCGCCACGGTCCGCGATGTCGTGGCCGAGCTCGATTCGATCTTCGCCAGCGGGGACCGCTAATGGCCGAGGTCAACCTGATCATCGCCGGCCGGAGTTACCAGGTCGGTTGCCGCGCGGGCGAAGAGGAGAATTTGATCGCCGCCGCGCGGATGGTCGACGCCAAGAGCCGCGAGGCCTTGTCGGGGCTCGGAACCTTGTCCGAATCGCGGCAATTGCTGTTTGCCTCGCTGTTGCTCGCCGACCAGTTGCTCGACAAGCCGGGTGCGGCAGCAACGATGGTCGATCCAGACCTGGCGCCGCGCATCGTGGCGCTGGCGGAGCGGATCGAGTCGCTGGCGCTATCCCTTGAGGAAATCCCGGTCAGCGCCTAGATAAGGAGCGACGGGTACTGCCCGGTACGAGGCCACGAAAATCCCTGAGGCGATTAAATATCCTAGGGAGCTGTCCCTGTCCGGATCCTGGTCCGGTGCATATGGCCCCCACCTGACGTTTGTGGCGTCAGAGGATTTCCGGCAAACGGCCATGGTGGTCCCGTCACCCCCCATCCCCGCCGACAAGATCGCGCTGCGCCGGATTGCCCGGATGCGGCGGCGTGCATTTGTCGAAACGCTCGATGAGTCGAGCCGCGCGGCGCTGGAGGAGGCTTTGGCGACCCACCTCAAGCCGTTGATCGAACACTCACGGGTAATTGGCGGCTATGCCCCCTTGCCCGACGAGATCAGCCCCCTGCCCGCCTTGGCGCAGGCAAAAGCGCGCGGTGCCAAGGTTGCCTTCCCGGCGTTCGCCGCGGCGCACGAACCGTTCCGCTTCCTCGCCGGTGATCCGGTCGAGCCCGGGCCGTTTTTTGCGCTCCAACCGCCCCTGGTCTCGCCCGAAGTGTCTCCCGACCTGGTGCTGGTCCCGCTGGTGGCGATCGACTGCGCGGGCACCCGGATCGGCCAGGGCAAAGGCCATTACGACCGAGTGCTGGGCGAGTTGAAACGACGCGGTGCGCTTTTGCTCGGGATTGGCTGGGCGGTGCAGTTGCTCGACGCCACAATCGAGGCCGATCCGTGGGACGTGCCGCTCGACGGCTTCGCCTCGCCCGAGGGAGTGCGGATGTGGCGGTAAAACGGCCGAGTTGGCGCAAACTCGCGGGCATCGCAGCGATCCTGCTGCTCATCGCCTTATTGGCGGTGCTCGTCGCATCCTTGTCCGGACTTGTCGGGCGCTGGCCAGTGGTGGCGCAGGCGCTGTTCTACCTCGTGATCGGCATTGTCTGGATCGCGCCGTTGAAGCCCCTGCTGCGCTGGATGGAGACCGGGCGGTTCCGAGCCGGCTAAGCCGTATTCTTGTAATTTCCGTATTATTCGACTATATCACCTTATCCCATGACGACCTCGAAAACCCTTCCTATCGCCGATTTGTGGCGTAGCCATCCGCGTGAAAGCGGAGCGATGGCATTGCTCGCCGTGGTTGGAGCGGCGGTGATCGCCGGGACGGCGGGATCGACGCTGCGTTTGCCCGACCGCGCCGAGAGCGAGATCGCGCCGCCGCCGCCGCCGTCAATGGAATATCGCCCGGTCGCGCCCGAGGATGCGGTCAAGATCAACAGCGCAATCCCGCTGGCCGGTCCGGCTGGCGCTGCGCGGCCGTTTCCTGGCGGCAATGCCTCCGGCATCGCCCAGACGCGGGCGCTCGATTGCCTGACCAGCGCCATCTATTACGAAGCCGGGCAGGAAAGCACCGACGGCCAGCGCGCGGTCGCTCAGGTCGTGCTCAACCGAGTCCGTCACCCCGCCTTTCCGTCGAGCGTGTGCGGCGTGGTTTATCAGGGATCGACCCGCCAGACCGGCTGCCAGTTCACTTTCACCTGTGACGGCTCGATGGCCCGGCCGCCGATGGCCGACGCCTGGAACCGGGCGCGCAAGGTTGCCGCCGCGGCGCTTGCCGGGTCGGTTTATCCCAACGTCGGCAACGCCACCCATTATCACGCTTATTATGTCGTCCCTTACTGGGCCTCGAGCCTGGCCAAGACGGCAGTGGTCGGGGCACATCTATTCTATCGCTGGAGCGGCGGCTGGGGCCTGCCGGGCGCCTTCGCCCAGGCCTATTCGGGTCGCGAATCCGACCCGCGCGCGCTGCGCCTCGCGGCGATGAGCGTGGTGCGGCTGCCGCCCGCGATCCAGACCCCAACGATCACCATGGTGGCCGGCGCCGCGGTCAAGTTCGAACCCGGCGGCAAGCGCGTGCGCGTGCTGTTCACCCCGCAAGCCCGCGCCGCGGTCGAAAAGGTCGAGCATAAGCCCTATGTCGAACGCGTTGCCGCGTCGGACAATCTGCGCTGGGCGATGGGCGACAGCGCACCACGCTCGACCGAACAGGCGCTAGGCGCCAAAACCGGTGCGGCGGACACTGCAACCAAGGCGAATTAGGAAGTACCGCTCCATTCCCGCACAAAGGAATGGCGCGAGTGACGGGACTTGAACCCGCGGCCTCCGGCGTGACAGGCCGGCGCTCTAACCAACTGAGCTACACCCGCTAATATTCGGCTTGGGCGGGCAACTAGGGTAGCCCCCAGATGCTGTCAACGGGCCTGCTCGGCTTTTTCATCCTCTTCGCCGACATGGGTCAGGGTCCCGTCCTCGAACAGGAAGCCGGCGATATCCGGGGTGCCGGCAGCGGCGAATATCGTCTTGAAAATGATCAGCAATGGCACCGCCAAGAGTGCGCCCGCCGTGCCCCACACCCACGCCCAGAAACTCAAGCTGACGAGGATCAATAGTGGGTTCACCTCGATCTTCTTGCCGACGATCATCGGGGTAATGGCATTGGCCTCGACTAGGTGCATCGAGAGGAAGATCATCGGCGGAAGCAGCGCCGACCAGGCGTCGGGAAAGGTCATCAGTCCGCCAACGAACAGCAGCACAGCTGAGGCGATCGGACCGAGGTAGGGAATGTAATTGAGCACCGCGACGATGCCGCCCCACATCAACGGCGAGGGCATGCCGAGGCCCCACAGGATCAGTGCCGTCAGCCCGCCCAAGGTGACGTTGATCAGCGTGATTGTCCCGATGTAGGTCGAGGTCGCTTCGACCACTTCCTGGATCACCCGGGCGGTGGTCATCGCGCCTTCGAAACTACCGCGGCTCTTGATCGTGCGGCGGCGCATCGAGGTCCAGCCTGACAGGAAGAAATAGATCACCAGCAGCGCGAAGAATAACTGAATCGCGGCGTGCGGGGCGGAGGAGGTGATGAGGCCGAGCATCGAATTGGGGGTTGCGATGCGCACTTCGCGCCCGCCGGCATTCTCGCCCGCGATGCTGATCTGCGAGACCGTCTGATTGATGAAATGTTCGAGACTCTTGTACAGGTCAAGCACTGGCGCGAGCGTGTGCCGCATCCGATCGACCCGTTCCGGCACCAGCGCCACCCAGTCGATCGCCGGCATCACGATCGAAGCGATGGCGAACGCGGCAACGGCGAGGAAGATGATGACGCACAGGCCAGCGGCAAGGCGCGGGCCGACGCCGCGCCGCTCGAACCATTCGAGCAATGGCACCAGCGCGATCGCGACGACCAAGGCGGCGGTCACCGGAAGGAAGAATTCGGCGCCGGCGCGAAGCGCGAAGGGAAGCGCGATGACGAGGCCGATCCCGCCCAGCAGGTTGAGCGAGGCGAGCAGCCGAACCCGCTTTGCTTCGAGATTCTCGACCTCGGTCGAGACCGCCGGAACGGGGAGCTTGGTCCTGGTCTTGCGAGGGACGGTCATGGCCCAAGCTTATCGGGCGTTGAGCGGTTGGGCCAGCCGTTTCGGCGACAGTAGAAGTTGCGACCCTTACGTCGTGCCCGACGCACTCCTGGCCCAGTGCCGCAGACCACTGGCAATGCCCGCCATTTCGGCCATCGCGGCATATTCCTCGTGCGTCGCGCGGCGGGAGTACACGATCTCGACCAGCCGGTCGAAACCGAAACCGGGATTGGGTCGCTCGACCAGCTCGACCGCGTCGCCGGCGCGGATCATACCCTCCTCGAGCACCCGGTAATACCAGCCTGCCCGGCCATTACGGACCATCGCCCTCGGCAGGCGGTTGTCGTCGAAGCGGAGCGCAAATTTGAAGCAAGGCTGGCGCGGCTGGCACACCTGCAGGCGGGTGGTGCCGACCCGATGGACATCGCCGACGCACAAATCGGCTTCGATCCAGCCCTCAATCGTCAGGTTTTCGCCGACCCCGCCGGGAACGAACAGCACGGCATGATGAGGATATTCGGCCGCCCAGGCGCGATAATGGTCGGCGGGATAAGCATAGACTGCTTTCTCAGCGCCGCCGTGGACCGAAAGGTCGGCCTGCTCGTCACCAGCGAGGCCCAAAGCCTTGACCGCGACCGGACCGTCGATGGTGGATTTGACGAAGGCACTGGGCACGCCATCGCGGCCGAGCGGTGCGATTCGCCCGATCTGGATCGAGGACAGGCGTGCAACGGTCATTCACTATCCTAACTATGCGTTTGGCCTAGCGCGTCGCTGCGGAGAATTGGTGCCCCCGGTCCGACTCGAAGCCGCCGTCCGCCAGAGTTACAGGCTTCGCTCTGAGAAAGACCAGGACGTCCGCGATGTCAAAGAGATCGAATTCGACCCCGGCTTCGTGGGCCATAGCCGGCAGGTGTAGAGCGGCATTGGTAGCGGCGACCAGTGCGCGGTGGGAGTGGACAGGTGTCGGATCAATCGACGGAAAGAGAGGGATCAGGCGGTGCATCTGTGGTCAGCAGCTGGCCCAGAAGCTGGTTGGGGAACCGGCGATTCTGAATGATGGCGTAGAAGCTCTCGGTGAGCTGCGGGATCCGGCAATGCTCGACCAGCAATCCGGCTTCGAGCTCGTCACGCACGACGATCGGCGGCACAAGCGTCACGCCTTCGCGCTCGCGGGCGAGCAGACGCAGCATCGCCATGTCATCGACTTCAGCCAGGATGTTTGGCCGGATTCCTGCCAAATCCATCAGCTGGTCGAAACCGACCCGGATGTCGCTGTCCAGGCTCGGCAGCAGGATAGGCTCATTGCGCAGGTCCTCCGGAAAACGGAACTTGCGTTTGTTCTCTCTGGGACGGCCGACCAAGCTGACCGGCTGTTCGTTCAATAGGTGATTGCGGAAGAGCGCGCGGGAATCTCGAGGGGCGGCGCTATTGGACAGAACCACATCGATGGCATGAGATTCAAGCTGTGCGAGCAGGTCGCGTATCGTGCCGGAGCGCACGATCAGCTCGACGTCTGAGCGACCGATCAGAGGCCGCAGGAACTCAAGCTGGAAATTTCGCGACAACGTCGTGAGCGCGCCGACCCTTAAAACCTGGCGGCTTGCCAAAGATCGCCCTTCCAGAGTGCTCATTAGCTCGTCGCCGGCCTGGAACACTGTGTCGGCATAGTCGAGCGCGATCTTGCCCGCTTCGGTCAAAACTAGCTTCTTGCCCAACCGATCGAACAACGGATGGCCCATCTGATGCTCGAGCTTTCGGATCTGCACCGACAACGCCGACTGCGACAGGTTCATGTGTGCAGCGGCTCGCGTCAGACTGCCCTCATGAGCAACCGCCCAGAAATAGCGAAGATGGTTGTAGTTGAGGGCTCTCATATCGTTCTATTAAAACGAATGATGTTGTCGGTAAAATGAATTTTCTTCGCAATAGCGATCTCACTAGAAATGGCGGTGAAACGATGTGCGATTCAAGGGGGACATTCCGTGCCAATCGAACATTTGCCCCTGTTGGCGCCCGTGCCCCTGATTGTCAGCGCGCTGGTCGGCTTTATGGGCCCGGGGCGCCGACCGGGCGTCTCGCCCATCCTTGCCGAAGCCGCCACGCTGATGGCGTCGCTGATCGCGGCGCTCTCGATGGGCGTGCTGATCATGAGCGGTCCGGGCACCAGCGAAATGCTCGGTTCGGAAAGCATTGGGTTTTCGGTCCGGCTCGATTGGGTGAGCAGCGTGATGTTCCTGCTTGTCTCGTTCGTCGGGTGGGTGGTGGTGCGCTATTCGCGGACGTATCTTGATGGCGAGGCGCGGCAAGGAGCCTTTACCGGCTGGCTGTGCATGACGCTTGCCTCGGTGCTCCTGCTGGTGACGTCGGGTAATCTCTTCCAACTCGTGTTCGCCTGGATCGCGACCAGCATTTTCCTCCATCGTTTGCTGCTGTTCTATCCGGGCCGCGCACAGGCGCAGCGCGCTTCGCGAAAGAAATTCGTCACCGCACGGCTCGGCGATCTCGCGCTGATTGGCGCAGCGACCCTGCTGACGATAGGCTTTGGCACCACCGATATCGCCACGATCCTCGACATTGCCCGTGGCGGTGAAGGTCATGGCGTGGCGACCGGTGCCGCGGCGCTGCTCGCGATTGCGGCGATGCTTAAATCCGCGCAATTCCCGACGCATGGCTGGCTTACCGAGGTGATGGAAACGCCGACGCCGGTCTCCGCGTTGCTGCATGCCGGGGTCATCAACGCTGGCGGCTTCCTGCTGATCCGCTTTGCCGATGTCATGCTGCTGGCGCCGGGTGTGCTGGCAGTACTGGTGATGGTTGGTGGCTTCACCGCGATCTTTGGTGGCTTGGTCATGCTGACCCAGCCGGCGGTCAAGACCTCGCTTGCCTGGTCTACAGTGGCGCAGATGGGGTTCATGATGCTGCAATGTGGCCTGGCACTCTTCCCGCTCGCGCTGCTGCATATCGTCGCCCACTCGCTCTATAAGGCGCACGCCTTTCTCGCTTCGGGTGGCGCGGTTGAACAGATTGCCAGCTTCCGCCGACCCGGTGCGGTAGCGATCCCCAATGCGGCGGCGGTCGGCCGTGCTTTTCTGGTGGCACTCGGCATCTATGTCGCGGTTGGTCTGGCTTTCGGCATTGGCCACAAGTCGCCCCAGGCGATTGCGATGGGCGCGATCCTGATCTTCGGGGTTGCCTATCTGTTCGCGCAAGGCCTCGCCGACAAGGCACCCCGCGCGCTGACGCAGCGGATCGCGGTCAATGCGGTGGGCGCATCGCTTGCTTATTTCGCGCTGCAGGCAGCGACCAGCTGGTTGCTGATCGGCACCTTGCCGGCAACACCGGCCCCCGGGCCGCTCGAATGGGCGTTAATTGTGCTGGCAGTGCTGAGCTTCGGCCTTGTCGCGGTAGCCCAAGCGATGTTCCCCTTGTGGGCCTATCACCCGGCTGCCGCTGGCCTGCGCGTTCACCTTGCCAACGGGCTTTATGCCAACGCCGTGTTTGATCGCCTGCTGAAGGGCTGGTCGCTGCGCCGCGCCTCGTAATCGAACTGGAGCTTTCTATCATGACCCAAGCAACTGTGCGACCGTGAGCGATCACGCGCGGCTGATGGCCGCCGCCGACAAGGCCACCCGCGCCATCCCGCCGGTCTGGCCGCTCGCCTCGAGCGTCGCGGTCAATCCGTTCCTCGGCCAGGCCCATGAGACGCTGGCCAATGTCGCCGCAAGGCTTGGCCGCATTGCCGGCACCGAAGTGACAATGCCGCGCAGTTGGTATGCCGAAAAGATCGCCAAGGGGGACATGATCGACGACGACCTGGCCGCCGCACTCGCGCTTGCACCGGCCGCGCTGCAGCCGATCGACCTGGCAACCCTGAAAATGGCGGTGCTGGAGGCTTCCGAAACGACCCAGTCGCTGCCGACGATCGCGGTACTGGCTGCGCAGGAAACTGGCACGGACTGGCCGGGACTGATTGCCGAGCGCTTTGGCGCCTGGGCAGCTTCCTATTTCGATGACGGGCAAGCGCTATGGGCCGCGCCGCCGACCATGGGCGGTTACGCGGCCTGGCGGGCGGCGGCGTCGCATGATTTGACGCCTGAGATTGCCGGCCTGCGGGGCTTTGCGACGCATGTTGCCATGGCACCGGAGTTCGCCCCGGCGGCGATCGCGCGCGCGGTCGATCGGCTCGGGCTAACACCTGCATCGCTGGAGACCTATTTCCACCAGCTGCTGATGTCGCTGGGTGGATGGGGGCAATATGCCCGCTACAAGCTGTGGCAGGCCGAGCTCGCTGGCGGCGACGATGCAACGATCACCGATTTCCTCGCGATCCGGCTGATCTGGGAAGAGGCGCTGTTCGCCATGGCAGGCCCGCAGATTGCGAACCGGTGGTCCGAAACCTGCAAGGCGCATGCTGAGCCGATCAAGCCGACCCGCGATCATCTTGTGAACGGCGTGCTTCAGGAAGCGGCAGAGCGGGCGGCGCAACGCAAGCTGGCGGAGATGTTCGCGGCTGCGCCCGCGGTAGTCAATCATACACGGCCCGCCTTGCAGGCGGCATTCTGCATTGATGTGCGCTCGGAGATCTTCCGCCGCGCGCTGGAGGCGGTCAATCCGTCGATTCAGACGCTTGGCTTTGCCGGCTTCTTCGGGCTGACGGCATCGCACAAGCGCTTCGGCTCGGATGTATCCGAGCTGCGCCTGCCGGTGCTGCTCAATTCGGGCGTGTCCAGCGTTTCGGGCGGCCCCGAAGACGCGGCAGCTGATCGGGGCCAGCGTTATTCGGCCCGCAGCAAGCGCGCCTGGGGCCGCTTCAAGCTCGCTGCCGTCTCGTCGTTCGCCTTCGTCGAGGCGACCGGGCCGGTCTATATCGCCAAGCTTATCCGCGATGCGCTCGGCATGAACCCGACACCTTTGCCCAACGATCTAGCCCCCCGGCTTGAACCGCCGCTTGATATTGAGGCGCAGACTGGGGCTGCAGAAACCGTGCTGCGCGCCATGTCGCTGACGAGCAATTTCGCGCGCGTCATTCTGCTCGCAGGGCACGGTGCGAATATCGTCAATAACCCGCATGCCAGCGGCCTGCACTGCGGCGCGTGCGGAGGCTATTCGGGCGAGGTCAATGCGCGGCTGCTGGCGGGACTGCTCAATG
This sequence comes from Sphingomonadales bacterium, assembly GCA_038244345.1. Classification (GTDB taxonomy): domain Bacteria; phylum Pseudomonadota; class Alphaproteobacteria; order Sphingomonadales; family Sphingomonadaceae; genus Sphingomicrobium. The sequence continues at coordinate 35,327 of JBBRTO010000005.1, read as the reverse complement.
AGCCAGCGGTGCGCAAGGGACTCGAGCCCAAGGGCATCTGCATCCCCGAGGATACGCTGTTCGTGGGTGGGCTGCATGACACGACGACAGATGCGGTGATGATCTATGCCGATGATCATCCCTCGGCCGCACATGCGGACGATCTCAAGCAGATCAAGCGCTGGCTGGCGGCGGCGGGTAGCGTGACGCGTGGCGAACGGGCGCTCCGGCTGCCCCGCGCAATCGGCGAGGAAACGGTTACCAAGCGCAGCCGCGACTGGTCTGAAGTGCGGCCGGAATGGGCGCTCGCCGGATGCAAGGCCTTCATCGCCGCCCCGCGCAGTCGCACGACGGGCAAAAGTCTTGAGGGTCGTGCTTTCTTGCATGATTATGACTGGAAGCAGGACAGCAGCTTCGGCGTGCTCGAACTGATCATGACCGCGCCGGTGGTGGTCGCGAGCTGGATCAGTCTGCAATATTATGGATCGACGGTCGCGCCCGACACCTTTGGCGCGGGCAACAAGCTGCTCCACAACGTCACCGGCGGAATTGGCGTCGTTGAAGGCAATGGCGGCCTGATGCGGGTCGGCCTGCCCTGGCAGTCAGTCCATGATGGCGAGACGTACATGCACGAGCCGCTGCGACTGTCAGTCTGCATCGAGGCGCCGCGCGAGGCCATGACCGATGTGCTGCGCAATCACGCGGGTCTCCGCGCACTGTTCGACAATCGCTGGCTCCACCTGTTCGCGCTCGACGATGCCGGTCGGATGGCTTGGCGCTACAGTGGCGATCTGGACTGGGAACCGGTTATCGCGGATGGCCGAGCCGCGGCTCTCCCGGAAATGGCAGCGTAAGTCATGAAAGCCGGACCCAGCACGGTACCGCCGTCAGGAATGTCACATCTCGATCGCCTCGAATCCGAGGCGATCCATATCCTGCGCGAAGCGGTCGCCGAGAAGCGCAATCCGGTGATGCTATTCTCGGCAGGCAAGGACAGCACGGTGATGGCGCATGTCGCGTTGCGCGCCTTTTATCCCGGCAAGCCGCCGTTTCCCTTGCTGCATATCGACTCCACGTGGGAGTTCCAATCGCTGCTGGCGTTTCGCGATGGTTTTGCCCGCGATCACGGTTTTGATTTGATTGTCCATGCCAATGAAGAGGGCCGAGCCGCCGGGCTCAATCCCTTTGTACATGGCGAGCGCTACACAACGGCGATGCGCACCGAGCCGCTGAAGGCGGCGCTCGACCAAGGCGAGTATGGCGTAATTTTCGGCGGCGCTCGTCGAGACGAGGAGAAATCGCGCGCCAAGGAACGCGTGTTTTCCGTTCGCTCGGCGGGTCATGGCTGGGACCCTCGGCAACAGCGACCGGAACTCTGGCATCTCTACAATACACGCCTTGCCGCAGGCCAATCGGTCCGCGTCTTTCCGCTCTCGAACTGGACCGAGGCCGACATCTGGAGCTACGTACTGCTGCATCGCATCGCCTTGGCGCCGCTTTATTTTGCTCAGAACCGTCCGGTCGTCGAGCGCGATGGGGCATTACTGGTGGTCGATGATCCGGCCCGGATGCGGTTTCGCGCGGGCGAAACGATGACCGATCGGCTGGTTCGTTTCCGCACACTGGGCTGCTGGCCTGTGACGGCCGCGATCGAGTCACAGGCTGCCGATCTTTTCGCAATCGTTCGGGAAACGCTGGGCGCGGCGAACTCAGAGCGCCAGGGACGCATCGGCGACAGCGAAGATGGCGGCTCGCTCGAACAGAAAAAGCGCGAAGGCTATTTCTGATGAGGGCGGCGAACGGAATGCTCTATCGCGGCGACCGCGCTGTTCTTGCGACCATGCATGGCAAGGAGACTGCCATCGCTCCGCTGGCCGAACGATTTCTTGGCTTGCGCGTGGAGGTCGTAGCCGGGCTGGACACAGACGCATTTGGGACGTTCAGCAGGGATATCGCGCGGTCTGGTTCTCAGCTTGATGCTGCGCGTGCCAAGATCGCTGCGGGATTCGACTTAATGCCCGACCTGCAGATCGGGCTGGCGAGTGAAGGCAGTTTCGGCCCCCATCCCTATATTCCCTTCTGTCCCTTGGCGCGGGAGATCGTCGTGCTCGACGATCGCAAATCTGGGCTTGAGCTGATTGGCCATCATGCCGCGCCGGATACGAACTTCAGTCATGCCGTGATCACCGATGTTGCGACAGGGCGCGCCTTTGCGGAAAAGGCAGGGTTCCCCAATTACGGCGTAATCGTCATGGGTTGCCGGGATGGCTTGCCGGCTCTCGACATTGCCCTGATCAAGAATGCGGGGAGCTGGGACGAATTGACATCGGCACTGGAAGCGGTGGTCACCGGGACAGGCTCCGCTTTCGTCGAAACCGACATGCGCGCGCATCGCAATCCACGAAGGATGCGTGCGATCAAGCGCGCGACGATCGATCTTATCCGTCGCGCAAGAAGCGCGTGCCCCGCGTGCGGTCGGCCTGGATATGCTGTGACCGAGCGGCTTGCCGGTTTGCCATGTTCATGGTGCCACGAGCCTACCACGCTCCCGCAGGCCGAGATCTCGTCTTGCGTCGGGTGCGGCTGGCGGGTTGAGCAACCTGTTTCCGCGACCGAGGCCGATCCGGCGCACTGCGGGGAATGTAATCCATGAAGCGCGAGCGGCGGAGGATGCCTTGGGACAGGAACCGGAGATCATGCTTGCTGTGACTGAGGCCAGGTTCGCGTGGGTCCTAGACTACCCACTTGTGAGCGAATGGCCCGCATTCGGGCGAACAGAGGTAGCAAACGCGCACGTCAGATTTTCCTTAGCTGGGAAAGCTGTCGCGACATCGATGGTGCGGGCGGTGGGAATCGAACCCACACTCCTTGCGGAACGGGATTTTGAATCCCGCGCGTCTACCAATTCCACCACGCCCGCGTGGTGACGGCCTATAGCGACGCCATAAAAACACGCAACGGCAAACATAATAACGCTGCTTATATCGTTGGCTTCACGGCCTTCTTTCGGGCGGCGACGGGCGCGGGTCGCGCCTGCGAACATTGACGGCGGATGCGTCGATGTTGTTCCTCAAATGTCGCCCGTCAAACTTCGCGATCATCTCGACACTGGTGCGGCAATTCTTGGCGACCTGATAAACATCCGCGCCTTCGGTCAATCGAAGGCAGATATTAGGTATGCCGCATACTGTAGCAGGCCCGGATATGCCCATCGCAGTCAAACTTCAGATTGGGCTCGTCGAGGACGGTGTTCATTAACGCGTGCAACACCAAAGCCGCGCCCGCCGGATTACATCGCGCGCAACGCCGCGCCGCCATAGGGATCTTCGCCAAATTGATTGGGGCCAGTCGTGCCTTGGCCAACGAAGAACACCAACAGGACAATCGCGCCGATGAGCGGGATCAGGCCGATCAGCATCCACCAGCCGCTGCGGTCGGTATCGTGCAAGCGGCGAACTCCGGCGGCGAGCGACGGAACCAGTATGGCGAGCCCGAAGACCACCAGCAGGATGCCATATGGTCCGACCGAACCGCCGAGACCGAGCATCGAATCGAGAATCATGGTGATCGCGTAGCCAACGATGATCAGCAGATAGAACCACCAATATTCGGCGCGCGGGGCGCGGCCCGAAAAATCGGCATATTTCATGAGCGGGCGCGTGGCCCAATCGATCGGTGACATAATAACCCTCCGCCAAGTTCAATCCGATCGAGACTAGTCGCAATATCGAGAACCGCCAGCACTAGTTGCGCGGTGCGTGGTGGCGGTAGCTGAGCGCTTCGGCGATGTGGATCCGACCGACGCCCTCGCTTCCCGCCAGATCGGCGATGGTCCGGGCGACGCGAAGCACTCGGTGGAAGCCGCGCGCGGACAGGCGCATCGCCGCCGCCGCATCGGCCAGCAGCTTGCGGCCGGGCTCGTCGGGGGTAGCGACACGGTCGAGCAACTCGCCATCGGCCTCGGCATTGGTGCGTACCCCGGTGTCGCGATAGCGCTCGGACTGGATCGAGCGGGCCGCGGCGACGCGCTGTGCGACTTGCTCACTGCCCTCGGCGGGCGGCGGAAGCGTCAGGTCGGCGGCGCTGACGCTGGCAACTTCGACGTGGAGGTCGATGCGGTCGAGCAACGGCCCCGACACCTTGGCCTGGTAGTCGGCGGCGCACCGCGGGGCGCGGCTGCAGGCCAGCGCCGGATCGCCCAAATGGCCGCAGCGGCACGGGTTCATCGCCGCGATCAGCTGAACCCGCGCCGGAAAAGTGACATGGGTGTTGGCCCGGGCGACGCTGACTTGGCCCGTCTCAAGCGGCTGGCGAAGCGAATCGAGCACCGCGCGCTGGAACTCGGGAAGCTCGTCGAGGAACAGGACGCCGAGATGGGCCAGGCTGATCTCGCCCGGCCGAACCTTGAGCCCGCCCCCGACCAGCGCCGGCATCGACGCTGAATGGTGCGGCGCGCGGAACGGCCGGCGGCGGAGCATCCGCCCGCCGTACAATTCGCCAGCGACCGAGGCGACCATCGATACTTCCAGCGCCTCGCTCGGCTCGAGCGGCGGAAGGATGCCAGGCAGGCAGGCGGCGAGTAGCGACTTGCCCGCCCCGGGCGGCCCCGACATCAGCAAATTATGCCCGCCCGCAGCGGCAATTTCGAGCGCGCGCTTGGCGACTTCCTGGCCCTTGACCTGAATGAGGTCGGGCCCGCCGCGCACCGGCTCGGCCTCGCCTGGCAATGGCGGTGGGAGCAGACGCGTGCCTTTGAGATGCGCAATCAGCGCGAGGAGGTCGGGTGCGGCGAGCACTTCGACTTCGCCTGCCCAGGCAGCTTCGGAGCCCTGCGATTGAGGACAGATCAGCCCCTTTTCCAAGCCCGAGGCATGGATCGCGGCGAGCAGTACGCCGGGCGACGGCGCGATCCGCCCGTCGAGCCCGAGCTCGCCCACCGCGACATAATGCGAAAGCGTTTCGGCATCGATTGCGCCGATCGCGGCGAGCAAGCCAAGCGCGATCGGCAGGTCGAAATGCGAACCTTCCTTGGGCAGGTCGGCAGGCGACAGGTTAACGGTGATGATCTTGGGCGGGAGCGCGAGGCCGATCGCATTGAGCGCGCCGCGGACCCGCTCGCGGCTTTCGGCGACCGCTTTGTCGGCCAGCCCGACGATGACGAATCGCGGCAGGCCCGATGACAGCTGGACCTGGACCTCCACGGCGCGGGCTTCGAGCCCGAGATAGGCGACTGTGGCGACGAGGGCGACCATCAGTGCTGGCCCCGCGACGCAGGGCCATGAAACTTTACTCGATACTCAGGCAAACATCCCCCTAGCTCGGCCAGCCGATGCTAGCGGCAGTTGGGCGTGACGGGAAGCACTTGCCGAACCGGGTTCAACTCGCCACATCCCGGCAGATGATCGACCGCGCACAATGGAAACGCTGGCTGACCAACCCGATCGTCGATTGGACAGTGTTCGTCATTGGCGTCCTGCTGATCCTGCTGTCGCCGGTGGTCGGTGCCCTGCCCGGCCCGGGCGGGATTTTCGTGCTCGCGCTCGGGTTGGCGATGGTGCTCCGGACCAGCCGCTGGGCACGGCGACGCTACGTCAGGTTCAAGCGTTGGCAACCCAAGGCGGGGCGATGGACCGACTGGGGTCTTCGCCGGGGAAGCGCCAAGCGCCGCGTGGCGAAGGAGAAACAACAGCGTGACGTCCGCCCGCGGGAGGGTGCGGGCACTCCGCCAGTGCAGATCACCGCGCCAGCGCCTGCACCTCACAGCGGACCAAAGGCTGCAGCGAACCTTGCGGCGGAGATGGACGAGCGCCTCGCCAGGCGCAGTCCCGGCGATTGACTTTGACCGCCTCGCCCTCTATCGGCGGCCACAATAGAGGTCGCTTCGGCGGCCCTTTTCATTTTTATTTTGCCCCGTCCTTTTTAGTTTTCGAAAGCATGAGCGATGAAGCGCACTTTTCAGCCGAGCAACCTGGTCCGCGCACGGCGTCACGGCTTTCGCCACCGCAGCGCGACGGTCGGCGGTCGCAAGATCCTGAATGCCCGCCGCGCCCGCGGCCGCAAGAAGCTCAGCGCTTAATCATTCTTCGGAAAAGATCGGACTTCCTTGCTGCTAATCGCGGCAAGCGCTTTCCCATGCCCGGCTTCGTGCTTCAGGTTCGTGATCGTGCCGACGACGACCCCGCGGTCCGCGTCGGCTTCACCGTGACCAAGAAGATCGGTAATGCCGTGGTCCGCAACCGGATGAAACGGCGGTTTCGAAGCCTGGCACGCGAGCTGCTTCCGACGCTGGGCATCAGCGGCGCGGATCATGTGCTGATCGGGCGCGCCGGAGGGGTCGAACGAGACTTTGCTATCCTGCGCGACGAGCTGACCAAGGCGCTCAGCAAGGCCGCCAGATGATCTCGAAACTGCTGATCGCGATTGCCCGAGGCTGGCAGCTTGGACCGTCGAAGGTGTTTCCGCCGTCGTGCCGGTTCCAGCCGAGTTGCTCGGCCTATGCGATCAGCGCCTGGACGCGCTATGGCGCCGCCAAGGGCAGCTGGCTCGCCGCCAAACGTATCGCCCGCTGCAATCCCTGGGGCGGCAAGGGGCACGACCCCGTCCCGTGATGACACCGAAGAGGAACGACTGAGTTGGGCAATAACCGCAACATGATGCTGGCACTGGTGCTTAGCGCATTGGTGATATTCGGCTGGTCGATGGCGTCGGAGAAATTGTTCCCGACCGCGCTTCCGCAGACCCAAAAGGTCGAGGATGGCAAGGTCACCCCGATCGCCAAGCCGGCCGACAGCGCGGCGCCCTCCCCCGCCGCGCTGCAGAGCGTCGCCGCGGCGCTGGCCGACGGCCCGCGCGTTGCGATCGCGACGCCGAGCTTGAAGGGTTCGATCGGCCTCAAGGGCGCGCGGTTCGACGATCTCGAAATGGTCCGCCAACTCGACAGCATCAAGCGCGGCGCGGCCCCAGTTCGCTTGCTCTCGCCGGCCGGCGCCAAGGACAGCTATTTCGGCCAGTTCGGCTGGGCCGGACAAGGCGTTGCCGTGCCCGACGCCGACACCCTTTGGACCGCAAGCGCGCCGAGCCTGACCCCGGGCCACCCGGTGACGCTCAGCTGGACCAACCCGACCGGCCTCAAGTTCGAGCAGATCGTCTCGGTCGACGACGGCTATCTGTTCACCATCAAGCAGCGGGTCTCCAACCTCTCCGCCGCGCCGGTGGTGCTGCGCAGCTACGGCCTCGTCAGCCGCGCCGACAAGGGCGGGGACGTTTCGAGCTGGACCAACCATGTCGGGCCGATCTCCTTCCTCGATAGCAAGGCCGATTACGGCACCGACTGGAAAGACCTCGACACCGACAAGTCGGGCGTGACCCGCGACAGCAAGGGCGGCTGGCTCGGCTTCACCGACAAATATTGGCTGACCGCCCTGGTCCCTGCGACCGGCGCGCCGGTCGAAGCGAGCCTGCGCAAAAGCGCCAGCGGCGCTTACCAGGCCGATTATGCCGGCCAGCCGTTCACCGTCGCTCCGGGCAAGGCAATGAGCGGCGACGTCCGCCTGTTCGCCGGTGCCAAGGAGAAGGTGTGGCTCGACCGCTATGAGGATGCGGGCATTCCCAAATTGTCGAAAGCGATCGATTGGGGCTGGTTCGAATGGTTCATGCGGCCGATCTTCGGACTGCTGCAGTGGCTGTTCCACGTCACCGGCAACTTCGGCGTGGCGATCATCTGCCTGACATTCATCGTCCGGGCGCTGATGTTCCCGATCGCCGACAAGCAGTTCCGCTCGATGGCGGTAATGCGGCGGATCCAGCCCAAGATGAAGGCGCTGCAGGAGCGCCACAAGGACGACAAGTCCAAGCAGCAACAGGCGATTTTGAAACTGTATCAGGAGGAGAAGGCCAATCCGGCCGCCGGCTGCGCGCCGATCCTGCTGCAGATCCCGGTGTTCTATGCGCTCTACAAGGTGCTGATGGTGTCAGTCGAGATGCGGCATCAACCCTTCGCGCTGTGGATCAAGGATCTGTCCGCGCCCGACCCGCTGACCCCGGTCAATCTGTTCGGCTACCTTCACTTCACCCCGCCGCATTTCCTCGCGCTTGGCGTGCTTCCGATCCTGCTTGGGATCACCATGTACATGCAGTTCAAGCTGAACCCGCAGCAGGGCGACGCGACCCAGCAGCAGATCTTTTCAATCATGCCGTGGGTGCTGATGTTCGTCATGGCGCCGTTCGCGGCGGGGCTGCAGCTGTACTGGGTGGTGTCGAACGTCCTGACCATCGCGCAGCAGAAATGGCTGTATCATCGCTACGACCTCGAGAAGGCTTCGCCGGCGACGGCGGTTGTCACCAAGTGAGCGAGCCCGACGACGATCTTGCTGAGCAAGCGCGCAAGCTCTTCTCGGGCCCGATCGAGTTTCTGAAGTCGGCGCCGCAACTCGAGCATTTGCCACCGCCCAACGTGCCCGAAATCGCGGTCGCGGGGCGGTCGAATGTTGGCAAATCGTCGCTGATCAATGCCCTGACCAATCGTAGCAAGCTGGCGCGAGCGTCGAATACGCCGGGTCGGACCCAGGAACTCAACATCTTCGATGTCGGGCGGCCTCTCGTGTTCCGTCTGGTCGACATGCCCGGCTACGGCTTTGCCGAGGCGCCCAAGGACATGGTCAAGCGCTGGCGCTTCCTGATCAACGATTATTTGCGCGGGCGGCAGGTGTTGAAACGCGCTTTGGTGCTGGTCGACAGCCGTCATGGGCTGAAACCGGTCGATCTCGAGATCATGAAGATGCTCGACGATGCGGCGGTGAGCTATCATCTGGTGCTAACCAAGGCCGACAAGATCAAGCCGACCGCGCTCGACGCGGTGATCGAGGATGTCCGCACCGAGGCGCGCAAGCACCCCGCCGCGCATCCGTTGATCCTGCCGACCTCGAGCGAGACCGGGGGCGGCATCGCCGAGCTCCGGACCGCGGTGCTCGAGGCCGTTCTTTCCTAGCGGACAATCCACAGATCGAGCGGCGCGGCGCCGCTCAGCCGCCATTGCTCAACGCGGATATCGGCCGCATCCTCGGTGCGCGGCGAGGACCACAGGATTTTCGATTGCGTGAGCCCGGCCCATTTGGCGAAGGCGTCGCGCTCGGTCTTGCTGCAATCGCTGGCAACGAACTGCAGTCGGTTGGCGGTGATTGGCCGTCGCTCCAGCAGCAATGGCCGGTCGCGGTGCAGCGGGTATTGGCCGAAGCGCTGGATCCGCTCGAAATAGAGCTCGTCCCAGCTCGCCGTGTCGCCGGGCTGGCGGACGACCAGCGCATGGTCGCCATAAGACGTGATCACCCAGCCGACCCCTTTGGCCTGCGCCAAGAAGGACGGGCTCTTCCAATTGGGGCAGGTGATGACCAAAGGCGCATCGCGCGTCACCGCCGCGGCCCCGGCCCATTGTTCCTTGTGGCGAGCGGTGCCCGTCACCAGGGTCGAGGCCAGAGACAGGCCGATCATGGCAATTCCGGCCCACAGGTTCACCGGGCGCTTGAGCGAGGCGATGGCAACCCCGGCGAGAGCGGCGAACCCGATCGAGGCGGGGAGGAAAGTGCGCGGCATTGCCACCGGGGCGGCGAGCACACCGAGCAGCCACAGGCCGAGCGGTTCGAGCAACAAGGTCGCGATTATCAACGCCTGCAGCGGGCTTGACCGGACCCACTGCGCAAGCGCCTTTCGCGCCAGCCAAAGCAACCCCAGCAGCAGGGCGGCACCGACGAGCGCGGCGGGCAACCCGCCGGTCTTCGCGAAGGGCAGCCATTGCTCGCCGAGGACGCGCAGGATCCGCGCCGGGGATAGCTGGGTGAGCCAGGCGAAGCTGTCCTGCTCCGAGCGGAACACGAACTGGCGGCGAAGCTCGATGGCGAGGAAAGGCAGCATCGCGAGGAGCGTCACCAGCATCTCGCGCGGTTCGACCCGGCGGCGCTGGCCATCGGCTGCAAACCGAAACAGCACCAGCGCCGGAAATACCCAGAAGATCGCGATGAAGTGGCTGAAGGCGGCGAGCACGGAGAAGATGGCGAAGATTGCCAGCATCCGCCGCCGTGCCGGGCGCTGCCCCTCGCCCGCCAGTCGCCCGCCGGTGAGCGCCGCAAGCGCCGCCGCCGAACCGGCGATCATCGCCACCGCCAGCGCATAGGCACGCGCTTCCTGCGAATAGTCGATGAGCGGCGCCGACACCGCGACCAGCCCCGCCGCGACCAGCCCGGCGCCGCGCGCGCGCAATTCGCGGCCCAGCCAGTAGGTCAGGGGGATCGTCGCACCGCCCGCGACCAGCGACACCATCCGCCACGCCGCCGGGCCAGCGCCCTGAGGCACCAGCGCTTTCTCCAGCCAGTAGAATAAGGGCGGGGTGGCATCGACCGAGGTAAACGGGAACGACCACCACGGATAGCGCACCAGGATTGCGGTCAGCGATTCGTCCGACCACAGGGGCTCGCGGCCGATCGTCACCGCGCGCAGCGCGACGCCGAGGAGCATCAGCGCGAGGAGGATCGCCGTCGACTGGCGCGGGGTGAAATCGCCGGGTGTCGTCTGATCGCCGAGTTTCACGCATTCCCCTCCCCGGCCTTGCCAAGCGTGTCGTAATTGGCCCATCGCCCGCCAACCGACAAGCAGCTGGAAAGCCTGACGCAAAACATGAAGCTGATCATTGGCAATCGCGCTTATTCATCCTGGTCGTTCCGCGGCTGGCTGGCGTGCAAGCAATCGGGGCTTGAGTTCGAAGAACTGGTCGTCCCGTTGTTCGGCGAGGAATGGGAGAAACGCCGCGAGGGCGACGAATTCGCCCCGTCGCTGGGCAAGGTGCCGATCCTGTGGGACGACGATTGCGTCGTGTGGGACAGTTTGGCGATCATCGAGTTCCTCGCCGACCGGGTGGGCCGCGACAAGTTCTGGCCCGAGGATGAAAGCGCGCGCGGCATGGCGCGATCAATGGCCGCTGAAATGCATTCGGGCTTCGCCAACTTGCGGCGCGAGCTGCCAATGAACGTGCGGCGCAATTTCGGAAGTGTCGAGCTGAAGCCCGAGGTCGAGGCCGAGATCGTCCGGATCCTGAACCTGTGGGCGCAGGCCCGAGCCCGCTTCGGCACCGGCGGCGATTATCTGTTCGGCACCTGGTGCGCGGCGGACATCATGTTCGCCCCGGTGGTCACCCGCTTCGTGACTTACGGGGTCAAGATCCCGCCCTTCGCCGCCGCCTACATGGAAGCCGTCCTCCACCGCGGCGACGTAGTCGAGTGGATCGAAATGGCCCAGGACGAGCCGTGGGTGATCGAGCAATATGAAGGCGAGCAGGCCTAGAGCGAGCCGCCGTCTTTGCGGGTGTATTTACCCGCAGCCGTGTTCCACAGAAGGTCGATGTCGGGGTAATGGCAGTCGCCCTCTGCATGGCGGTCGTCGATCGCGACGAAGGTGCAGTCGCGGTCCGAGCGGTTGACGAGGTGATGGCCGTTGGCGACTCCGGCGGGGAAGGTCGCGATATCGCCCGCGACGAGCAACGTCTCGCCCCCGTCCTCGACCAGCATTGCCTCGCCGCCGAGCATGATGACAATCTCGTCGATGCCGTCGTGCCAGTGGCGCTGGGCCGACCAGCCGCCTGGCTCGAGCACGACGTGGCTCATGCCAAGGCCGGTGAGGCCCGTGCCCGCACCCACCCGGCGATAGCGTCGTCGGGCGACGTCGCTGGCATATGGCTCGGGATAGCCGGTGCGGTTGGTTTCCTCGATCGAAGAAAGATCGGCTTTCGGCATCGGCTGCTCCTTGCTAGTCCCGGGGGATGACCTTGATGATCGATCCCGTCGATTTGGCCAAGCGCCTGATTGCCTGCCCCAGCGTCACCCCCGCCAGCGGCCGGGTGTTCGACGAGCTGGAGGAGGCTTTGCTGCCGCTGGGGTTCGACGTGCATCGCTTTGTCGTCGGCGAGGCTCCCGACGGGCCGGTGGAGAATATGGTCGCGACGCGTGGGAGCGGAAGCCCGCATTTCGGATTCGCCGGGCATCTCGATGTCGTGCCCGCGGGCGACGGCTGGGGTAGCGATCCGTTTACGCCGGTGATCGGCGATGGCCGCCTGATCGGGCGCGGCGCCAACGATATGAAGAGCGCGATCGCCGCCTTTGCCGCCGCCGCGGCGCGGGTGCCCGAGCATCGCGGGAGCTTGTCGCTGCTGATCACCGGCGACGAGGAAGGTCCGGCGACGTTTGGAACGCCGGCGATCATCGACTGGCTGGACGAGCACGGGCTGAAGCCCGACATGATCCTGATCGGAGAGCCAACCAGCGAGACCGCGCTTGGCGACACGATCAAGATCGGGCGGCGTGGTTCGGTCAACCTGTGGATCGAGGTTCCAGGTACGCAGGGCCATGTCGCCTACCCGCACCGCGCCGATAATCCGGTGGCGCGGCTGGCGCGGATCGTTGCCGCGCTGGACGGGCTGGTGCTCGACGATGGCAATGACAACTTTCCGCCGTCGAACCTGGAATTCACCGACATCGGCTGTCCGCCAGGCGCGACCAACCTGATCCCCGCCGCTGCCAGCGCGCGGCTCAACATCCGCTTCAACAACCTCCAGCGCGGAGCGGATCTGGTGAGGATGGTCGAGCAATTGGTCGAGCGCGAGGCGCCGGGCGCGAGCGTCGTCGCCAAGATCAGCGGCGAGGCGTTCCTGACGCCGCCGGGCGAACTTTACGACTTGGTGGTGGCGGCGATCAAGGCGGAAACCGGGATCAGCCCGACGCTGTCGACCGGTGGCGGGACGTCGGACGGGCGGTTCCTGATCGCGCTCTGCCCCGTGGTCGATTTTGGCCTGCCCAATGCCAGTATGCACAAGGTCGGCGAGAGTGCGGCGGTGACGGACATCGAAACACTGGCCAACATCTACCAGCGGGTGATCGAGCGGGCTTTAGCGTGAATTGTGAGGCCATGATTCACGCTTTGGGCTGAAGCGCCCAAAACGATCAAGGTCTAGGCCACCGAGCGCTTGCGGTCGGCATTGGCGATCCATGCCTCGAAATCATCCTCGTACATCGGCTCGGCGAAGACATAGCCCTGGACCGTGTCGCAGCCCATTGCGCGCAGGATGTCGGCCTGGGCCGAATTCTCGACCGCCTCGGCGACGATCTCGCAATCGACGCCCTTGATCAGATGGACCACCGCCTGGACCACGACGCGGGCCTTTTCGCTGGTTTCGATATCGGCGATCAGCGACTGGTCGAGCTTGACCCGGTCGAGCGGCATTGAGCGCAGCCGGGCGAGGTTGGAGTAGCCGGTGCCGAAATCGTCGATCGCGATCGAAGCGCCCTCGGAGCGAAGCGCGGCGATCTCGGCCAAGTCGGCTTCGTTGCACTGCATTGCCACGGTCTCGGTGAATTCGAGCTCGACCATCGACAAGGGCACGTCCTGCGCGGCGAAGCTGTGGCGCAGGCGGGTAAAGAAATCGACCCGATCGAGCTGGCGCGGGCTGATGTTGAACGCCAGCCGGCGGTTGATCCCCTGGCGGCGCCAGCCGCTCAGGATCAGCGCGACCTGGTCCATCACCCAGTCGCCGATCTCGCCGATCATTCCGGTCTGTTCGGCGATGGAAATGAAGGTCGACGGCGCGCGGACTCCGTCGCGCGGGTGCTGCCAGCGGAGCAGTGCCTCGACTCCGGTCGTCTCACCGGTGGTCAGACTCATCTGCGGCTGGAGGGCGAGGCGCAACTGGCCGCGCGGGACGACGTCGGTCAACGCATTTTCGGTTTCGATGCGGAGCTGATGTTCGTGGGCCAGTTCGTCACTGAACAGGCAATGCTGCCCGCCGCCGCGCGACTTGGCGCGATACATCGCAAGGTCGGCAGCGCGCATCAGCGATTCGACGGTCGAGCCATGGTCGGGCGATATCGCGACCCCGATCGATGCGCCGATGTCGATGCTGTGGCCCTGCAGTTCGAACGATTCGGACACCGCGAGGGCGATTCGCCGCGCGATCATCTCGATCTCGGCAAGGCCCTCGATCTGCGGGAAGAACATGGTGAATTCATCGCCGGCGAGCCGCGCCAGAAGCGGCCGCGGCACGCTCGAATCGCCCATTTCGGCGGTCACAACGACGCGCAGGCGATTGGCGACCATTACCAGCAACTGGTCGCCGCGGGCGTGGCCGAGGCAATCGTTGACCGCCTTGAATCGGTCGAGGTCGATGAACATCATCGCCGAGCGGCTGCCGCTTGTTACGCTGAGCAGCTTGTCGGCCTCCGAGCGAAAATGCAGACGGTTAGGAAGCGAGGTTACCGGATCGTACATTCCAAGCGCATGGGCATTTTCGATCGACGAGCGGACTTCCTCGAACAGGCTGTCGACGGCGGCGGCGAGCTTGGGATTGGATTCGCGAAGGATCGCTGGAGCAGGCGAGGTATAATCGCCCTTCTCGACCGCAAGTAGACGTTCGGCCAGCGCATTCAGCGAACGGGCGCTTTCGCTGTTGGGACGCTCCGAGGCGATGTAACTGATCAGCAGGCAGAAGGCGCCCGCGACGAGCGAGGCGACCACCTGTTTGTCGAGCTCGGTAATGTACAAGAAGGCGGTCAGCGAGAACAGGAACGAGGCCACGCCTGCCGCACTGGACAGAACGAAATTGCTGAATTTCTGGGCCGTACCGTCGTTCATCGCCGCGCTGAAGCTTTCGCATAAGAGCGGATCACACCGCCATTCACAACGATGCGATTAAACGGTCGGGGTTAAAAAACCGTCGCGGGCAAAGGTTAACGCCGGATAATGAGGTACAGGCTTCCGCCCCCGCCGTGGCGGCGATGCGCCTGGCGAACAGCGGCGATCCGAGCGGCGTGGCGCGACACCGTCAGCCAGTCGTTGACCGCCGCGCGGATCCGCCCGCGTTCGACCGGCGGATCGCCAGCGCGGGCGTGGCCGGTAATCAGCAACAGGACCCGTTCGCCGCGGGTGATCGCGGTTTCCAGCGCTCGGTCGATCGCATCCCACGCCTGGTCGAGATTATGGCCGTGGAGGTCGAGGATCCGGTCGGGCTCGACCGTCCCGCCCTTCAACCGCCGGTCCCACCCGCCATCGAGTGTATTGGCAATCACCCGGCGTGGCGGTGGCGGTGGCGGCGCCCGGCGAGGCGGTGGGGGTGACTTGGGCTTGGCAGTCACTGGCGCTTCACGGGGCGATGGCGGCGCGGCGCGCGCCTCCGCCTCCGGCTTGTCGCGCGACAATGGGCGGATCGAGGCGGTGACCCGCGCCCACAATTCGGCTTCGTCAGGGTTGAGCTTGCGCACCGCTCAACGCTTGCACACTTATATCGCGCGGCACCAGTACCCAGGCGCGACCCGAGGCGCTCATTCCACCCGCGGTGGCCCGGGCACTAAGCCCCGCCCCCCAGAAAGTATCGACCCGGTTTGCACCCTTAATCGCTCCGCCGATGTCTTGCGCGATCCAAAGCCCGCTAGCCTCGGGCCGGTCGAGATCGAGGAACACCGGCGCGCCGAGGGGCACGAACCGGGGGTCAGCGGCGACCGATGCCCGAGCAGTAACCGGCACGTTGAGCGAGCCGAGCGGGCCCGGCCCGACAACTTCCCTGAAAAACACGTAACTAGGATTCTCGCGAAGCAACGCCTTGCCCTCGGCGGGATGAGCGCGGATCCACGCCACGATCCCGTCCATCGTCGCTCCTCCCGGCGGCAAGAGGTTCCGCTGGCGAAGCAGCCGCCCGATGGCGACATAATCGCGGCCGTTCTGCCCGGCATAGCCGATGCGCATCACTTCGCCGTCGGGAAGCGCGAGGCGGCCCGAACCCTGGACTTCAAGGAAGAAAGTTTCGACCGGGTCGGCCGCCCAGGCGATTTCCAGCCCGCGACCGACGAGCGCGCCATCCTCGATTGCGGCGCGGTCGAAATAGGAAACGCACTGCCCGGTCGGGTCGATCATGCCGCGCCCGCTGATACCGTCGGCGCGGGTGCATTTCACGAGGTCGCTGGGCAAGCCATAGAGCGGCACTTCAAAGCCCGGCTGGCGAATCCGGCTGGCGCGGATTTCAGGCTCGAAATAGCCGGTCGCGAAAGCCCTGCCGTCACCGACCCGGAGCCATGTAAACCGGTCGCGAAAAAAAGCCGCGGCGGCGCCGGGAGCGATGGTCGAAGCCTCTGCGCATGGCGCTTGCCAGGTGTTGGCCTGGGTCAGCCCCGACGGGTCGTTTCGAGCCAGCAGCACCGGGCAGGACAAGCGAAAAGCGGCGAGCGCTCGCCCGGCGTTGGCTTCGTCAAGCGGACGCGGTGGTTCGGCGGCAACGCCCAGCTGCGCCGCGCTGGTTGGGGCAAGCGGTGCAACGGGCACGACCGGCGGGGCTGGAACGACCGGCGGCGGAGCAGGCCGCTGCGTGGCGCAGGCGCTGAGCAACAGCAGCGAAGCGAGCGCCAGCCCGCGTACCAGCGGGCTCACTCTTCCTCGTCAGTCTCGATCAGCAGCCAGTTGGGATCGCGGGACTTCAGGTCGCGGCGAAAGGTCCAGCGCTCGCGGGTCTGGACCGCGTCGCTCATCGATCCGGCGACGACCTCTCCCGCCGCGTTGCGGGTGACCGCGGCGATATCCGCTTCGAACCGCACCGTGACCTCGGCCGCGCCTTGCTCGAGCGACGCTTCGACGATCACCGGCGGATCGACCGCGACCAGCCGGTTATCGAGCGTCTGCCCGTCCTTCTGGCGCTGCTTCACCGCCTCGGCGAAACTCTCGTAGACGTGGCCATCGGCGTGCGGGCGGATGGTGTCGAGATGGCCCTTCCAATACGCTTCGAGGATCATTCGATAGGCTGCGCCCGCGCCGTCTAGGAAGCGGGCGACGTCGAACTGCGGATCGGCGGCGAGGATCTGGCGAACCCCGGGACCCGCGGTCGCAAGATAGGCAAGGTCACCATTGTCGGTGATCGCCGCGGCCTCGCGCGGCAGATTGACCTTTGGCGCCTCGACCCGATTATCGGGGTCGGCGGGCTTGAGAATCGGCTGCTCATGGCCGGTGCGTTCGCCGAGTACCGAGTACAAGCGAAGGCCGACAAACAAAGCGACGAGGGCGAGAATGACGATTGCAGTCAAGATTCGGATCCATTCCTTGGGAAGCCCAACATAATACGCATAACGTTCAGATTCAAACTGCGCTCCATCGCCCCAGCGCCATTGCGCCCGAAAAGCGCGGCTGCTAGGCGCGCGGCACCTTTTTCGCATCGCGCAAAGCGCGGATGACCGCCCGACAAACCGTACCACAAGGACAGTATTTCATGGCCGACGAGACTCCGATCATCCCCAACCAAGGCGACGGTCCGGAAGGCGAGCCGCAAGCCGCCGCGATCGCCCAGTATATCAAGGATCTGTCGGTCGAAAGCCCCAATTCTCCGCAGGTTTTCCAGTGGCAGGTCCAGCCACAGGTCGATGTGCAATTCAATATCAACGTCGATCGGATCGCCGACGAGGTCCACGAGATCACCCTTCGAATCAATGTTTCGGCCAAATCCGACCAGGGAACTCACTTCCTGGTCGATCTGAGCTATGCCGGGTTGTTTGGCCTGCGCAATTTCCCCGATGAGGCGCTTGGGCCGTTCATGCTGGTCGATGCGCCGCAACTGATCTTCCCGTTCGCCCGGCAGGTGATCGCCGAGGCGGTGCAGAACACCGGCTTCCCGCCGTTGCTGCTCGAGCCGATCGACTTCGGCCGCGCGTTCATCGCCCAGATGGAAGCGGCGCAAGCCGAAAATGGCGCCATCCCCAATGGGTCCGGCACCGCGGCTCCGGCTGGCTTCGATCCCGCGCTGAGCGACGATTCGGATCCCGCCGGCCAGCCGCCCTCCGAGGGATGAGCGTAGCCCAATGAACCTCGTCAAGGCGACGGGAACGATCGGCGGGCTGACCTTGGTCAGCCGGATCGCCGGCTTCGCCCGCGAAATGCTGATGAGCCGAGTGATGGGCGCGAGCTGGCAGGCCGATGCCTTCTTCGTCGCCTTTCGTTTGCCCAACACGTTTCGGCGATTGTTCGGCGAAGGCGCCTTTTCGGCGGGATTCGTGCCGCTCTACAGCCAGCGCCTGCACGGCGCCGAAGGCGAGGAGGGCGCCCGGCATTTCTCGGAAGAAGTGCTGGCGGTGTTCCTGCCGACCCTGGTGCTGTTCACGCTGGCGTTCGAAATCATCATGCCGCTCTTCGTCGCGGCGATCTCGGGCTACACCGGAGAAAAACTCGTCCTCGCGACCTTCCTGACGTCGATCACCTTTCCCTATCTCATCCTGATCAGCCTGGTGTCGCTGTTTTCAGGTATCCTCAACAGCCTGGCGAAATTCACCGCCGCCGCATTCGCGCCGGCCCTGCTCAACCTCGCCATGCTGTCCGCGCTGATCTTCGTCCGCAATGGCGGCGCAGTGAGCGCCACCGCGCTGGCGATCGCGGTGACCATCGGCGGGGTAATGCAGATCGGCTTGCTTTGGTGGGCCGCGAGGCGCGCCGGCATCATGCTCAAGCTGCGCCGCCCGCGACTGACGCCCGGAGTTCGCCAATTCGGCCGCGTTGTCATCCCTGCCACGCTCGGCGCCGGAGTCTATCAAATCAGCGCGTTCATCGACACCTTCTTCCTCGCCCGGATCGGCACCGGCTCGCTGTCCTGGTTCAACTATGCCGACCGGCTCAACCAGCTTCCCCTCGGCGTGATTGGTGCCGCGCTTGGAACGGCGATCCTGCCGCAAGTCAGTCGGCATGTCGGTGCTGGCGATCCCAAGCAGGCTGCCGCGGTCCAGAGCCAGGCAGCCGAACTTGCGATGCTGCTGTGCCTGCCCGCCGCATTGGCCCTGTTTGTCGCAGCGGGACCGCTGATCGGCGCCTTGTTCCAGGGCGGCCACTTCAGCGCGAACGACGCCGCGGTGACGGCGCTGGTGCTGTCGCTGATCGTGCTTGGCCTGCCCGCTTATGTGCTGGTCAAAGTGCTCACGCCGGGGTTCTACGCGCGCCAGGACACCGCCACACCGGTCAAGACCGCGGTGTTCGTGTTGATCGTCAATGTCGTGCTGAACTTCGTCGTCCAGGCGGTCTACAGCGACCCGGTCGACCGGATCGCCGGCCTGTCGGCGGTGATTGCCATCTCGAGTTGGCTCAATTGCGTCATTCTCTATGTCATCCTCCATCGCCGCGGCCATTTCAGGATCAGCGGCGTGTTGCTCGGCCGGATCGTTCGACAGGCCATTGCCGGGGCGGCAATGGTCGCGGCCTTGTTCGCGATCAAATATGTCCTTGCCGATTTCTTCGCTGGCAATGTCGGCCATCGCCTGATCGGCGTCGCGGCCTTGGTCGGTGGCGGAATGGCAGTCTATTTCCCGCTCGTCATCCTGCTCGGCGGGACCGATACTACCGAGCTCAAGGCACTAATCAGCCGCCGCAAACGCAAGGGTAGCGACTCGGTATGACCGCGATCCGCGTAGTTTCGGGGATCCAGCCGACCGGCGATCTCCACCTCGGCAATTTGCTCGGCGCGATTTTGCGCTGGGTGCGGATGCAGGACGAGGCGCAGTGCCTGTTCTTCCTCGCCGACCTCCATGCGCTCACGGTCGATGTCGATCCGGCTCAGCTACGCGCCAACGTCCGCGAAATGGCCGCAGCGCTGATCGCCAGCGGGATCGATCCCAGCCGCGCGATCCTGTTCCGCCAGAGCGCGGTTCGCGAGCATAGCGAACTCGCCTGGGTGTTGCAGGGGACCGCGCGGATGGGCTGGCTCAATCGGATGACCCAGTTCAAGGACAAAAGCGGTAAGAACAAGGAAGGCTCAAGCGTTGGGCTGTTCACCTACCCAGTGCTCCAGGCGGCCGACGTGTTGCTTTACAATGCCACGCACGTACCGGTCGGCGACGACCAAAAGCAGCATATCGAGCTGGCCCGCGACATCGCCTTGAAGTTCAACAATGATTTCGAGATCGAGCTGTTCACCGTGCCCGAGCCGTTCATCGGCGGCGGCACCGCGGCGCGCGTCATGAGCCTCCGCGATGGCTCGGCCAAGATGTCCAAGTCCGATCCGTCGGACATGAGCCGGATCAACCTGACCGACAGCGACGAGGCAATCGCACAGAAAGTGCGCAAGGCGCGCACCGATCCCGACCCGATCGATGCCGATCCGGCCAGGCTCGACTCGCGGCCCGAGGCAAAGAACCTCATCGGGATCTACGCCGCGGTCACGGGCTCGACCGTCGAAGCAGTTGCCGCGCAATTCGCCGGTCAGGGCTTTGGCGCTTTCAAGCCGGCGCTGGCCGACGCCTTGGTGGCGTTGATCGCGCCGCTGCGCGAAAAGCTGGTCGAGCTTCGTGGCGATCCCGCCGAACTCGACCGGATCCTCGCCGCCGGGGCCGACAAGGCGCGTGCGCTGGCCGCGCCCACGCTCGCCGAGGCCTATCGCGCGGTCGGCCTAAGCTTTTGAAATAGTCCTTCATCTCTCATTCACGGCGAATCGTGCTATAGGCGGGATGTAAACCCTCTGCAGAGGAATGAAGGTGATGCGTATCAATAGACTGGTTGCGACGGCTATGCTTGGCGTCGCTGCGCTTGGGCTTAACGCCTGCGCCACTGGCTTTCCGACCCAGGTATCGCGATTTCAGGCGATGCCCGCGCCGCAGGGCGAAAGTTTCTTCGTCGTCGCCGCCAACCCGGCGCAGTCGGGCGGGCTCGAGTTCACGCATTATGCGACGCAGGTTGCTGCAGCGATGCAGGCGCAGGGCTATGTCCCCGCCGCCTCGCCAAGCACGGCGACGATGCTGGTCGCGGTCGATTATGGAGTCGATCAGGGCCACCAGGAAATTGACGTCGATCCCTTTGCCAACGGCTATTATCGCGGCGGGTTCGGCGGATTTTATGATCCCTTCTACCGCAACAGCTTTTACGGTCGGCCCTATTATTCGCGCTTCGGTGGCTATGGCCGCACCCCGTTTTACTATGGGTGGGAGGACCCCTTCTGGGGTTCGTCGTTCGACAATACCCGCGCCTACACGGTCTACAAAAGCTATCTCGAAGTGAACATTCGCCGCCGGCTGGACAATGCGGCTTTGTTCGAAGGCCATGCCAAGGCGCGCTCGCAGACCGACAATCTCGGCGTGCTCGTGCCCAATCTGATCGAAGCGATGTTCACCGGCTTTCCGGGGCGCAATGGCGAGACCGTCCGGATCACCGTCCCGCCGCCCCGTCGTAACTGAGGCCACCCCTAGCTGAAATGAAATTGGAGCCCGTCCGGAGAGATCCGGGCGGGCCTTTCCTTGTCCGGGGAGGAAGTGGTCCTCCCCCGCCGCGGGTGCTGGCGGGGGAGGTCGGCGCCGAAGCGCCGAACTTGATCGTCAGCCCTCGAGCTGGCGGGTAAGCAAGCGGATGTCGGCGTCGAGCTCGGCGTCGGCGGCGCGCAATTTCTCGATCTGCTTGACCGCGTGGATCACTGTCGTGTGATCGCGCCCGCCGAACCGCCGGCCGATGTCGGGCAGCGATTTCGGGGTCAGTTGCTTAGACAGATACATCGCCACCTGGCGCGGCCGGGCGACTTCGCGGGCACGCCGCGCGCTGGTCATCTCGGCCTTGCGAATCCGGTAATGCTCGGCGACCTGGGTCTGGATTTCGTCGATCGAAATGCGCCTTTGGTTGGCGCGAAGCACGTTGGCGAGGACTTCCTCGACGAACGGCAAGTCGATCGTCCGCCCGGTCATCATCGCATAGGCCGCGATCCGGTTGAGCGCGCCTTCCAGCTCGCGGATCGAATTGGTCAGGCGTCGGGCGAGAAATTCGACCACCGGCTGAGTCATCGACACGCCGGGAAGCGCGGCCAGCTTCAGGGTCAGGATGTTGAGCCGAAGCTCATATTCGGCCGGGTTGATATCGGCCACCAGGCCCCACGACAGCCGCGACAGGATCCGCGGCGCGATCCCGTCCAGATCCTGCGGCGCGCGGTCGGACGTGATCACCAGTCGCCGCCCGGCAGTGATAATCTCGTTCATCGTGTGGAAGAATTCTTCCTGCGTCGAATCCTTGCCGGCGATGAACTGGACGTCGTCGATCAGCAGCAGATCGGCCGAACGAAGCCGCCCCTTGAAGCCGATCGTGTCATTCTCACGAAGCGCTCGGACGAACTCGACCATGAACTTCTCGGCCGACATCGACACCACCCGGGCGGTCGGTCGGCGAGCGATGAAATCCTGGCCGATGGCGTGGAGCAAATGGGTTTTGCCGCGCCCGGTGCCGCCATGGATGAACAGCGGGTTGAAGCTGACCGAATCGGCGCTTGCCAAAGTCTTGGCGGCGGTCGCTGCGACTTCATTCGCCTTGCCGATGACGAACGTCGAGAACTTGTATCGCGGATCGAAATTGGGCGAGTCGGGGTCGCGCAGCGCATGATTGGCGGCGGGCGCCGGAATATCCTCGAGGATCAACAATGGCGACGGCCGCGGTCCGCCCTCGGCCGCGGCGATCCGGACATCACGGACGATCGGAAGCACGGTCTTCCACGCCAGCGCGAGTCGTTCGCCGAAATGCGAGCGGACCCAGTCGGCCATGAACTTGGACGGCATGATCAGCACCAGCTCGCCCGTATCGGGATCGAATTCGCCAAGCTCGGCGGGTTTGAGCCAGCCATCGAAGGTGCGCACGCCGCAATCGCGGCGAAGGCCGGTGCGGATTTGATCCCAGGCGGCTGCCAGCGGTGTCTCAAAGGTCTCGACCAAGCCCTCGCCAACCACCAATTCTGACCTTGCCCCCTGCACCGTTCCGCGCCTCCATTGCCTCAGTACCGCAGGCACAAGCCATCACTGCGCCCGATTGCGAGTCGCGACGCCCCAAGTTGCTTCTGCGCGGTGCCCCCCAGCAGAATCACTGCGGAGCCCATTGTTTTGAGAGTTAGCCGAGCAGCGTTCAACCGCTTTTTTTCAAAAAAGTGAAATAAACATACTTGACATGGAAAAGGTGAGGAAATCCGCTAATTCGCCGGAAAACCGCGAAATTTTGTTTACAGTAAAGTGACGGAGATATGCGAATCGCGGGAAAAGCAGGACTTTTTGATTTCGCGAATCGAACGGGCCTTCGGATCGCTCCGGAGGCCCGTTTCATGGCAGGACTGGTTGGACCTTTGCGCGGCCCGTCCGCTCAGCCGAGTGCGGAAACCCGCTTGGTCAGGCGCGAGAATTTCCGGCTCGCGGTGTTCTTGTGCATCACGCCGCGGGCAACGCCACGAGCAAGTTCCGGCTGCGCCTTGTTGAGCGCGTCACGGGCATCGTCCTTGTTGCCGGCTTCGAGCGCCGATTCGACGGCCTTGATGAAGGTCCGGATGCGGCTGACCCGGGCACCGTTGATCGCGGCGCGATTGGCGTTACGGCGGATGCGCTTCTTGGCTTGCGGCGTGTTCGCCATAGTGTCTTCCCAAATCTGTCGGTCAAAAAGAAAGCGGCGCGCACCCGCATCGGGCCGCACCGGCGTGCCGTCCCCTAACGCCAAGGGCGATTCGGGTCAACAGCGCAGGCGCGCAAGGCAGACTATCGCTGGCATGCGGGACAGTAAAAAGTCGATCGCCCGCCCTGGACGATGCGCCGGACCACGCCATCGCACCCGCCGCGGCACGGCAGACCCTCGCGGTCATAGACGTCGAACTGCTTTGAGAAATAGCCGAGCTCGCCATCGGGGCTGGCGAAGTCGCGCAAGCTCGATCCGCCCGCGGCGATCGCTTCGGCAAGCACCGCCTCGATCGACGTGGCGAGCAGATCGAGTTTCGGCTGGCTGACCCGGCCGGCCGCTTTTCTCGGATTGATCCGTGCCCGGAACAAGGCTTCGCAGACATAGATATTGCCGAGGCCGGCGACGATCCTCTGGTCGAGCAGCATCAGCTTGATTGCCGCCTTGCGTCCGGCGAGCCGCGCCTTCAGCCATGTGCCATCGATCGCCCCGCCCATCGGCTCAGGGCCAAGCGCCGTGAACGCGGGCCATTCCGCCAGCATGTCAGTGGCCACCAGGTCGACTGATCCGAACCGGCGCGGATCGTTGAGGCTGAGCAGCCGCCCGTCGGCGGTTTCGATCAGCAGATGATCGTGCGCGCCAAGTTCGGCCGGGTCGATCCGCCATCTGCCCGACATGCCGAGGTGGAAGATCATCGTATCGCCCCGGTCGGTTGCGATCAGGCCATATTTGGCGCGCCGGCCAAGACCGGTCACCGTCGCTCCGGTCAGCCGCTGGCCAAGATCGTGCGGAAACGCCCGCCGCAAATCGCCGCGCCGAAGCTCGACCCGCCGGATCCGCCGCCCGTCGAGCACTTTTGCAAGGCCGCGAACGGTAGTTTCGACTTCGGGAAGCTCGGGCATGAGCGGCCTATGGCAAGCCGGGGCCTTCCCCGCTAGAGCCGCCAGCATGAGCGAACAGGTCAATTTCGGCGACCAACTGGTCAGCCCAGAAGAAAAGACAACCCGGGTCGGCGCGGTCTTCTCGTCGGTCGCGCGACGATATGATGTGATGAACGACCTGATGTCGGGCGGGATGCACCGCTTGTGGAAGGAGCGCTTCGTCGCCCGGATCAAGCCGCGCGCTGGCGAGCGCATCCTCGACATGGCAGGCGGCACCGGCGACATCGCCTTCCGCATGGCGGCAAGAGGTGCGCTGGTGACGGTCAGCGACATCAACGCCGACATGCTCGCGGTCGGGCAGGATCGTGCCGCCAACAAGCGGATCGACGGTCTGACCTGGAAGCAGGAAAACGCCGAAAGCTTGAGCTTCGGCGACAGCGGCTTCGACGCCTACACCATCGCCTTCGGGATCCGCAACGTCACCGACATTCCCGCGGCATTGAAGGAAGCGCATCGAGTCCTCAAGCGCGGCGGGCGCTTCTACTGCCTCGAATTTTCAACCAGCGAATGGCCCGGCTTCGGCAAATTGTACGAACGTTATGCCGACGCGGTCATCCCGCGCATCGGCAAGGCGGTCGCCGGCGATGAGGAAAGTTATCGCTACCTGGTCGAATCGATCCGCCGCTTCCCCTCGCCCGACCGGTTCCGGGCGATGATCTCCGACGCCGGTTTCGCCCAGGCCAAGGTCGAGCCGATGCTCGGCGGGCTGGTCTGCATCTGGAGCGGGTGGAAGGTTTGACCAGCACGGTCACTCATCTTTTCCGACTCCTGAAATGGGGCCGGACGCTGGCTCGGCACGGCGCGCTGCAGGGGATCGAGCGCGACTCGCTGACCCCGCCCAACGTCCGCCGCCTGGTCCGCGTGGCGCGCTTCGGCCTCACCATGCCCGCAGTCCCCGATTATGCCGCGGCGATGCAGGAGATCGGTCCGGCCGCGATCAAGCTCGGCCAAGCGCTTGCTACCCGCCCCGACCTGGTCGGGGTCGCCGCAGCCGACAATCTGCGCCAGCTTCAGGATGACCTTCCCCCCGAACCGTTCGACCGGATCAAGTTCGCGATCGAGGCCGCGCTTGGCGGTCCGGTCGAGCAATTTTTCACCTCGATCGATCCCGTCGCGGTCGGCGCGGCGTCGATCGCGCAAGTCCATCGCGCGGTCACCACCGAGGGCCGCGACGTCGCTATCAAGGTGCTCCGGCCGGGCGTCGAAGAGGAATTCGAACGTGCGATCGAGACCTACGAATGGGCCGCGGCGCATGTCGAACTGCTCGGCGGCGAGGCCGAGCGGCTGCGCCCGCGGCTGGTCGTGGCTTACTTCCGTCAATGGGTCCGCCGCGAACTCGATCTGACCCGCGAGGCCGCGTCGGCGTCCGAACTCAAGCAGAACATGATCGCCGAGCCGGGCTTCTACATCCCCGAGATCGACTGGAGCCGAACCGCGCGCCGGGTGCTGACGCTGGAATGGCTCGACGGGATCAAGCTGACCAACCGCGAGGCGCTGGTCGCCGCCGGGCACGACCCCAAGGAACTGGCCGCGATCCTCGTCCGCGGCTTCCTCCGCCAGGCGGTGATCGACGGCTATTTCCACGCCGACCTCCACCAGGGCAATCTATTCGCCTTGCCCGACGGGCGGCTGGCAGCGATTGATTTCGGGATTATGGGCCGAATCAACCGCCAGGCGCGGATGTGGCTCGCCGAAATCCTCTACGGGCTGATAACCGGCAATTACGAGCGGGTCGCGCAGATCCATTTCGAAGCGCAATATGTCCCGCCGCACCATGACGTCGCCGAATTTGCCACCGCTTTGCGCGCAGCCGGCGAGCCGATCCGCGGCCTTCCGGTGAAACAAATCAGCGTCAGCCGGATGCTCGACAGCCTGTTCACCATCACCCGCGATTTCGACATGCAGACCCAGCCGCATCTGTTGCTGCTGCAAAAGACGATGGTGATGGAGGAAGGAGTCGCCACCGCGCTCGATCCCGACATCAACATGTGGGAAACCGCCGAGCCGTTTCTCAAGGAATGGCTCCGCTCCGAGCTTGGGCCGGAAGCGTATTACGCCGACAAGATGGTCGAGATCGTGCGCGCGCTCAAACGCCTGCCCGAACTCATCCGCAAGATCGACGCGAGCTACCCCGATCCGAGCGCCGCACCACCGCCGCCGCCGCTCTCGCCAGTGACGATGATCCGCCGCCCGGAGTGGCTCGGCCCGTCGCTGACCGCGATTCTCGCCGCTGCGACCGGCGCGGCGATCACGGCGGCATTGCTGCTGCGCTGACCCGCGCAAGCTGGTATGGTATGTTTGGAGCACATAGGGGGAAGATCACATGCGACACGCTCGAGTAAGATTGGCCGCGCTGGCGCTGTTGGGCGCCGCACTTGCCGCAACGCCCGCCCTCGCCGCTCCCGCAACCCAGATCGAGCGCCCCGGCCACGCTGCCTTGGTTCGCCTGTTCGCCGACTGGCGCGCGTTCAACCACCCCGCGATCGTCGCTGGTCGCCCCGACTATAGCCCGCGCGCGATGGCCGCCAAGGCCGCTCGCCTGCCCGACTTCCGCCGTCGCCTGACCGCGATCGACCGCGCCGGATTCAGCGCCTCGCAAACCGGCGACTGGCGGCTGGTCGAGGCCGAGATGAACGGGCTCGATTTCTTCCTCCGCGTGCTCCGGCCATGGGCGCGCGATCCCGATTTCTACCAGACTGTCTTCGCCGAAATGAGCGATGTCCCCGCCCACGAAGGCCCCTCGGCCGAACCCAATATCGACCTTCACAATTTCAATTACCCGCTGTCCCCCGCCGACGATGCGCGGCTGACGCAATTGCTCGGCGCAGTCCCGGCGATGCTCGGCGACGCCAGGCGCAACCTCGCGCCGAGCAAGGCGCATGATCTGTGGGCCTATGGCGACCGCGCCTTCCTCGAGCAGGCCGATGTCCTCGCCCATCTCGAAGCTGGGACGCTGGTGATGAACGACCTCGGCGGCAAACGCCCCGCATCGCTCGAAGGCGCCACTCCCGCGCTGCGTTCCGCCATCCATTCGGCCCGTCTCGCGACCGAAGATTTCGCCCGCTGGATCAAGGCCGAAGCCCCGCGCCGCGTCGGCCCGTCGGGCATCGGCAAGGCCAATTACGACTGGTATCTGACCCACGTCACGCTCAGCCCGTACAGCGTCGACCAGCAGGTCACCTTGCTCCAGCGCGAACTCGACCGCTCGCTCGCCTCGCTCCGGCTCGAGGAAGTCCGCAATCGCGCGCTTCCCCCGATCGCCGAAATCAGCGACCCTGCCGCCTACCGCCGCTTCGCCGAGGCGCGCACTGAAAAGCTCTACCGGCTGCTGGTCAACGCCGGCTTCATCGCCGACAAGCCTTATTACCGCGCCGCGCTCGCCGCTCAGACCGGCACCTTCACCCCGCTCGCCGAGCGCAACTTCTTCACCCACGTCACCGCGCTCGATCCGCTCCCGCTGTCGAGCCACCAGACCCACTGGATCGAGCTTGCACGGCTGCGGTTCGATCCCCACTCGAGCCCGATCCGCCAGACCCCGCCTTTGTTCAACATCTTCGAGGATCGCTCGGAGGGTTTCGCGACCGCGATGGAAGAAGTCGTGATGCAGGCCGGGCTGTACGACGACATCCCGCATGGCCGCGAACTGGTGTGGGCGATGCTCGCCAACCGCGCTGCGCGCGGCCTCGCCTCGCTGCGCGTCCAGACCAATGAGA
This sequence comes from Sphingomonadales bacterium, assembly GCA_038244345.1. GTDB lineage: Bacteria > Pseudomonadota > Alphaproteobacteria > Sphingomonadales > Sphingomonadaceae > Sphingomicrobium. The sequence goes on along the minus strand of JBBRTO010000005.1, from coordinate 7,252 downwards.
TCGACCTCGCACAGGCCGGTCGCTTCCACGCCGAATGGACCCCGCGCGGGTGGTCCGACGCGTCGAGCCGCCTCGTCGGGTTCGAGCAATTGCTCTACCTTCGCCAGCCAGGCTACGGCCCGAGCTACATCGTCGGCAAGGCGCAGCTCGATCACCTCCTCGCGCTCGCCTCCCACCGGGCCGAGCAAGAACACCGCCCGTTCGCCTCCGCCGACGCCTTTGCCGCGATCCTCGCGTCAGGGATTGTCCCGCCAATCCTGATCGACGCCGAGCAGGCCGAACGCCGCTAATTCCACGCCCCTATCGCGCAAGCCCGCCTTCCTGTAGGGGCCTTCGCATATGCAACATTTGAATCTCCACCCGTCGCTCGCCGCGACGCTCGCTGCGCGTTCATATGACACGTTGACCGAAGTCCAGTCCGCCGTCATCGCCGACGAAGCGCAGGGCCGCGACCTGATCGTGTCGGCCAAGACCGGTTCGGGCAAGACCGTCGCCTTCGGCCTCGCCTTCGCCCCGCAATTGATGGACGGCGAGCGAATCGCCTGGACCCGCGAGCCGCTCGCGCTCGTCGTCGCACCGACCCGCGAGCTCGCAATGCAGGTCAGCAAGGAACTCGAATGGCTCTACTCCACCGCGGGAGCGCGAGTCGTGACCTGTGTCGGGGGCATGGACCCGATGAAGGAACGCCGCGCCTTGAACGGCGGAGTCCACATCGTCGTCGGCACCCCGGGGCGCCTTCGCGATCACCTCGAACGCGGTGCGCTCGACCTGTCGCACCTCAAGGTCGCGGTGCTCGACGAGGCCGACGAGATGCTCGACATGGGCTTTCGCGAAGAACTCGAAGAGATTCTCGATGCGACCCCGTCCGAGCGCCGCACTCTGCTTTTCTCTGCCACCATGCCGCGTCCGATCGTCGCGCTCGCCAAGCGCTACCAGAAGGACGCGCTGCGAATCGAGACGCTCGGCGACAAGCAGGGCCACACCGACATCGCCTATCAGGCAGTGACCGTCGCCCCGGTCGACATCGAACATGCCGTGGTCAATCTCCTCCGCCTCCACGAGGCCGAGACTGCAATCCTGTTCTGCGCCACGCGCGATGCGGTTCGCCGCTTGCACGCCAGCCTCACCGAGCGCGGCTTCAAGGCCGTCGCTCTGTCGGGCGAGCATAGCCAGAATGAACGCAACACCGCGCTCCAGGCGCTGCGCGACCAGCGCGCCCGGGTGTGCGTCGCGACCGATGTCGCCGCGCGCGGTCTCGATTTGCCATCGGTCAGCCTCGTCATTCACGTCGAGCTTCCGCGCGACGCCGAGGCGTTGCAGCATCGCTCGGGCCGCACCGGCCGCGCCGGGCGCAAAGGCACCGCGATGCTGATCGTCCCGCACAAGGCGCGCCGCCGGGTCGAGATGATGCTTCGCAACGCCCGCATCGAAACCGAGTGGATGGCCGCGCCGACCGCCGACGACATCCGCGCCAAGGATCGCGACCGTTTGTTCGCCCAGCTCGCCATGCCCGCCGATCCCGAGGATGACGATCTCGAGCTCGCCAAGCAGTTGACCGAAGCGTTGACCCCAGAAGCGATGGCGCTCGCCTTGGCCAAGGCGCTCAAGAGCGAACTTCCCGCGCCCGAGGATATCCTGACCCACAGCGACCGCCCCGATCGCGGCGCCGACGCCGGCCCGCGCCCCGGCTTCGACAATTCGACCTGGTTCCGGATCAATGCCGGCCGCCGTCACAATGCCGACCCGCGCTGGCTGCTGCCGCTGATCTGTCGCTACGGCCATGTCGGGCGCAACGATATCGGCGCGATCCGGATCGCCGCCAACGACAGCTATTTCGAAGTCACCCAGCGCGCCACGCCGGGTTTCCAGGCCGCGCTCCGCCGGGCGGTCATCGCACCCGAGGACAAGGGCCTGATCATCGAGCAGGCGCAGAACCCGGGCGAGGCCCCACCGAGCCACCACAATCGCCCCCAGCTCGCCCCGCGCGCGCGCCCAGCGGGCGCACCCCAGGGACGCCCGCAAGGTGGGCCCCAAGGACGCCCGCAAGGAGCGCACCGCCCCAAGCCGACCGCCCAGCTCAAGCGCAAGAAGTACTAGTTCTAGGGCTCTTCCAATGTAGAATTTCGTCTGCCACGCTCGACCAATGGCGCTGAACCAGCCCGAACGTTTGCTCAAATTTCGCTCCGTCGAAGCTCCGGACCCCGTAAAAGGGGGGTATGTTGTGTTCACTTTGTTCGGTTCCGGCCCAATGCGGCAGCCTCGACTCGCGGCCTTGGCTGCGGCTAGGCGGAGCTGATGGCAAAGATCCTCCTCATCGTTGGCGGCGGCATTGCCGCTTACAAGGCCGCCGAGCTGATCCGCGGCGCGCGTAAGGCGGGCCACGAGGTCGCTCCCGTCCTGACCGCCGGCGGCGCGCATTTCGTTACTCCGATGAGCCTCGCGGCGCTCGCCGAAAGCCCGGTCTATACCTCGCTGTGGGATTTGAAGGACGAGGCCGAGATGGGGCACATCCAATTGAGCCGCGCCGCCGACCTCGTGCTGGTCTGCCCCGCCACCGCCGATTTGATCGCCAAAATGGCCGCCGGAATCGCCGACGACCTCGCCACAACTCTATTGCTCGCCACTGACAAGCCGGTGGTCGTCGCGCCGGCAATGAACGTCCGCATGTGGCGACACGAAGCCACCCAGGCCAACATCGCCACGCTTCGCGCCCGCGGAGTCACCGTCATCGACCCCGACGAAGGCCCGATGGCCTGCGGCGAATTTGGCCCGGGACGATTGCCCGAGCCGGATGATATTTTGAACCACATCCTCCCCGGAACGGGGAGGTGGCAGTCCGACGGACTGACGGAGGGGGCCCACCTCTCCGAGCTCGCTGCGCTCGCCCCCCTCCACCATCCTGCGGATGGTCCCCCTCCCCGTTCCGGGGAGGAGCTCGCTGGCAAACACATCCTCGTCACCGCCGGCCCGACCCACGAACCGATCGACCCGGTTCGCATCATTGCCAACCGCTCCTCGGGCAAACAGGGCTTCGCCATCGCCGCCGCCGCCGCCGCGGCTGGCGCTCGGGTGACGTTAATCGCTGGGCCGGTCGCGCTGGCCACCCCCGGCGGAGTCGCCCGGATCGATGTCGAGAGCGCTCGCGAAATGGCCGAGGCGGTCGAGGATGCGCTTCCAGCCGATGTCGCGATCCTGGTCGCTGCGGTGGCCGACTGGCGGGTCGAGCCGTCGCCGACCAAGCTCAAGAAAGCCAGCGGGCCGCCAGCGCTCACATTCGTCGCCAATCCCGACATTCTCGCCACGCTCGGCACCCACCCCGACCGCCCCCGCCTGCTGATCGGGTTCGCCGCGGAGACCGACGACGTGGTCGCCAACGCAACCTCGAAACGCGCCGCCAAGAAAGCCGACTGGATCGTAGCCAACGACGTCAGCGGCGACGTGATGGGCGGCGCGCGCAACCAGGTCCATCTGGTCACCCAGGCCGGGGTCGAGGATTGGCCTGAGGCATCCAAGGACGAAGTCGCGCGCCATCTCATCGCCCGAATAGCCGAGGAATTGAATTGACTATCCGAATCCAGATCGCCCGCCTACCGCACGGCGAAGGCCTGCCTCTGCCGAGCTATGCGACCCCCGGCGCGGCGGGGATGGACGTCGTCGCGGCGGAGGATGTCGACCTCCAGCCCGGCCAGCGCCACGCCGTCGCGACCGGCTTCCGCATTGCCATTCCGGAAGGCTATGAAATCCAGGTCCGTCCGCGCTCCGGCCTCGCTTTCAAGCACGGCATTTCGGTACCCAACACCCCCGGGACGATCGACAGCGATTATCGCGGCGAGCTCAAGATCCTGTTGATCAATCACGGGGCGGAGGCGTTCGCGATCCGTCATGGCGAGCGGATTGCGCAACTGGTCCCCGCCGCCGTCACGCTGGCCGCGTTCGACGAGGTCGATGAGTTGGACGACACGGATCGCGGCGCTGGCGGCTTCGGTTCGACCGGCCAGTGAGCTTAAGCGACGACGAGCTCGACCGCTATGCGCGGCATATCGTGCTTCCGCAGGTCGGCGGCGCGGGCCAACTTCGATTGAAGGCGGCACGGGTTGCGATCGTCGGCGCAGGGGGGATCGGCGCGGGGGTCATTCCGGCGCTGGCCGGGGCCGGCATCGGCCACCTCACGATCATCGATGGCGACCGGGTCGAACTTAGCAACCTCCAGCGCCAGCCGATCTACGGCAGCGGCCAGGTCGGCATGGACAAGGCGCGCCTCGCCAGCCATTTCGTGATGGCCCGCAACCCACATGTCGGCCTCACCGCGGTCGGCGAGCGGATCGATGCCGGCAATGCCGCCGAGCTTCTCGCCGGGCACGATCTGGTGATCGACGGCACCGACAATTTCGCCACCCGACTGGTAGTCAGCGACACCTGCGTCGCGCTTGGCCTGCCGTTGCTGTCCGCCGCCGCGCAGCAATTCCAGGGCCAGATCGCCTTGTTCCGCGGCCATGAACCAGATGGGCCCTGCTACCGCTGCTTCGTCGGCGATGCCTTCGACACCGACGATTGCGACAATTGCGCGGAGCTTGGCGTATTCGGCGCGCTGACCGCGACCGTCGGCAGCTTCGCTGCCTTGCTCGCGATCCGCCTGATCACCGGGATCGGCGACGACCCGGCAGGAACGCTGTTTCTATTCGACGGGCTTACGCTTTCTTGCCGCCAGCTGCGGATTTCTTCGGACCCGACTTGCCGGGCTTGCGGGCAGGCTTCCGGCCTTTCTTGACCGGACCCTTGGCGGCCTTCTCGTCGATCAGCCGGACTCCTTCTTCGAGTGTCACCGCCGCCGGATCGGCCGATTTGGGTAACGTGGCATGAGTCGTTCCGTCGGTGACGTAGGGGCCGTAGCGGCCTTCCATCACCTTCAACTCGTTGCCGCTTTCCGGATGCGCGCCGAGCACAGCCAGCGCCTCGCGCCCGCCGCCGCCGCGTTGGCCCTTGGCGGCTTCGGCCTCGGCCAGCTTGACTACCGCCGCGTTCATCCCGGTTTCGAACACTTCCGCGGTCGATTTCAGCCGGGCATATTTTCCGTCATGCACCAGATACGGCCCGTAGCGCCCGATCGACGCGGTGATCGTCAGCCCGCTTTCGGGGTGCATCCCGACTTCGCGGGGCAGCGACAGCAATTGCTCGGCGGTCTCGAGCGTCATCCCGTCCTGCGGCACGTCCTTGGGGATCGAGGCGCGTTTGCCGTCGCGTTCGAGATAGGGTCCGAACCGGCCGGACTTCAGCTCGATGCCATTGCCGAGATCGGCCGGCCCCTCGCTCGCCACGGCGTCGCCTTGCCCGAACTGCCGGGTATATTTGCACTCGGGGTAATTGGAGCAGGCGACGAACGCGCCATATTTGCCGCCGCGAAGTCCGAGCCGCCCGGTGCCGCATGTCGGGCACAACCGCGGGTCACTGCCATCTTCCTTTTGCGGAAACAGGAAGGGCGCGAGAAATTCATCGAGCGCGGCGGTGACTTCGCTCGGCTTCTGCTCCATCACTTCGCCCGCCTTGGGCTTGAAATCCTTCCAGAAGGCATCGAGCATCGCCTGCCAGCCGAGGCGGCCGCCCGACACGTCGTCGAGTTCCTCCTCCAGCTTGGCGGTGTAATCGAAGCTGACGTAGCGTTCGAAGAAGCGCTCGAGAAACGCCGTCACCAGTCGCCCGCTCTCCTCGGGGAAGAAGCGGTTCTTCTCGAGCCGGACATACTCGCGGTCCTTCAGAGTCTGGAGAGTCGCGGCATAGGTCGACGGGCGGCCGATGCCGAGCTCCTCCAGGCGCTTGACCAGCGACGCTTCGGAGAAGCGCGGCGGTGGTTGGGTGAAGCTCTGGGTCGCCTCGACCCCGGTCTTGACCGGCGCGTCGCCGCTGCGGAGCGGCGGCATCTTGCCGCCGTCTTCGTCTTCCTTGTCGTCGAACCCTTCCTCATACAGCGAAAGATAGCCGGGGAAGAGCGTGACCTGGCCGGTGGCGCGCAAGGTCGCCCGGCCCGCGCCGTCGGTCAGTTCGACGGTCGTTCGCTCAAGCCGCGCCGACGCCATCTGGCTGGCCAGCGCGCGATTGTAGATCAGCGAATAGAGCCGCGCATGATCGCCCGAGCCGCCATGATCCTTGCCGAATTCTGTCGGCCGGATTGCCTCATGTGCTTCCTGCGCATTCTTGGCCTTGCTGGTGTAGTGCCGCGGCTTGTCGGGGACGAACCCGGCATCGTAGCGGTCGGCGATCGCCCGGCGCGCGGCGCTGATCGCCTCGCCCACCATCTGCACCCCGTCGGTCCGCATGTAGGTGATCAGCCCGTCCTCATAGAGCGACTGGGCGAGGCGCATCGTGTGGCTCGCCGCGAAGCCTAACTTGCGCGCCGCTTCCTGCTGCAGGGTAGAAGTAGTGAATGGCGGCGGCGGATTGCGCGTGAATGGCTTGGTCTCGACCGAGGCAATGGTGAATCGCCCGTCCTCGATGACCTTCCTGGCCGCATCGGCGCTGCCCTTGTCGCCGATCGACAGGCGATCGAGCTTGGCCCCGTCCAGCGCGACAAGCCGAGCGGTGAATGGCGTGCCGTCGGACTCGAACGTCGCGACCACCGACCAATATTCCTGCGACTTGAACAATTCGATCTCGCGTTCGCGATCGACGATCAGTCGGAGCGCGACCGATTGGACCCGGCCGGCCGACTTGGCACCGGGGAGCTTGCGCCACAGGATCGGCGAGAGGGTGAAGCCGACCAGATAGTCGAGCGCCCGGCGGGCGCGATAGGCATCGATCAAATCCTCGTCGAGCGCTCGCGGATGCTTCATCGCCTCGGTCACCGTCGCCTTGGTGATCGCGTTGAAAGTCACCCGCTCGACCTTGGCGGGGAGCAGTTTCTTCTTCCGCAGCACTTCCTGGACATGCCAGCTGATCGCCTCCCCCTCGCGATCGGGATCGGTTGCCAGGATGAGCGTATCGGCTTTCTTCGCCTCGTCCGAAATGGCCTTCAATTGCTTGGCCTTGTCGGGATAATTCTCCCATTCCATGGCAAAGCCGTTGTCGGGGTCGACCGACCCGTCCTTGGGCGGCAGATCGCGGACGTGGCCATAACTGGCCAGCACGCGGTGACCCGGCCCGAGATATTTCTCGATGGTTTTCGCCTTGGCGGGCGATTCGACGACAACGAGTTTCAAATTGGCGATCCCTCACATACGTACGCGTATGGTGGTCGGCGCCGAATCCGCCCGTCAAGCGC
>JBBRTO010000004.1:0-62758 GCA_038244345.1 Sphingomonadales bacterium | reverse complement strand
ACGTCTGCGTCGCCGGGGGCGGCGGAGGCGGCGGGGGCGGAGGCGGCGGCGGCGGCGGCGGCGGAGCCGGGGTGTAGAAGTTGTACACCAGGCTCAGCAGCAGGCTGCTCGAGCGGAATTTGCCGCTGTAACTACCACCGACGTCATCGCTGAAATGCAGCTTACTGACGTTGAAGTAGCGATACTTCAGGCCGAGGTCGATGTTCGGCGTGATTGACTTGCGGATGCCGGCAAGAATCTGCCAGGCCATCGAGCCGTCCCGGTCGCTAAAGCCACCTTGGATCGACGGGATGCCGAGGTTGTACTTGACGTTGGCATAGCCGGCGCCGGCGCCGATGAACCCGCTCCAGCCGTCCTGGTCACCGAAGTCGAACAGGACGTTGGCCATCAGCGACATCACGCTGACCTTGCCCGACGCGTCGAACGGCTCGGTCGGGTTGTTCGACGGGAAGAAGGCGGTGTCGAGCTGAACTTCGTTAAGCGACGCACGCTTGTAGCCAGCCTCGATCTCGGCCCGGACCAGACCAAAGTCATAGCCGGCGATCAGGTCGACGTCGAAGCCAGCCTTGTGATCGATGGTGATGGCGTCACGGATTTCCTGGCCGCCGCCATCGGAATTATAATCAAGGTTGGTGTCTTCGACGAGCATGACGCCGCCATCGACTCCAACGTACGTCGACTTATCGCGGGCCATGGCCGGCGATGTCAGCGCAGCGGCCGCCACGGCGGCGAGCAGGTAATTACGCATGCGGGACTCCCCTCTTGTGCATCCAATTGATGCGGATCCAGTGCTTCCTATAGCGTAAAGTTCCGCTTCTGGAACGGGGTTGGGCATTTTCGCCAGCCAACGTTGCAAGCAAGCCACAGTTTTATGACGTGCTTGCCGCTCGATTCACTATTCCCCGTTTTCCGCCGGTTCTTCGCGGCGTTTGCGCCGCTGACGGGTCGCCAGCAATTTGTCGATCTTGCGCCCGTCCATGTCGACCACCTCGAACGTCCAGTGATCGTGGACAAACCGCTCGCCGGTTTCGGGGATATGCTTGAGCACCGACAGCGCGAATCCGGCGACGGTCGAAAAATCGCGATCCTCGGGAATCGCCATCCCCAGCCGGTCGGTCAGCATGTCGGCGCTGGCCGAGCCGGACACCAGCCAACTGCCATCCTCGCGCTCGACGCACGGCGGATCCTCGTCACTCTCCAGGTCGCTCGCAAAGGCGCCGGCCAGCGCGGCGATGATCGACCCCGGGGTCACGATCCCGTCGAGATGGCCATATTCGTCATGGACCAGCGCTAGGGGAACCTCGGCCGAGCGAAGCACCGCGAGCGCGTCCATCGCGTCCATCAGGTCCGGAACCACCGGCGCGGTCTTGAAGATTCGCTGGAGATCGAGGTCGTTACCGGCGAGCAATTCCATCAGCAGATCGCGCGCCGAGACGACGCCGATGATGTCGTCGACCGACCCGCGAGCGACCGGCAGGCGGCTGTGGGGAGTCGCCGCCAGCGCGGCGCGGATTTCGTCGCGACCGCAGCCGACGTCGATCCAGTCGATTTCGGTCCGCGGGGTCATCACTTCGCGCACCGGCCGGTCGGCCAGCCGGACAATGCCCGAGATGATCGCGCGCTCATTCTCCTCGAGCACGCCCGAGGTATGCGCTTCGGCCACCACCAGGTGCAACTCCTCGGCGGTGACATGGCTTTTCGATTCGCGATCAAGCCCCATCATTCGAAACACGCCGGCGCTCGTCCGGTCGAGCAGCCAGACGAATGGAGCCGTGGCCTTCGACAGCCATTGCAGCGGCCGCGCCATCAGCGCCGCGATCGGCTCCGGCGAGCGCAGCGCAAACTGTTTGGGCACGATTTCGCCGATCACCAGGCTGACAAAGGTGGTCAGGACAATCACCAGCCCGAACCCGGCGGTGTGCGCCATGTCATGGGCCAGCCCGGCAAGTTCCAGCCGTTGCGCCACTGGCTCGCCCAGGCTGGCGCCCGAAAAAGCGCCGTTGACGATCGTGATCAGGGTGATGCCGCTCTGCACCGTCGACAGGAACCGCCCGGGGTCGGCGGCCAGTTTCAACGCCGTCTGGGCGCCAACACTGCCGCTCTTGGCCATCGCCTTCAGCCGCGCCTCGCGTGACGAGACGACCGCCAGCTCGCCCATCGCCAGCACCCCGTTCACCGCGACGAGCGCGAGGATCAGGATCAGGTCTAACCACGGGAATGGGAGCAAGTTTTGGCTCATCACGGTGATGTGGCTCTAGCGCGTGTCGTCACGCAACGACAAGGGAGCATCATTGACGCCGCGCGGCGAAGAACGCCTTGAGCTGGGCGGACGCCTCGGCTTCGCCGATCCCCGAATAAACTTCGGGACGATGGTGGCAGGTCGGCTGGCCGAAGATCCGCGGCCCATGAATCACGCCCCCGCCCTTCGGATCCTCGGCGGCGAAGGTCAGGGTCGCGATTCGCGCCAGGCCGATCGCCGCGGCGCACATCGCGCACGGCTCGAGCGTCACCCACAGCGAGCAACCGTCGAGCCGGGCTGTGCCAAGCGCGGTCGCGGCGGCGCGAATCGCGACCATTTCGGCATGCGCCGTCGGGTCGTTCGACCCGCGCATCGAATTGCGCGCTGCGGAGATGATTCGCCCTTCATAGGAAACCGCTGCTCCAACCGGCACTTCACCCGCCGCCGCCGCCTCAGCGGCCAGGTCGAGCGCGCGCCGCATCGGCTCGGGCAGCGGAAAACCGCTCAATGACTATTGGGCCGGTGCGGGCGCTGGAGCAGGTGCCGGAGCGGCCTGGTTGGCCCCCGGGTTGCGAACCTCGAGCGTCGGCACCGGAACCGCGACATTGGCGGTCCGAGTGCCAACCGCGACCGTCCCGGTCTGGACTTCGAAGGTCGGGGCCTTGCCGCCGGTGGCGGTAATCCCGTTCGACGTCACCTGCACTCCTGGAACCTGCGCCGGGGTGGCCTGCTTGAAATTGAGCAGGTTGAGCTGGATTGCAGCGATGATCGCGACCACCGCGACAATCAGGATGAGAATGATCTTGCGCATATTTTTGCCCTCCTCGCGTTGCATTACAGCGGGTTTCCAACGCGGTCCCGGTCAAAGCGTTGCTTGTCCGTCACGGCGTAGCGGTTGACGAAGGCCAAGTGCAAGGGTATCGGGCGGCGCTTTCCGGACGCATATGCGTTCGTTCAAATCAGGATAGAGATTATGTCGCGCGTTTGCGAGCTGACCGGCAAGGGCCGGCTGGTGGGGAACAATGTTTCCCATGCCAATAACAAGACCAAGCGGACGTTCCTCCCGAACCTGCAGAACGTGACCTTGCTGTCCGATTCGCTTGAGCGGAGCGTCAAGCTCAAGGTCTCGACCCACGGCCTTCGTTCGGTCGAGCATGTCGGCGGCCTCGACAATTGGCTGGCCAAGACCAACGATGACAAGCTCAGCCTGCGCGCCCGCAAGCTCAAGCGCGAGATTTCGAAGAAGGTCACGGCGTAGGACTGCCGGGGGCAATTCTAAAGATCTGACCTCAAGGCCGCGGCCTGACCTTTGCGGGGGGCGTTCACTCCCGCCAGTCGAGCGCCATAAGCAAAGTCGGCACCCGCCGGCGAAAATCATTGTCGGTCATCACCCACAATCGCGTTCCGCCGCCGGCCAGTGGCTCGGCGGCAATCGCTTCGGCATTGTCGAGCCGGCCCAGCGCGAGCCTGGCAAGTGGCAGAAACCGGCCTTTGCCGAGCAACAGCAATCGCGACTCGAAGCCGGCCGGGCCATAGCTTCGAGCGATCACCACGATCCGCCCATCGGGCATCATCGCCGCATCGGATAAATGGCCAAAAGGATTGACCAGCGCGCGCCGCTCCGTGCCCTGTTTGGTAATCCGCACAAACTCGGCGCCGCTTTCCGGGAACAGCAATAATTCGTTCGCGAGCGAGACCGCGCCCTCCGCTCCCAGATTCGCCCGCCAGCCGACTGGCATCAGGTCGACCTTCCGAATCACCTGGCGAAAGTCGCGATCGAACAACCACGCCGAGTGCACATGTTCGAACGTCACCCACCAGCCGCGCCCCGCCGAATCGCGCGCCACGGCCTCGCTATCGCGCCCGGACTTCTGAACCGCCTCGCCCGGCCCCGACGGCAAATCACGAAACTCCGCGATGCCGGTTGCGGCCCCCGGCTTTGGCAAGCGGATCGTCACCCCCGAATCGGTCAGCGCGAGCAGCCCGTCGCGATCCACCGCAAGCGCCGACACCCCGCCCATCCGCGCTTCGTCGGAAGTCACCCGCCAAGCCCCGGCGACGGTCAGTGGCGCAAAGCCTTGGGGAGCGAACTGAACCCGCTCGAACCGGACCGCGGCTCGCGCGTCGGGCGCGGGCGCGCGGTCGGGCATGTCGCTTAGCGAGCGATGCACTCCCAATACCAGCAGCGTCAAAGCCAAGCCGTTGAAAAGGCCCCATTTCCTGAATGAATGCTGCAAGCGCCGTTCAGCCTGTGGTTTCGTAGGATGCTGCATAAGTCATTGCATTGGCGGGGTTTATCCCCCTTTTCCCCGCCACCGATGTTGGCTTTGGCCAATCAGTACCCTCGCGTCGCGTAATGAGGGGGGCCCGGAGCGAGTAATTGCTCCGGGCCCGATTTTTTCCAGCCATCCTCATCTCCGTTCGAACAACGCGGCGAGTTGCTCGATTAGCGCCCCGCCCAATTGCTCGGCGTCCATGATCGTCACCGCCCGGCTGTAATAGCGGGTCACGTCATGGCCGATCCCGATCGCCGACAGTTCGACGTTCGAGCGTCCCTCGATCCACCCGATCACCTGCCTTAAATGCCGCTCGAGATAGCTTCCGCCATTCGCCGATGCGGTCGAATCGTCGACCGGCGCGCCGTCGCTGATGACCATCAGGATCCGCCGTTCCTCGGGCCGCGCGAGCAATCGCCGGTGCGCCCACAGCAATGCCTCGCCGTCGATATTCTCCTTCAGCAGCCCCTCGCGCATCATCAGCCCAAGGCTCTTCCTCGCGTGGCGATAAGGTTCGTCGGCGCGCTTGTAGATTATGTGCCGCAGATCGTTGAGCCGACCCGGGCTCGGCGGCCGCCCCTCAGCGAGCCAAGCCTCGCGACTCTGCCCACCCTTCCACGCCCGGGTCGTGAAACCGAGGATCTCGGTCGTCACCCCGCAACGCTCGAGCGTCCGCGCCAGGATATCGCCGCACATCGCCGCGATCGAGATCGGCCGGCCGCGCATCGATCCGCTATTGTCGATCAGCAAGGTGACCACCGTATCGCGAAACTCGGTCTCGCGCTCGGTCTTGTACGACAGGCTGTGGCTCGGGCTAACCACGACCCGCGCCAGCCGCGCTGCGTCGAGCAAGCCTTCTTCCTGGTCGAAGTCCCAGCTTCGCGCCTGCTGCGCCATCAACCGCCGTTGCAGCCGGTTGGCGAGCCGCGTCACCACCCCCGAAAGGCTCGCCATCTGGTGGTCGAGATAGGCGCGAAGCCGCAGCAGCTCCTCTTCGTCGCACAGCTCTGCGGCGGGAAGAATCTCGTCGAACCGCGTCGTGAACGGCGCATAATCACCGACCGGCTCGTCGAGCCAGTTGCGCCGCGCCGGATTGGCCCGCGCCTGCTCGCCATCATCCTCACCGCTCGACTGGTCGCTGTCCTCGCCCTCGAGCTCCTGCTGCGCCTGGTCATCCGCTTCGTCGTCGCGCTCGGACTGTTCGGAGCGCATCTCCATCTCGCCGCCCTCGGCGCCGCCGTCCTGATCCTGATCGTCGCTGTCGTCGGGGCCGTCATCCTCGCCCGAATCGTCACCGCCTGCGTCCTCAGGCTCCTGCGCCATCGGCTCGGCCTCGGAATCGAGCTCCAGATCCTCGAGCAACCGCCGTGCCATCTCCGCAAACGCGCGCTGGTCGTCGATCGTCAGCGCCAGCGCATCGAGTTCCTTGCCGGCTTTCTCCTCGATCCAGTCGGCGACCAGCTTGAGGCCCGGCTCGGCCGCGCTCGGCGGCGCGTCACCGGTTAGCCGCTGCCGGGCGATCAGGCCGACCGCGGTCGCCAGCGGCACTTCCTCCGCGGTCCGCGCCCGGCCGATCGCGTCAGCCCGCACCCGCGCCTCGATATGGTGGCCAAGGTTGGCCCGAACTCCGGCCATGGTCCGCGATCCAAGCGCCTCGACCCGCGCCGTTTCCAATGCATCGAATACCGCGCGCGCCTCGACATCGACCGGCGCCAGCGACTGGTTCACCGCCGCGTCGTGAAATCGCAGCCGGAGCGCGGTTGAATCCGCCGCGCCGCGCGCTTCGGCGACCAGCCGCGGCTCTAGCCCGGGCCCCGGCGAGACAACCCGCGCGACCTTGCCCGGAACCGCGCCGCTGTCGCTGGCGAACACCACATCGGCCTCTGCATCGCGGGCGATCGCTCGCGACGCGCTGGCCAGCGCGCTGCGGAATCGGTCTAGGGTTGATGCAGCCATGAGTGTCCGATCGATGTGCCGCCGCGGACGCTTGAGGTCAACGACGGGCGCGACTTAAACCAATTGCTAATCATCCGCGCGTTAAACCCGGAAGGCACGAACAAGGATGAAGTGATGTTCAGCAACCCATATTTGATGGTCGGCGTAATGGTCGCGCTCGGCGCGGCGATGAATTTCATGCGCCTTTGGACCTTCGTACAGGGTAGCGGCAACAGTCGCCGCGCGCGCTTGGCGCGGATCAGCGACGGCGACGCCCATCTGTCTTTCGACCAGCGGATCGCCGAGCGGATGCGCGAACTGGAGCGCGGAAACACCGAAGAGAGCGCCCCCGCCCCTGCACCGCCGAACGCTCCCGCAGCGCAAGAGGCCCCGGCAACGAGCATCTCCAGTCCCGTCGCGCAGTCCCGGGGCTTCGGCCGCCGCCGGGCCTAGGCCCGGCCGGCCAGGCTCTCGGGCAAGTCGATCCCGAACACACGCTGGTAATATTCGGCGACCACCGGCCGCTCGCTCTCATCGCATTTGTTGAGGAACGACACTCTGAACGCGTAGCCGACGTCGCCGAAAATCAGCGCATTCTGCGCCCAGCTGATCACCGTCCGCGGGCTCATCACGGTCGAGATATCGCCGTTGATGAAGCCCTGACGCGACAGATCGGCGACCTTGACCATCTGGTCGACCTGCGCCTTGCCGCCTTCATTGTCATATTCGCCCGACTTGGCGAGGACGATTTGCGCCTCGGTCGCGGCGGGCAGATAATTGAGCGTGGCGACGATGTTCCAGCGGTCCATCTGGCCCTGGTTGATCGCCTGCGTGCCGTGATACAGCCCGGTGGTATCGCCCAATCCGACCGTATTGGTGGTGGCGAACAGGCGGAACCACGGATTGGGGCGGATCACGCGATTCTGGTCGAGCAAGGTCAGCTTGCCCTCGGTCTCGAGCACGCGCTGGATGACGAACATCACGTCGGGCCGCCCGGCATCATATTCGTCGAACACCAACGCCACCGGATGCTGCAGCGCCCACGGCAGCAACCCCTCGCGGAATTCGGTCACCTGCTGGCCGTCCTTGAGCACGATCGCATCGCGCCCGACCAGGTCGATCCGGCTGATATGCGCGTCGAGGTTGATCCGCACCGTCGGCCAGTTCAGCCGCGCCGCGACCTGCTCGATATGGGTCGACTTGCCGGTGCCGTGATAGCCCTGGATCATCACCCGCCGGTTACGCGCGAAGCCAGCGCAGATCGCCAGCGTGGTGTCGGGGTCGAAGACATAGGCCGGGTCGAGGTCGGGCACTCGCTCGTCGGCCTCGCTGAACGCCGGAATTTCCATGTCGCTGTCAATCCCGAACGCGTCGCGCGCCTTGACCATCTTGTCGGGACGGGCAAGAATCGTGTCTTCGCGGCTGTCGAGCGTCACGTTGGGGATGTCGGTCATGCAACCGTCCTTAGAAGCTTGGCGCGCCCGCCTCAAGACGAGCCAGCCTCAAGACGTGCCAGCCTCACGAAAAGTCGGCACCGACTTTAAGCGGTAGCGGGAACAAAGTGACGAACCGCTCGACTAGCGCGCGATCGCCTTCGATGTGGATCAGGTCGAGTGGCTGGTCGCCATAGACCACCGCGGCGAGCAACGCCGGCTCGGCGGTGATCACTGCATCGACTCCCTGCGCCGGCTTGCGTGTGACCCGGATCGTTCCGGCCTTGAGCCGCGCGACATATTGATCCTGGCCGAAGTGGAAGCCGATTCGCGCGTTCATGTTTTTGGCGCGCTTGGCGTCGATCATGGTGCGGAACGACAGCAATATCGAGACCCCGCTGATCGGCAGGGTCGGATCGTGGCTCGGCGAGCGCGCCGCCCAACGCCCGAGCGCCTGGAAGATCGGTTCGGCCTCCAGTCCCCACGGGGTCGCTTCATAGACCTGGACGCTGGCCGGCGGCGCAAGCCGCACCCGCCGCACCAGCCCGCGCTCCTCCAATTCGGTCAGCCGCTGAATCAACACATTGGCGCTGATCCCGGGCAGGTCGGCGCGAAGCTCGGAAAAACGCCGCGCCCCAAGCATTAACTCCCTCAACACCAGCAGCGACCAGCGCTCGCCGATCAGTTCGAGCGCATGGGCGGTGCCGCAGGCATCGTCGTATCGCCTTTTGGTCTCGCTTGAGCGCTGGCTAGTTATTTTATCTAACTGCATGGTTGTGATTTAGGATCGGGAAACTAAAAGTCAAGGCGAATCGAGTGCTTTCAGAGGAGAAATGGCATGACTTATATCGACGGTTTCATCTTGCCGATCAGCGACGACAAGGTCGCCGACTACACGCCGATGGCCGAAACTTTTGCCCGCAAGGCGAAGGAGCAAGGCGCGCTCGGCTCGCTCGAAGCGCTCGGCGACAAGAACGCCGAAGAAGCGGCCAATTTCTACGCCGCGACCTTCCCCGACAGCAGCGTCGACGCGGTCCATCGCTCTCCCGGCGACTATCCGGACGGTAAAGCCGGCGACGTATTAACGGTCGAATTCACCGTACTCGGCTTGAAGTTCACCGGGCTCAATGGCGGCCCGAAATTCAAGTTCGACGAGGCGATCAGCTTCCAGGTCTTCACCGACGACCAGGCCGAGACCGACCGCTATTGGAACGCCATCACGACCAACGGCGGCGCCGAAAGCCGGTGCGGATGGTGCAAGGACAAGTTCGGGTTGTCGTGGCAGATCGTGCCCAAGCGCCTCATCCAGTTGATGACCGAAGCCAAGGGCGAGGCCGGCAAGCGGGTGTTCGGGGCGATGATGCAGATGCAAAAGATCGACATTGCTGCGCTCGAAGTCGCCGCGCATAAGTCCGCCGATGCGTAAGATCATCGGCGCGGCGTTCGTCTCGCTCGATGGCGTGATGCAGGGGCCCGGCAGCCCGACCGAAGATCCTACCGGCGGGTTTGAGTATGGTGGCTGGCTTCCGCCGCTCGGAGACGACGCGATCGAAAACAAGATTGGCGAGTTGTTCAGCCGCCCGTTCGATCTGCTGCTCGGTCGTCGAACCTACGACATCTTTGCCGCTTACTGGCCCTATGCAGGCGACGAGATGGCGGGAATCCGCGACCCGTTCAACGCCTGTACCAAATATGTCGTGACGCACGGCGACAAGCCCCTTGAGTGGGAAAATAGCGAGCGCGTGGGTGCGATCGAGTCGCTGCGCGCGATCAAGCAGGGCGAGGGTCCTGACCTCGTCATCCAGGGCAGCAGCACGCTCTATCCGCAACTGCTTCAGGACGGGTTGCTCGATGAGCTGACGCTGATGATCTCACCGGTGGTGCTCGGCGATGGCAAAAGGCTGTTCGGCGACGGCACCCCGCCGCGCACGATGAAGCTCATCGATCACCGCGTCTCGGACGGCGGCAACATCATTGCCAGCTATCGGCCGGCCGGCCCCGTAAAGACGGGCAGCTACGTGGTCGGGGAAGCGAGCGAGCGCGAACAGGCTCGTCAGGCGGCGATGAAGGCTGGCAACTGGTGACGCTTGGTCCCTCCGGCCGCTCGGCGCGCAAAACCGCGACTAGGCAGCGAAAGCGCGGCTTCCCTTGAGCAACTGATACGCCTCGATCACCTTGCCCAGCTTGGCCTCATGCCCCCGGTCGCCGCCGTTGCGATCGGGGTGGTAGCGCCGCACAAGTTCCGAATAACGCCGTCGCAATGCCATGCGGTCAACGTCGTCGTTCAGTCCCATCACGTTCAGCGCATTGCGCTCGGCGGCGGCAAACCGGTCGGGCCGCGCGCGGTCCATCCCCGGCCGGAACCGCGCCGAAATCGCGTCCAACGGATCGTTGAAATCGTTCCATGCCGGCCCCGGGTTAGCGCCCCCCGTCGCAAACGCGCGAGTCGCGCGTTCCCACCCGGCGATCGGGGATTGCGCGGCTTCGATCTGGTCGGCGGTCATCCCCGCGAAGTAATTGTAGCGCGCATTGTGGGCACGAACATGGTCGAGGCACAGATAGAGATAGTCGCCCGGCCCGTCGAAATCGCCCGGGCTGAGCGGCGCTCGAAACTCGCCCGGCTCGGCGCAGCCCGGAACCGCGCAATGCGCCGCCGCGCCTTCCACTCGCCCGTGCCATTTGCTCGCCTTGCTGCTCATCGCATCCTATATAAACCATATGAACAGCATCGCCACCGCGGACGGCCCGGTCGCCACCCAGATCAAACGACGCCTCGTCGCGGCCCTGGCGCCGACCCGGCTCGAACTCGACGACCAGAGCGCGTCGCACATCGGCCACGCCGGCCACGACGGTCGCGGCGAAAGCCATTTTGCGCTGACCATCGAAAGCGCCAGCTTCGCCGGTTTGTCGCGAGTGCAGCGCCAGCGCGCGGTCTATGCCGCGCTCGGCGATCTGATGGTCGAGCGAGTCCATGCGCTGACGATCCAGGCGGTGGCACCTGCGGAATGACGATCGAACAGCACCGCCTCCAGCTATCGACCGGCATCACGATGAACGTCGCGACAGCTGGTCCGGCGGATGCGCCACCGGTGATCTTCGTCCACGGCTTTCCCGAATCGCATCGTACCTGGCGCGCGCTGGTGCCATTGCTTGGCGATGACCTCCGCCTGATCATGCCCGACCTGCGCGGTTTCGCAGGCAGCGACAAGCCGCAGGACGTCGCCGATTACACCACCGAACATCTGGTGGCGGACCTGTTCGCCTTGGCCGATGCGCTCAATATCGATCGCTTCGCTTTGGTCGGCCACGATTGGGGCGGGGCGATTGCGTGGGCGGCGGCGATCGGCGGCAATCCGCGGATCGAGCGGCTGGCGATCATCAACTCGCCCCATCCCGCGATCTTCCAGCGCAGCCTGATCGACAACCCGGAGCAACGCGCTGCCTCGCAATATATGAACGCCTTTCGCACGCCGGGAATGGAGCAGAGCATTGCGCGGATGGGGCTCGAGACCTTTTTCGACAAGAGCTTCGCCAAGCATGTCGACCTGAACTTTATTCCGCCCGAAGAGCGCGCATCCTGCATTGCCGATTGGGGCCAGCCGGGCGCGCTGACCGCGATGCTCAACTGGTATCGGGCGAGCCTGATCGTCGTTCCCGCGGCTGGCGAGCAAGCGCCGATGCCCGACTGGGTCGTCCGCGGAGTCGCCGGGATCCGAGTCCCGGTGCGGATCATCTGGGGCCTGGACGACGCCGCTTTGCTCCCGGTCCAACTCGAGAATATCGGCGAGGTGGGGGACGACGTGACCGTCTTCCCGATCCCCGGCGTCGGCCATTTCGCGCCGTGGCAGGCGCCCGCCGAAGTCGCCGCCGCGCTTCTGCCCTTCCTGACGCAGGCGTGAGCGGCTAAAGGCGCGCCCATGGCCCGATCCCTCTCGCGTTCCGCCGCCCGCCTTGCCGCGGTCCAGGCGCTTTATCAGTTGGAAATGGAAGCGACGCCGGTGGCGAAACTGCTTCACGAATTCCACCAGCACCGGCTTGGTGCGACAATCGAGGAAGCGACCTATGCCGATGCCGAGGAAGCGTTCTTCGACGATGTCGTCAGCGGCACCGATGCCCGGCGCGAAGAAATCGACGCCTTGATCGCCGACCGGCTGGCGGAGGGGTGGAGCCTGGCTCGGCTCGACAAGCCGATGAAGGCGATACTGCGCGTCGGCACCTACGAGCTTATCGCCCGCCCCGACGTCCCCACCGCGACCGTCATTACCGAATATGTCGATGTCGCCCACGCCTTCTTCGACAAGCGCGAGACGGGATTCGTCAACGGCTTGCTCGACGCCATCGCCAAGACGGCGCGCGGCTGAGGTGCCAGAACTCCGATGAACGAGCGCGAGGCGATCGCGCGGCTCCGGCGGATGGCCACCAGCGACGCCGGCCGCGGATTGCTCGATGACACGGCATTGCTCGACGGCCTGGTGATCACCCACGATAGCATCGCCGAGGGCGTCCATTTCCTGCCCGATGATCCGCCTGTCTCGGTCGGCTGGAAGCTCGCCGCGGTCAACGCCAGCGATCTCGCCGCCAAGGGCGCCGAGCCGCTCGCCGCTCTGTTGTCGCTGACGCTGGCCGGCGACGGCGAGTGGGAAGCCGGCTTCCTCGACGGGCTTGAAGCCGCGCTCGCCGAGTTCGGCCTGAAGCTGATCGGCGGCGACACGATCGCCTTGCCCACGGGCGCGCCGCGAATCCTTGGCCTCACCGCGATCGGTCGCGCCGGGGATCGGACCCCGTCGCGCGCTGGCGGGCAGGCTGGCGATCGGCTGTGGCTGGTCGGAACGCTCGGTGACAGCGCCGCGGGTCTGGCGCAGCTGCTTGGGGATCGGACCGCGCAAGGTCCGCTGGTCGAGGCCTATCGCCGACCCCGGCCGTTGCTCGCCGCGGGCCGCGCCCTCGCCCCCCACGCCACCGCGATGATGGACGTCTCCGACGGCCTGCTGCTCGACGCCTCGCGGCTCGCGGCAGCCAGCGGTGTCTCGGCGCGGATCGACCTGGCGACCTTGCCGCTCAGCGACGCCTTCATCGCCGCCCGCGGCCGCGACCGCGCGGCGCGGCTGTTCGCGGCGACCGGCGGCGACGATTATGCGTTGCTGCTGACTCTCTCCGAAACAGTGGATCCGTTCACGCTTCCTTTACCAAGCGGGGCCAGACTCACGCCAATCGGACGGCTTGGCCTCGGCGCGGGGATTTTCCTCACCGAAGGCGACGAGTCGGTGCCGCTGCCGGAGCGCCTTGGACATGAACATTGCCCTGTTTAGCACCCGACAATGGATTATCGCCTTGATTGGGCTGGCGTCGGGCATGGCGACCGCCGTCCTGCTGCATTGAAAGCCACCTAGACAGGCGCTTGCCCACCCCCTAAACCTCCGCCGTTTTCCGGGCGGAAGAGCCGTTGGCCCTGACCGCCAAGCTCCGGGTCTCACAGGGGAAGTTTTACCAATGAATTTGGTTCTTATCGCGATCGCCTGCGGCGTCGTTGCGCTGCTTTACGGCATTCTCACCAGCCAGCAGGTGCTCCGCGCCTCGGCCGGCAACGCCCGCATGATGGAGGTCGCGTCAGCGATCCAGGAAGGTGCTGGTGCCTATCTGCGCCGCCAGTACACGACGATCGCCGTCGTCGGCGTGGTCGTTGCCGCGATCGTGTTCTTTTTCCTCGGCGGCTTGTCCGCCAGTGGCTTCGTGCTCGGTGCGATCCTGTCGGGCGCGGTCGGCTTCGTCGGCATGAACATCTCGGTCCGGGCCAATGTGCGCACCGCGCAAGCCGCGTCCGAGGGCCTGCAGCAGGGCCTGACCATGGCGTTCCGCGCCGGTGCCATCACCGGCATGCTGGTCGCCGGCCTCGCCTTGCTCGCGATCGCCAGCTTCTTTTATTATCTCGTCGCCGTCGCCGGCCACGCGCCGAGCGACCGGATCGTCGTCGACAGCCTCGTCGCGCTCGCGTTCGGCGCCTCGCTGATCTCGATCTTCGCCCGGCTTGGCGGCGGCATCTTCACCAAGGCGGCGGACGTCGGCGCCGATCTGGTCGGCAAGGTCGAGGCCGGAATCCCCGAGGACGACCCCCGCAACCCGGCGGTGATCGCCGATAACGTCGGCGACAATGTCGGGGATTGCGCCGGTATGGCGGCCGATCTGTTCGAAACCTACGTCGTCACCGTCGGTGCGACGATGGTTCTCACCGCCTTGCTGGTCAAGACTGCCGGCGACGGCCTGCTCGCGCTGATGAGCCTGCCGCTGCTGATCGGCGGGGTGTGCATCATCACCTCGATCCTCGGCACCTATTTCGTTCGGCTCGGCAAGGGCACGAGCATCATGGGCGCGATGTACAAGGGCTTCGGCGTAACCGCCGTCACCTCGGCGATCGCGATCTTCTTCGCCACCCGATATGCGCTCGGCGATCTCAATGCGACGATCACCGCGGGCGACAGGCAGTTCACCGGGATGAACCTTTACTGGTGCATGCTGCTCGGGCTGGTCGTCACCGGGCTGATCATCTGGATCACCGAATATTATACCGGCACCAACTATCGCCCGGTCCGCTCGATCGCCAAAGCGTCGGAGACCGGCCACGGCACCAACGTCATTCAGGGTCTGGCGATCAGCCTTGAATCGACCGCGATGCCGACCCTCGTCATCTGCGCCGGGATCATCGCCGCTTACTCGCTCGCCGGGTTGATGGGGATCGCGTTTGCGGCGACCTCGATGCTCGCGCTGGCCGGAATGGTGGTTGCATTGGACGCCTACGGCCCGGTCACCGACAATGCCGGCGGGATCGCCGAAATGTCCGGGCTCGACGACAGCGTCCGCGCCAAGACCGATGCACTCGACGCGGTTGGCAACACCACCAAGGCGGTGACCAAGGGCTATGCGATCGGATCGGCCGCCCTTGCTGCGCTGGTGCTGTTCGCCGCTTATACCACCGACCTCAAGGAATTCTTCCCTGGCCTCGACGTCAACTTCAGCCTGGAGAATCCCTACGTCATCGTCGGCCTGCTGTTGGGCGCGTTGCTGCCGTATCTGTTCGGCGCGATGGGCATGACCGCGGTCGGCCGCGCGGCGGGCGACGTGGTCAAGGACGTGCGCGAGCAATTCCGCACCAACCCCGGCATCATGGATGGCACGTCCAAGCCCGATTATGCGCGGACGGTCGATCTCGTCACCAAGGCGGCGATCAAGGAAATGATCATTCCGTCGCTGCTCCCGGTGCTCGCCCCGATCGCGGTCTATTTCGTGATTACCGCGGTGGCCGATCAGGCGCAGGGTTTCGCCGCGCTCGGCGCGTTGCTTCTCGGGGTGATCGTCTCGGGGCTATTTGTCGCCATCTCGATGACTTCGGGCGGCGGCGCCTGGGACAATGCCAAGAAGTATATCGAGGACGGCAACCACGGCGGCAAGGGCAGCGAGGCCCACAAGGCCGCGGTCACCGGTGATACCGTCGGCGATCCCTACAAGGATACCGCTGGTCCCGCGGTCAACCCGATGATCAAGATCACCAACATCGTCGCACTGCTCTTGCTCGCGGCGCTGGCGGCGCGGGGTGCGTCTTGATTTTCCCGGGAGTTTGATTCATACGACAGCGAACGGCCGCGCCAGATGGTGCGGCCGTAAAGATTCCGCGAAGGAAGCCCAAATGGCCACCATGCTTGCTCGCCACTCCGCCGCTTCGGGCGGTGGACAGTTTGACGCGTCCAGAACCGACGACCGGCGGATCCTGTGTGACCTGCTTTCAAATCGGACATTCAAACGGGGCGAATTCGTGCTGGCATCGGGAAAACGCAGCCGAATTTACTTCAACATGAAAGCGACCATGATGCACCCCCAAGGGGCATCCCTGTGCGCCAGGCTGCTATTCGCCCGGATTCGGCACATGAAAGCAGACTTCATGGGCGGACTGGAAATGGGCGCGGTGCCGCTGCTGGGCACCGTTGCCGCCTACAGCCATGACGCCGGTCAACCGATCCCAGCCATTTTCGTTCGCAAAAAGCCGAAAGAGCATGGGACTGCGATGATGATTGAGGGACTGGACGATCAAAACGGAGAATCGCTCAAGGGAAAGAGGGTCGTGTTGATCGACGATGTCGCCACCAGCGGCGGGTCGGTCCTGAAGGCGATCGATCAGATCAAGTCGGCCGGTGGCGCGGTGACTGATGCCATTGTCATTCTTGATCGGGAAGAGGGCGCGGAAAGTTTTCTTGCCGACCACGGCGTGAAACTTCACTCGCTGTTTAAAGCGTCCGACCTCGGGGTCACGGCGGAGGATCGTACGCCAATCGCGTAGACGTTCATGGCGAATTTGGAAAAATTCACGGAGGCGCTTCGTGGGCTCGATGAGCCGGACGCTCTCGCATCTTTGGCAGCCACCGCGCTCGCGCATGCCGGATCGAACGACAATCCAGCCCCCTGGCTGTTTGTAAGCATGCTCCTGATGCGTCTTGCCACAGCCGTCGATGGAGAACCGCTTTCCGAAGAAGACTGGATTGCCATGAGGTCCGCCCTGCACGCGATCGCGGATTCGCTTGAACAGCCGAATTTGCAGGCATTGAATAAGGCCGCTTTCGCCTACCTCGATTGGCGCCGACCTTCCGCAATGCACTAGCGACTGCCCGCCTTCCCTTTGAGGCCGCTCGCCGCTAAAGGGACGCAACTTTTCGCTTGCACACCCGAAGGATTTGAATGGCCAAGGAAGAACTTCTCGAGATGCGCGGCAAGATAGTTGAACTGCTGCCCAATGCGATGTTCCGCGTCGAGCTGGAGAATGGCCATGAAGTGCTCGGTCACACCGCGGGCAAGATGCGCAAGAACCGCATCCGCGTGCTGACCGGCGACGAAGTGCTGGTCGAGCTGACCCCCTACGACCTGACTAAGGGCCGCATCACCTATCGCTTCATGCCCGGGCGCGGAGGCCCAGGCGTTCCCGCCTGATGCGCCTGATCCTCGCGTCGGCGAGCCCGCGCCGGCTCGACCTGTTGGCCCGGATCGGGGTTACCCCCGACCTCGTCCTTCCAGCCGACATCGATGAGACCGTTACGAACGCGGAATCACCCCGCAATCACGCGCTCAGATTGGCGTTCGAGAAATCCGCTTCGGTCGCCGCTTCGCACCCCGACGCACTGGTTCTAGGTGCCGATACCGTCGTCGCCGTCGGCCGCCGCATCCTGCCCAAGGTCGAGGACGAAGCAACGCTCCGCAAATGCATGGCGTTGCTCTCCGGTCGCCGCCATCGAGTCCTCACCGGAGTAGCGCTGGCGGTGCCCGGCGGCAAAATTCGAACCCGGCTGGTCGAAACGATGATCGCGATCAAGCGATTGTCCCCCGACGAAGTGGATTTCTATGCCGCCCACGGCGAATGGCGCGGCAAGGCCGGCGGCTATGCGCTGCAGGGCTATGGCGAAGTCTATGTCCGGCATTTGGCAGGCAGCTATTCCAACGTCGTCGGCCTGCCGCTGGCGGAGACCCGCCACTTGCTCAAGTCGGCGGGTTATCCGATTGCCTGAATGGCTGATCGAGCATGGGATCGGCGAAGTCCGCGCGGTGATGGTCGAGGGTGGCGAAATCGTCGAGGCGCGCGTGATGCTCGACGGACAGGCGGCGACTGGGACGGTGCTCAAAGCGAAACTCAAGACAGTCGGGCGTAACGCGATCGCCGTGGCAGACGGTATCGAATATCTTCTACCAAACGGCGCGCTCGGCGTGACCGAGGGAGCGACAACCAACATCGAGGTCACGCGCGAGGCCATCGGCACCGAGGGTTGGAAGCGCCCTCTCGCCCGGGTGACCGGTGCATCCCCCTCATCCGCGCCCACGCTCTCAGGCCGCACCCTCGCATCCATTAGCACCGCCCTCGACGAGACGGGCTGGTCCGACCTGCTCGAGGAAGCGCGCAGCGGGATCGTCAGCTTTCCCGGCGGCGCACTGCGCGTCGCAGTGACCCCGGCGATGACCTTGATCGATGTCGACGGCGCGCTACCGCCGAACGAACTGGCCGTGTCCGGTAGTCGAGCCGCGGCCAAGGCGATCCGCCGCCACGGAATCGGCGGATCGATCGGCATCGACTTGCCGACTGACGGCGGCAAAGCGGCCCGCCATGCCGCCGCGGAAGCGATCGATGCTTACCTTCCCCAGCCATTCGAGCGGACCGCGGTCAACGGCTTCGGGTTCGTCCAGATCGTCCGGCCGCGGCGTCACGCCAGCCTGTTCGAGTTGGCGCTCGACCGCGCGGCGTTCGAGGTCCGCGCCTTGCTCCGCCGGGCTTCGTGCGAGACAGGCCGGATCGAGTTGGTCGCCCTCCCCGCGGTAATCGCCGCGATCCAGCCCGGCTGGATCGACCTATTGGCCCGGCAAGTCGGCGGTACGGTGAGCTTGCGCGGCGACCCCAGTCTCGGCATTGCTGGCGGCCATGCCGTCCGCCTCTAAGCCTTGCCCGATGTGCGGCAAACCGCCGCATGACGATGTTGACGCCCCCTTCTGCAGCCGCGGCTGTAAGGATCGCGACCTATTGAAATGGCTCGGGGGAGGATATGCCATTCCCGGGCCACCAGCCGACACCGACGGGCTGGACAGCGACGAGAGCGCCAGCTAGAGCGCGCCTCGCCCGACAGGACATTTCCGTCCCGTTCCGTGCGCCCGGGTAGCTCAGTGGTAGAGCAGACGACTGAAAATCGTCGTGTCGGTGGTTCGACTCCGCCCCTGGGCACCATTATCTCAAAGTTCGCAGAGACTGGGCTTCAGGAATGGCTGATTGGCGCCACTTCGAGTGAGCTTTCGATGATCTCCAGCTAGCATTCTCGCCCTATTTTTCCGAACTTGGACGCACTATCTCGCCATCGTCTCCGAGTGGGGCAAAGCCGACTCTGGGACGATTCCAAACCCGGACCAATACGTGGCTACTCGGCGACCTGCTCGCCAGATACCGTCTGACGCGCGTCGATACTGGGGTCCGGGGCGTTTCATTGGACATCACATCGCAGCGGCCGCCATGGTGGCCGTCGAGTGCCCGGCGTCTTTTAGCGGACGGAAGACGTCATTTATTTCGACAACGACCCGATGCGTTGCGTCATCCAGTTCCTATATCGTCGGCATGACCGAGCTTATTTTATGGCATGATGGCGGATGTCCGCTGTGTCGCCGCGAGATCGCGCTGATGCGGCGGCTCGATCGGCGTGGTGCGATCGACTTTGTCGACGTATCTCGAGCGCCGGCGGCGGCGTGCCCGGTTGATCCGGCCGAGTTGCTGGCACGCTTCCATGCGACCGAGGACGGTCGATTGCTGTCGGGCGCGGCGGCCTTTGCTGCGATGTGGCGCGCGATCCCGTTGCTTCGACCGATCGGGCTGGCGGCACGTTCGCCGCGGGTGCTGGCGATGCTCGAGCGGCTTTATCTCGTTTTCCTCCGCTTCCGCCCGCGACTTCAGCGACTGTTGGCCGATCGGAATAGAGCATGAGGCCGCGACCCGATCCGGTCTGCCCGGGACAGCAAAGCGTGTGGAGCTTTCCGCGGCCCGCGATCGCCGAACAGAGCGCGGCGCACGTCAGGATCGAGCATGGCGGGCTGATCATCGCCGACACAAATGCCAGCATCCGCACCCTCGAGACGAGCCATCCGCCAAATTATTACATTCCGCCCGATGCGATCGCGCCCGGCGTGCTCCGCCGTGCGGGCGGAAGCTCATTCTGCGAATGGAAAGGCTCGGCACAATATTGGGATGTCGTGATCGGCGACCTCGTCCTGCCGCGCGTCGGCTGGAGCTATCCCGACCCGAGCCCGTCGTTCGCTATGCTGCGTGATCATGTCGCCTTTTACGCCGGACCGTTTGACTGCTGTTCGGTCAATGGCGAGACGGTGGTTCCGCAGCCGGGGGCATTTTACGGCGGCTGGATCACCAGCGACCTGGCCGGGCCGTTCAAGGGCGTCCCCGGAAGCATGGGCTGGTGAGCCGGTGAGCGATAAACCTACTGATCGACAGCAGCGCGAGGTTCCGGGCGCGCGCCAGCGCGCGGTGCCGAGCGGGCGTGTTTCGCGCTTCGGTCAGTTCGGACGCCTCGCTGCCGGAGTGGCCGGCGGAATGCTGGCCGAAGGGGCTCGGCGACTTGCCGCCGGCGAACGGCCTAGAATGGGCGACTTGCTGCTCACCCCGGGCAACGTTGGCAAGCTCGCTGACCGCCTGTCACACTTGCGCGGCGCGGCGATGAAGCTTGGCCAGATGATCTCGATGGACGCTGGCGACTTCCTCCCGGCCGAGTTGACGCAAGTCATGGCGCGCCTGCGCGACAACGCCCACCACATGCCTCCGCAGCAGCTCCAGCAGGTACTCAGCGCGCAA
This sequence comes from Sphingomonadales bacterium, assembly GCA_038244345.1. Taxonomy (GTDB): domain Bacteria; phylum Pseudomonadota; class Alphaproteobacteria; order Sphingomonadales; family Sphingomonadaceae; genus Sphingomicrobium. The sequence continues at coordinate 42,508 of JBBRTO010000004.1, read as the reverse complement.
TGGGGCAAGGATTGGCGGACGAGGTTCCACCGGTTCGAGCCGCGCCCGATCGCCGCAGCGTCGATCGGGCAGGTCCACCGAGCGACGACGCACGACGGCCGCCTCCTCGCCATAAAAGTCCAATATCCCGGCGTTCGCGAGAGCATCGGCGCCGATGTCGACAATGTCGCAGCCTTGCTGCGCGTGTCGGGGCTGCTGCCGCGCGAATTCGACGTCGCGCCGTTGCTCGCCGAAGCAAAGCGCCAGCTTGCCGAAGAAACCGATTATGGCCGCGAAGGCGCGCAGATGACCTTGTTCGGCAAGCTTTTGGCGGACGAACCGAATGTCGTCGTTCCACTGCTCGACGAGGAGTTCACCACGGGCCATGTGCTGGCGATGAGCTTCGTCGAAGGCGAGCCGATCGAATCGCTTCAGAGCGCGCCGCAAGCGACCCGCGACGCGGTAATGACCACGTTGATCAGGCTCGTGCTGCGCGAACTGTTCGAGTTCGGGGTAATGCAGACCGACCCCAATTTCGCCAACTACCGGTTTCAGCCCGACACCGGGCGACTGGTTCTGCTCGACTTTGGGGCGACGCGCGCCGTCGCTGGCGAAACCGTGCTGGGCTATCGTCGGCTCTTGCAGGCAGGGCTCGACGCGGACCGCGCCGGGCTGCGCGAGGCGGCAGTGGCTGCGGGCTTCCTCGGGCGCGGCGCGGTCGACCGGCATAAAGCGCTAGTCGACGCGATGATCGACATCATATTTGGCGAATTGCATCGCCCCGGCCCGTTCGATTTCGGCGATCGTCGCTTTGTCGATGCGTTGCGCGAGAATGGCACGGCGATTGCTGCGGACAAGGCGGCGTGGCACGTCCCGCCAGCCGATATACTGTTCGTCCAGCGCAAGATCAGTGGCACCGCTTTGCTGGCGGCGCGCCTCGAGGCGCGGGTTGATGTTCGCACACTCGCGCGCAACGCGCTCGCACCGCAAACGCGCTCTGCATCCCTGATCGCCGTGGGTGGGCAATAAGGCACGGCAATGGCGAAGATGATCCAAAAGGCCGACCTCCCGACCAAGGTGTGCGCTGCGTGCGGATTGCCTTTCGCGTGGCGCAAGAAATGGGCGCGGGACTGGGACCAGGTGAAATATTGCTCGGATCGCTGCCGTTCGGGCAAGGGTCACCTGTCCGTAAGGTGAGGGGCGAGACAAGCTTCCTTAGGCCTGAAGTGGCCAGAAGCCGACAGGCGGCTTTGCATTGCGGACCTTAGGAAAAAAGAGCGTTGAACTCGGTTGAAGACTAGGATTCGGCGAGTAAAAAATACTTTGCGAGGGGCCGGGTGCGACCGAAAGAGAGCTCAGCTGATCGGTCGTTTTTCCAGCTTCCGCGCAAGCGTGCGGCGATGCATGCCGAGGCGACGCGCCGCCTCCGAAATATTGAAATCACTTTCGACCAGCACCTCGTTGATACGCTCCCATTCGAGCGTCTTGATCGAGGTCGGGCGGCCGTCGATGGGGGAGTTCGCATTGCCGCAGGATCGCGCGAATGCCGCTTCGATGTCGTCGGTGTTCGACGGTTTCGCGAGATAGTGGCAGGCGCCGAGCTTGATCGATTCTACCGCCGTCGCGATGCTTGCGAAACCAGTCAGGACGACAATCAGCGTCGCCGGGTCGGCGCTATGAAGCGTGCTCACACAACCCAGGCCCGAGCCGCCCCCAAGTTTCAGGTCGACGACCGCAAAGCCGAACCGCTCTCGTTTGAGCAACGCATCGAGTTCGTCCGTCGACGCGGCGTGGCGAACGACATAATCGCGCCGCTCGAACGAACGCTGCAGCGCCCGGGCGAAGACGAGGTCATCCTCGCAGATGACCAAGCGACGCGGCTCAACCATCGGCTCGCTCCCCGCTTCGCCGTGCCGAGAGTGGGAGGAACAGTCGCACTTCCGCCCCTCCTGCGTCGCGATTGCGCGCGTCGAGCCGGCCGCCTAGTCGACGCGCGACAATTACCGCGAGGAACAAACCAACCCCATGGCCGGCGCCCTTGGTCGATTGGTAAGGCTCGCCGATGGAGGCGATCTGGTCGGCGTTGAAACCCGGACCTACGTCGATCACGCTCACACAAAGCTCGTCGCCGCGCGCTGTGACCTGGACGGCGACATCATTGGGCGAGGCCTCGGCGGCATTGTCGAACAGGCTCCACAGCGCCTGGCGAAGTGCGGGATCGGCGATCAGCTCGCGGTCTTCGCCCGTGTCGCAATGGAGCCGGATCGGGGTCGACGGGTGCGTCGGTGCCCAGTCATTCACAATCGCCTGGACGAATTCGCACGCCGCCATGCGCGCTAGCGCCTCGTCGCGCGGCTCGCCGGCGGAGTGGAGGATATCGGTGACGATCCCCTTGCACCGTTCGACCTCGGCCAGCATCACTTCGACCTCGGCCGCAACCTCCTCATCGGCGCTGAGCTTGGGATCGCGCCGCCAGTCGCCGAGAATGACCGACAGGGTCGCCAGCGGCGTCCCAAGCTCGTGCGCGGCGCCGGACGCAAACAGCCCCATGCGGACGATTGAGTCTTCCTCAGCCGCGCGATTGCGAAGTTCGGTCAGAAAGATAGTCCGAGCGCGCAAGTTGCGACTGATGCGGCCGATAAATAGCACCAGCAACAGCGCGGCCAGGACGAAACCGAGCCAGCCCGCAAGGCTGAAAAGAGCGGTTGTGCGACCGGCAAGACCGGCCGGAAAGGCCAGCGGCCGATAAGCAATGCTGAGACCGGCATAGCACAGCGCGGCGACCGACATGATCAGCCACACCGCGCTGCCCTCGAGCAGGATTGCGCCCAGCACGACCTGCATCAACAGCAGCAGGATGAACGGGTTGCTCGCGCCCCCGCTTAAATAAAGCTGCGCCGTGAGGGCCGCCATGTCGAGCAGCAGCGCGAGGGCAAGCTTGAACGGGCCGATGCGGTTGCGCCGCACCGCGACCGCGATCGCCAGATTGGCGACGCCGAGGAAGGCCACCAGCGCGAGCATCTCAGTCAGCGGAAGCGCAATCCCCAATCCGAAATGAACCCCGAGAATGGCGACCAGCTGACCCGCGACCGCGAGCCATCGCAACTGGACCAGCTGGTGCATGTTGTCGGCACGGCCGTCAGGCTCCACGCCGCCGGGGAGCGGGTTGGCCGCACGGGTCAGGGCTAGCAGCGGCGGGTTCATCGGCGGCCTCTCGCCAACAGCCAGGCGCCCCACGCCGAAAGCCCGGCCAGCGCAAACCACGTCAGCGCATATACCAGATGGGCGTTGCGAAAGGTCACCACGGTGAGCCCGCCGAGCGGCCAGCCGCCGGGGTTGGGGGTGGCGTCGGCGTCGATGAAATACGGGGCGACACGCTTGATGCCGCGCGCTTGAGCGATCGCCCGGACATCGCGCGAATACCAGCGGTCGGCGCGCGGTTCATTGCGGCGCAGGAAGCCGCCGCCTGGTTCGGTCATCCGCAGCAGCCCGGTCACGGTCACCGCGCCGGCGACGTTGCCGCGGCTGCGAGTAACGCGCGCGCGGCGCTCGGTGGGCACAAAGCCCCGATTGATGAGGATCGGCCCGACCCCGGTGACGAGCGGGGTGACCACCCAATAACCGGGTCCGCGCTCGGTCACCGCCTGGACCAGCGTCTCGGCCTCGTTGCGAAAGGTCCCGCGCGCGACGACCCGGCGATATTCGTCATGTTCACGCGTGACTTGCGACCAGTCCGCAAAGCCCGGTGCCGCCATCGGCGCGGCGTGCAGCCGCTGCTCGACGCGCGCGATCAGCGCCAGCTTCCACGCCCGCCGCTCAATCTGCCACACGCCGAGCGCGGTGAACATCAGCGTAGCGATCAGCGCTAGGGCGAGCGGCAGGACGCGATTTGCCCCGCGACTGCTCACCGCAGTTCGCCACCCCCGCCGGCATCCATCGGCATCATGTTCGAGTTGAGATGGTACATAATCCACAGCGAGCCCGAGATGGTGATAAGCAGGATGACCGCGGTGAAGACCAGCGCGATCATCGTCCAGCCTCCCTCGGCGCGACGATTGACGTGGAGAAAGCAGGTGGTGTGGACGAGAATCTGCGCGACCGCGAGGGCGATGACCGCATAGCCCGTCGCCTGCGCGCTCAGGGCACCGGTCATCACCAGCCAGAACGGCACCGCGGTCAGGATCGCCGACAGCGCGAAACCGATCAAATAGGTCTTTCGCGAGCCATGGCTGTGGGCGGGTGCGGTGCCGCGGGTAATGTCGGGCGCGCTCATCGGATCATCCCCAGCAAGTAGACAAAGGTGAAGACGCCGATCCAGATGACGTCGAGGAAATGCCAGAACAGGCTGAGGCACATCAGCCGGCGCTTATTCTCGCCAGTTAGCCCGCGCTGCCCGACCTGGACGAGCATCACTGCAATCCATACCAGGCCGACGGTAACGTGTGCGCCGTGGGTGCCGACCAACGTGAAAAAAGCCGACAGGAACGCCGAGCGCTGCGGAGTCGCGCCCTCCGCAATAAGGTGGCCGAACTCGTACAGCTCGATCGCGACGAAGCTCGCGCCGAACAGCGCGGTAACCACCAGCCACGCTTGGATCGCGCGAACCTTGGCCTGGTCCATCGCCAGCATCGCAAAACCGAAGGTGATCGACGAAACCAGCAGCAGGCCGGTGTTGAGCGCGACCAGCGACAGGTCGAAGATGTCGCGCGGCGCCGGACCGCCGGCATAGTTTTGCCGCAACACGCCGAAAGTCGCGAACAATGTGGCGAAGATGAGCGCATCGCTCATCAGGTAAATCCAGAAGCCGAGCAGCGTCGCCTCACCGGGCTCGTGCTCATGCTCCTCGCCTGGCGCATGGTGAAAATGCCGCACAGTCGGCGCCGCGGTTACGGGGACGATCGCCGGGCCGGCGGCGGTGATCTCGCTCATGCCGCGGCTCCCGCAAGTTGCTTGTTGCGCTTGGCTTCGATGCCGGCAACTTCATCGGCCGGGATGAAATAATCGCGGTTGCGGTTGAAGCTATGACCGATCGCCACCGCCACCATGGCGACAAAAGCGAGCAAGCCGAGCCACCACATATACCACACCATGCCGAAGCCCATCACGAGCGCGAGGAAGCTGATGATCACCCCGGCGCCGGTGTTGCGCGGCATGTGGATCGCTCGATAGCCGTCGGCCGGACGCTCATAGCCGCGATTCTTCATGTCGTACCAGGTGTCGAGTTCGTGGACGACCGGGGTGAAGGCGAAATTATAGGCTGGCGGCGGCGAGCTGGTCGACCATTCGAGCGTGCGGCCGTTCCACGGATCGCCGGTGGTGTCGCGCAGCTGGTCGCGGCGGATGACACCGACGATGATCGACATAATGAAGCCGATGATCCCGACCAGAATGATCACCGCACCGATCGCGGCGATGATGAAATAGGGCTGCATCGCCGGATCGTCGAAATGGCGGAGCCGGCGGGTCGCACCCATCAGCCCGACGACGTAGATTGGCGTCCACGCCACCCAATAGCCGATCGTCCAGCCCCAGAAATGGACATTGCCCCAGAATCTGTCGAGCTTGAACCCGAACGCCTTGGGGAACCAATAGTCGATCCCGGCGAACAGCCCGAATACCACCCCGCCGATGATCACATTGTGGAAATGCGCGACCAGGAACAGCGAGTTGTGAAGGACGAAGTCGGCCGGGGGCACCGCCAGCAGCACGCCGGTCATCCCGCCGACGGTGAAAGTCAGCATGAAGGCGATGACCCAGCGCATCGGCAGCTCGAAGCGGATCTTTCCGCGATACATCGTGAACAGCCAGTTGAAGATCTTGGCCCCGGTCGGGATCGAGATGACCATCGTCGCAATCCCGAAGAAGCTGTTGACGCTCGCCCCCGACCCCATGGTGAAGAAGTGGTGGAGCCAGACCAGGTATGACAGGATCGTGATGACCACGGTCGCGTAGACCATCGACGAATAGCCGAACAGGCGCTTGCCGGAGAAGGTCGAGGTGATTTCGGAATAGATGCCGAACACCGGCAGGACGAGCACATAGACCTCCGGGTGGCCCCACACCCAGACGAGATTCCAGTACATCATCGGATTGCCACCAAGGTCGTTGGTGAAGAAATTGGTCCCGAGGTAGCGGTCGAGCAGCAGCATCAGGAAAGCGCCGGTCAGCGCCGGGAAGATCGCGATCGCCAGTACGTTGCTGCACAGCGCGGTCCAGCAAAAGATCGGCATTTTCATCATCGTCATGCCCGGGGCACGCATCTTGATGATCGTGGTGACCATGTTGATCGCCGACAGCGTCGTCCCGACCCCCGCGATCTCCAGCGCCCACAGATAATAGTCGACCCCCGTATCGGGGCTGTTCTGGAGATTGCCGACGGGGACGTAGCCGAGCCAGCCGGTGCGCGCGAACTCGCCGACGAACAGCGAGACCATGACGAGCAGCGCGCCCGCCACGGTCAGCCAGAAGCTCAGATTGTTGAGAGAGGGGAAAGCGACGTCGCGCGCGCCGATCTGCAGCGGCATGACGAAATTGACGAGGCCGACGATCAGCGGGATCGCGACGAAAAAGATCATGATCGTGCCGTGGGCGGTGAACAGCTGATCGTAATGGTGGGCGTTGAGGTAGCCCTGGTTGGCACCGAACGCCATCGCCTGCTGGGCGCGCATCATCAGCGCATCGGCAAAGCCGCGCACCAACATGATGACGCCGAGGATGATGTACATGATGCCGATCTTCTTGTGATCGACGGTGGTGAACCATTCGCGCCACAGCCAGCCCCACAGCTTGTAGCGGGTCACTCCGGCGACGACTCCGCCACCGAGCAGCGCGACGACCACGAAGGTGGTTAGCAGGATCGGCTCGTGGATCGGGAAGGACTCGAGAGTCAGCCGGCCGAAGATGGTCTTGAGAAAGGCGGAATCGAACATGGGGGCTCCGACGGCTCTAGCCGCGCGCCGTGCCGGGATCGCCCGGCAGGGCAAGGGAATTGATCATCGACATCGTGCGGTTGCGTTTGTCGCCCGGCTTGGTTTGCCCAGGCGGCGGCCCGCCTTGCTTGGTAACGTTGGGCCCCGAACCTTTTTCCTCGGGCGACTGGAAGATTGCGCCCTTGGCTCTGCCATTTTGCGGCATCGAACCATGGCCCTGGGCAGTGCTCGCTGGCGAGCCGGCGGCTTGGTCGTGGCGCATGACGTCGCTCATGCACGGGGTCCCTGGCTCGACGCATCGCTCGAGGATGCGGCGGAACAAGTCGGGGTCGACCGTGGCGAAGAGGATCGGCGCAACTTTTTCGCTGGGACGCAGGAGGATACGGTAATTTGGTATATTAAGCGGCAGCGCGCTGCCCTTCACCCCTGTAGCCCAACGCTCGAAGTCGGCCGCGGGCAAGCCGCGAAGCCTAAAGCGCATGTCGGAAAAGCCGGAGCCGCTGTAATTGCCCGAAAAGCCGACGTAGTTGCCGGGCTTGTTGAGCACCGCGTGCATCGTGCTGCGCATCCCCGGCATGGTGTAAATCATCCCCGCGAGCGTCGGCGCGTAAAAGGTATTCATCATGTTGGTCGAGGTCAGGTCGAAGCGCACCGGGCGATCGACCGGAAGCGCCAGTTCGTTGACCGTGGCGATCCCCTGCTCAGGATAGATGAACAGCCATTTCCAATCGAGCGAGACGACCTGAATGTGCAGCGGCTTGACCGCGGGATCGACCGGGCGCCCGGCCGAAATCCGCTCGAGCGGGCGAAACGGATCGAGCTTGTGGGTGCTCCACCAAGTCAGTCCGCCAAGTGCGATTATAATCAACAGCGGCGCTGACCAGATGATCAGCTCAAGGCTGGTCGAATGATCGAACTCGGGGTCGTAGGTGGCGTCCTCATTGCTGCTTCGATAGCGCCACGCGAACAGCACGATCAGGACCATCACCGGAATGATGATCAGCAGCATCAGCCCAGTCGAGATAAAGATAATATTGCGCTGCTGCAGCGCGATATCGCCGGCGGGATTGAGCACGACCAGATTGCATCCCGCCAGCAGGGGCGCGGCGAGCAGCGGCAATCCACTAGCGAGCTTGCGTCGGACGGGAGTTAGTCGGTTCATTTCGACGTCCCCTTAGCGCCCGCCGATGGGAGATCCCATTGGACAGTTTGTCCTATGTGCTTGGCGCGATAATGGGTCCATAGGGACAACACAGCCATATCGGAAGCCCGCTCATGACCGTTGTTGCCAATTCGACCGAGCTTGAGCGCGACGCAAGACTCGTTACCGCGCGCGATCATGACATTCGGCCCGGCGACATCGCGATCGGGGTGATCGTCGGGCGGACCAGCGAGTTCTTCGACTTCTTCGTCTATGCGCTCGCATCGGTGCTGGTGTTCCCGAAACTGATGTTCTCCTTCACCGATCCGCTGACCGGTACGCTCTATTCGTTCGGCCTGTTTGCGCTGGCCTTCATCGCGCGGCCGTTCGGGACCCTGCTGTTCATGTGGATCGACCGCGAGCATGGCCGCGGGGTCAAGCTGACGATCGCGCTGTTCCTGCTTGGCGGATCGACCATGGTGCTCGCCTTCCTGCCTGGATATGCCCAGATCGGCGCGGCCTCGATCTGGTTGCTGGCGCTGTTCCGAATCGGCCAGGGCGTTGCTCTCGGCGGCGCATGGGACGGGTTGCCGACGCTGTTGTCGCTCAACGCCCCGCCCGAGAGGCGCGGCTGGTATTCGATGATTCCGCAACTCGGTGCGCCGCTCGGCCTGATGGTGGCGCTCGCATTGTTCGCTTTCTTCGTCGGGATGCTGTCGCCCGAGGATTTTCTGTCGTGGGGCTGGCGCTACCCGTTCTTTGTCGCCTTCGCGATCAACGTCGTTGCGCTGTTCGCCCGCCTGCGACTCGTCGCCACGCCGGAGTTCGAGCGTTTGTTCGAGAGTCGCGAACTCCAGCCGGCGCCGGCGTTCGAGACACTGCGGGTCGAATGGCGCACGATCCTGCTCGGCGCCTTCGCCCCGCTGGCCAGCTTCGCGCTGTTTCACCTCGTGACGGTGTTCCCACTGTCGTGGGTGGCGCTGTTCACCGGCGAGCCACCGCTGCGATTTCTGATTATCGAACTGGTCGGATCAGTCGTTTTCATCCTGGCGATCCTCGCCTCGGGGCTGATCGCCGACCGTGTCGGGCGCCGCTCGGTGCTCGGCGTGTCGGCGGCGCTGATCGCGGTCTATAGCGGGTTCGCGCCGCAGCTGCTCGGCGCGGGCGGGATCGGCGAAGTCATGTACATGATCGCCGGCTTCGCCCTGCTGGGTCTCGCCTTTGGCCAGTCGTCGGGCGCGGTCAACGGCAACTTCCCGACCTATCGCCGCTATACTGGCGCGGCGATCGTCGCGAATTCGGCATGGTTCCTCGGCGCCGGCTTCGCCCCCTTGGTGGCGCTATTCCTCGCTAGCCGGTTCGGCCTGTGGTCGGTCGGCGCCTACCTTCTCTCCGGAGCGTTGTGCACGCTCGCCGCCCTTGCAATCAACAAGGAATGGGCTGCCGCGTTGCGACCGGCGCCAACCCGCGCCGACCGATCGCACGCATCGCGCTAGGCGTTTGCCCATCGCGCATTTTTGATTTGCTGAGAAAGCGCTCTCGCAACTCCTCTTCTTCACATCGGGGCGGCTTCGGTCGGGGCCGGTTCGCGACTTCTTTCGCCTACCTCGCCGATTGCGGTAAAGCCGATGTTGTCGACATTTCGCCCGATCGATGAATCGTCGCAGATTGAGGTTGCCTTGGCTCTCCCTAGTCGGAAGAAACCGACGGTCGCGTTTGTTGAGCCCCATTCTCAATCGACGCCGCGAGCGGCGCAGAGTGAGGACGGATGCGGTTAAGCCAACTCGAAATTTTCGGCTTTCGCAGTATTCGGCACGGCGAGTTCATGTTTCATGAGCTGACCACGCTCACCGGTCCTAACAACGCGTAATTGCTCCGAGGGCCATTGACGAGTCGGACTCGCGCTGTGAACAAAAATGCTCGAGATGGACAGGAAGTCGAATGAATTGTCCGACTTGCACCTTCAGCCGCCTTCTTAGACGCCATTAGCGCGATCGCAGCCTCGAACCGTTCTTCGACGAAATAGTCATACCACGTTCGTCGGTTATCGGCGACCACCTTGGCTTTATCGAATTGGGATAGAAGGGGTTTGGCCGTGGGCGAGTGCACATTGGGAGTGTGCCCTCCGAACGGAAGCGGCTAAAGACGCGCTCGCAGACTGGCTTGGAACACTTTACCGAAGTCACTTCACGCGTGAGGAAGCCTTGGATGAATAATGTTTCTATACGCGATGTGGCTCGTAATCCGGAATGGTTGCCGCACACGTACGGCACGGATGGGCAAGCATTGACCTTCGTGCATGTGCCGCGAGCGGCCCGTTTGGAGTTAAGGTTCCTGTTCGATGAACATTTTGGGGATAAATTCAGAAAGGCGAGCTCTCCGGCCGCGGCAGTGGCAGCCGAAATGGACCCCGCAAATCGAGCGCCACTCCATTTCATCTTTCACACCTCACTCTGCGGGTCGTCCCTGCTAGCGAGGGCACTCGAAATTCCCGGCGTCGCAACTTCGCTGAGAGAGCCGGCAATTCTAGGAACTCTCGCCCACCGGGTGATCCGCAGCGATGAACCGACTAATGCCGATCAGCTTGAATTGGTGCTTCGCCTTCTAGAGCGTCCGTTTTGTCCGGGTGAGGTCGTTGTCACGAAACCATCCAATTTCGCCAATCCACTGTTGGATCAGATCCTTCGAACGCGCAATCCGAGCCGCGCTGTCCTGCTTTACTCCGATCTCGAAACCTATCTCATATCGCTACTCAAGCTCGGGATTTGGGGCAGGATATTGGGCCGCAAGTTGTTCACCCATTTGATGAAATGGAGCACGCTCAAGCTTGACTTGAGCGCGGACGAGATTTTGGAACTGAGCGATGTGCAGGTGGCCGCAATGGCGTGGTTGATGCAAATCCACCATTTCGATGCCATGGCGAAGGCATTTGGACCTCGGGTGATGCTCCTCAACTCGAGCCAATTGTTTGCCGATCCGGTCGCCAAGCTGCATGAGGTCACGACATTCTTCGAGCTTGGCATGACTGAAAAGGATGCCGAGGACATCGTTGCTGGCCCGATCTTCGCTAAGCACAGCAAGGATATCAATCGCGATTACAGCGTAGAAGAGCGCCAGCGCGATTTGGCGACCGTCGGGAAGGCGAATTCTGAAGAAATATCGATGGTAGTCAAATGGATTGAGTCCTTTGCGAGCCACCACGGAGCTCCGCTTAGCCCTTCCGCGTAAAACTGTATTCCGCCCTAGTCCCGTTCAGATCAAACCCGCATGTAATCTGGCGTTCTTGATCTCCAGGCATGAAGTAGGCTTCGAGTAGGATGGGGTTGTTCAAGGTCTGCTTGCTATCGGTCGAAATAGGTTTGGGTATCGGGATGAAGGGTGGAGAAAGTGGCCGGTTTCGTTCTGGCTCTAAGAAGTGGCTCGTGGCCGGCGAGTTGCCTATGTGCTTAACATGACACGAGGCGATTGGCGGCCGCAATGGGGCGGCTATCTCAACTTTTTCGATTCTGACTGGAACATTGAACGGGCAATCCGTCCGCGGTTTAATTCACTTAATTTATTTGCCGTTCCAGCATGGCACAGCGTGTCCGAAGTGACAGCGACCGCGCCTGTTGGCCGCTTCGCCATTACCGGTTGGGCCCGCAGCGGCGTTTCATCTTAAATGCCCATCAAGGCTGGCAATTAATTCCGCAACCAGCGTAGAAGCGCGCTCGCATGACCCGTCACAACCCCTGGAGCAAGTCGCCTACGATGCCTGACTCCCCGGATTCCATGAAACTTGCTGGAGTAGTGCTTTCCAAGCCACTGGCGGACGCGCTTCGCAGTTGCCGACCGCATTTTATGGCGGCCGCGGGGTTCAGCCTGCTAATCAATCTGCTGTTCCTTGTGCCGTCGCTCTACATGTTGCAGGTCTACGACCGCGTGGTTGCCACCGGGGGCAAGACGACCTTGCTGTTCATCACGCTAGCGCTCGCTGTCGCCTTGCTCACGCTCGCCGCACTCGATGCGATCCGCTCGCGGCTAATGGTTCGTGCGAGCGTTCGGCTCGAAACTCATCTCGCGCCATTGATCCTCAACCGGATGATGTCGGTCGGTGGCGGCGCCAATGGCCAAGCGATGCGCGACCTCGACACGGTTCGCCAGACGATCGCCAGCCCGGTCGCCAACGCTTTGTTCGACGCACCGTTTGCGCCGATTTTCATCCTCGTCGCCTTCCTGCTGCATTTCTGGATCGGCATGCTAGCGATCGTCTCGATCGCGCTGCTGCTGGTCGTTGCGTGGCGTAACCAGCTGGCCACGCGCAAGAATCTGGAGGGCGCGACCCTGTTGCTGGCGCAGTCTCATGCCTCGCAACAGGCGGCTTCGGTTCAGGCGCAAACCGTCCGAGCGCTCGGAATGACCGGGGCGATGGTGTCGCGGCAGATCTCGCTCCGATCGAACGGGTTGGCCAAAATGGTCGAATCGCAGTTCGAGGGGAGCCGGTTTGCGGCCGGCAGCCGGTTCTTGCGGATGTTCGTCCAGTCGGCCGCGCTCGGGCTTGGCGCGCTGCTAGCAATCGCCGGTTACATTTCGTCGGGCGCGATCGTCGCCGCCTCAATCCTGCTAGGGCGCGCGTTGCAGCCGGTCGAGGCGCTGATCGGCGGCTGGTCGACATTGAGTTCGGCTCGGGTAGCACTAGCTAGGCTGGCCGACGTGTTATCGACGCCCGATGATTCGACCAGGCTGCGGACCTCGCTTCCAAAACCTGAAGGAAAGCTCAAGGTCGAGGGGATCGGTGTTCGCCGGCCCGATGGAATGGCGATCCTCGCCGGTATTACCTTCGCCGCCGCACCGGGGGAAATCACCGGGGTGATCGGACCGAGCGGATCGGGTAAATCGACCCTGGCCAAGGTTATTGCCGGGGCGATCGTGCCGGAAGTCGGGACCGTGCGAATCGATGGCGCTCAACGTCAGGACTGGCCGACTGACGAGCTTGGTCATCACTTTGGTTATCTGCCGCAGGAGCCGAGTCTGCTTGAGGGCAGCATCAAGGACAATGTTTCGCGGTTTGCGCGCTGGTCGCCGACCCAGGCCGAGGACATCGACACCAAGGCGGTGGCCGCAGCGAAGCTCGCCGGGGTACACGACCTCATCCTGCAATTGCCGCAAGGCTATGACACCAGGCTTGGGCCCGGCGGCGCCGGATTGTCAGCCGGCCAGTCGCAACGTGTCGCGCTCGCCCGCGCCTTCTACGGCGATCCAGCGATCCTGGTGCTCGACGAACCCAACGCGTTTCTCGACGCAGAGGGCGAGGCTGCGTTGATCGAGGCGATGAAGACGGCGCGAGACCGCAAGGCGACGATCCTGATCGTCGCTCATCGCCGCTCGGTGCTCGAAATTGCCGATCATCTACTCGTGCTCGAAGCTGGTCGGCCAACAATGTTCGGGCCGGCGAAGGACGTCGTCGCCCGGCTGTCGGCACCGCGCCAGGAAGGTCGGGCCTCATGAACGATACGCAGCTTCTGTGGCGCGAGGAACCGGCCACCGACCTAATCCAGGTCGATGATCCCCGGCGGGACATTCGGATTGGCGCGTGGATCGGCTTTTTCTTCTTCGTGGTGCTGCTCGGCTGGGCAGCGATAGCGCCGCTCGATGCCGGAGTTTATGCGCCGGGCACCATCGCGGTTTCCGGCAATCGCCAAGCCGTACAGAGCCGTGAGGCGGGGATCGTTGGCGTGATCCATGTCCGCGAGGGACAGAAGGTCAAGGCGGGTCAGCTACTGGTCGAAATGGCCGCGCCCGATCTGGTGGCCACGGAGCGGGCGCTGACCAGCGAATATTTCAACTTGATTGCGCAAAGCGCCCGATTACTTGCCGAACGCAATGGGCAGCACAGCTTTCCGGTGCCGGCCGAATTCACCAACTTGTCCGACGCGGACCGGCCGATAGCGCAGCAGGCGTTACAGCTCCAACGTGCGCAATTGCAGGCGCGTTCGGGGTCGCTTTCGGCGCAATCTTCGGTGCTAGGCCAACGATCGAAACAACTCGCCGAACAGCAGACCGGTTACGCCCAGCAACGAGTCTCGGTCCGCGAGCAGCAGCGAATCACGCAAGACGAACTGACGGGATTGAAGGATCTCGAGAAGAAGGGCTTCGCCTCGACCAACCGAGTCCGCGCGCTGGAACGGGATATCGAGGAATTGCGCGGACGCGAGGCGGCGTTGACCGCTGAAATGGCGCGTGCCGGCCAGGGGATGGGCGAATCGAGCATGCAGGATCTGAGCCTTCGCAAGACCAACCTGGAGCAGGCCGCGACCGAGCTTCGCGACACGCAGGCTCGCCTGTCCGACATATTGCCCAAACTGGTCATCGCCCGCGAGCAATTGCGCAATAGCAGGCTCAGCGCCCCCACGTCCGGGCAGGTCGTTGGTCTGACCGTGTTCACCATTGGCGGCGTGGTCGCTCCGGGGCAGACGTTGATGGATATCGTCCCCGACACGCGCAAGCTGGTCATCCAGGCACAAGTTACTCCGGGCGATGCCGACGACGTATACCAAGGCCAAAAAGCCGAAGTCCGCTTCCTCAGCGTCCACGACCGAACTTTGCCGATGCTTCAAGGGACAGTGAAGACGATTTCCGCCGACCGGCTCAAGGACGAGAAAGCCGGCACCTCATATTATATTGCGGAGATCGAGATCGCGCCGACCGAGCTTGACAAGGTACGGGCCGTACTTGGCCGCGGCCAGCTGCGTCCGGGCTTACCGGTCGAGGCGGTCCTTGCCGGCCGAAAGCGCACCGCGCTGCAATATATCCTTGAGCCGCTGACCGCTAACTTCTGGCGGTCGCTCCGCGAGCACTAAGCCCGCCTAAGTGGCCAGCAATTCATCCTGCAGCGCGTAGAGCACCACCCCGAAGCTGTTTTGCTCGTGCACTCGCAGGTGGAACCGGTAGCCGAGGCCCCAATCGTCGATTAGCTCTGCAATTTCGTGGAGATGGCCCGGGGTATGGTATGCCGAGACCAGCAGGTTGGGCCGCTGATCGCGGACCAGCTGTTCCATGCCTTTCAGCGATTCGATCTCCGCGCCTTCGACGTCCAGCTTGACGACATTGACCTGCTCCCCGTGGAGCACGTCGTCGATCGCGACGCACTGAATCGTCACGTCGCCGCTGTCGCTCAAGTGGCTGGCCATCGAGTTTCCGCTCGAGAAATTGAGTTGGGTGGTCGTCGACCATGTCCCGAGCGGCAAGCAAAGGCTTCTGCCAACCGGGAGATCGCGCGACGCGAGAGTGGCGAAATTCGCCGGATCCGGCTCGAACGCGACGACGCTGTCGATGGCGTAGCCGGCCGTGAGGAACTTGTGGATCGCGACCCCGGTGAAGGCGCCGCAGTCGACGATGCGCAGCGGCTCGACGAACCGCGGCAGGTCGGTCGGCGTATATTCATCGTCCAGGCTGGGCGACGGACAATCGGCGACCTTGCCATGGCGGCGATAGCGCAGCAGGGCGTCGAACAGGCCGCGGCTCGTGGAATCGGCGAGCAATCTGCGAACCCGCGCGAAGTTCGCATTCCGAGCATCATAGTCGAATTCGTAATCGAGCCAGTAGCCGGGCATTGATTTGGGACGGTCGATCAAATCGGCAAGGCGGATCGGGGTGAGCACACGAACCGCGCCGGCCTGAACAAGTTGGTCGTGAAGTTGCTTGATGTCGACATAGTGATTGTGGAGCGCGATCAACACGGTAGCCCCCGCAAGCCGCCCGTCGGCGAGATCGTCGAGCGCAAGGATCGGGATCCCGCGATAATCCTGCCCGCTCTTGCCGCGATCAAGGATCAGCTCGATCGCGACATTGGCATCGACCAGCTCGTCGACGATGATCTGACCCGTCGAGCCCAAGCCGTAGACAATCAATTTCACGGTGCCTGCTCCGCCGCCGCGGGGAGGCTTCGGCGCCACGGCAGCGGCGAGCGCCAGCCATGTATCCGGGCGTCGGCCCAGACGTCGCGGATCGTCACCCATGACAGGGTCATCAGGATGAGATGAATCAATACCGGGCGAACGACGATGCCGACGCCGACATAATATTCGGCGATCACCATTCTCCCTGCGAGGAAGGAGTCGTTGACCATCGAGGGAACCTGCGCGATCGGAAAGTCGAGCGCGAACGACAAGATGTAAGCCATCACGATTGCGGCGGGCCGACCGACACCGCGCCACCGCTCCATGAATATGAAGAACAGGAGCAGCATCTGCGTGTAGCCACCCACTTCCGACAAAATGAAAGCAACGCCCATGCTCAGGAATATCAGGCGATGCATCGGCACGACGCCGGGCCGCCACCAAGCAGCCCCGGCGGCGGCGAAGACGGATAATATTGTCGCCGTCACCAACGCATTGATGATGACCAGTCCGAGCTCCGTCGTGTGCGATCCCAACAAGTTGATGATCGGCGAAGCGGCATCGCCGGCGAGCAGCGATCTGAGCGGCTGGAGCGAGCTGGGGTACCAAAGATATTGCAAGTCCCCGACCTTGAACCCGCCGGCGTAGGAACTGACATTCCTGAAGATTTCGCGTGGCGTGCCTTCGCCATAGATTGCGAAACTCACCAGATAGACGACCGCCGTTGCCAGCAGCGCCCCTTCGAACCACCGCCAGCGTCGCTTGAGCAACTGGGCGAAAACAGTCCCGATCAAATAGACTTTGAAATTCACCGCCAGGCCCGCGAACAGCCAGCGCAACCGGGCCGAGCGTAGCAGCGGACCGTACGCCAAGATGACGCAGGTAAAACAGAACAGGAGGACATTGCCGCGTTCAAGCGCGTAGGTCGTCGTCAGGCCCGCGCACAGAGCGAAGGTCCGAGGAATAAAGGTTGTTCGATCTATCTTCCAATACGTGCGGGCGATGAGCGCGGTGTTGAACAGGTAGATCAGGATCAGCGACGCCAGACCATAGGTATCGCAGTTACGCGCCTCGACACCGGCATTGAACGGGTAGCATGGACCCCAGGACACGAACTTCAGAACGACGAACGACAGCGGCGGATAAATCGTCTGATAAGCGTCGTACGCGCCGCCCTGATGCGCGTACGTCGCGGGCGTGAAGAAATCCATGAAGGTGTCACTCGGCACCAGGAAATAGGGCGGCGGCAAGTAGCCGTAGATCAGCAGATACGTCAGGCAATAGATGATGCCGATGGCGACGGGAATGGTGAGTAACCACTCGACTCGCGCGCCCCTGGCCCGTTTCAGATCCTGGTCGATTTCACCGGGCACGGGGGGTGAACACCCAATGCTTGAGGATGAAATAGTTGATCAGCGACACGATCCCGACGGCGATGAACCCGGCCAGATAGGGAGATGCGATGAACTGCGAGGCCGCCCACAACGCCGCCAGCCCGATCAGATAATTGACCGCGTACGACAGCACGAACCGCGACTTCGACACATCGGAATCGTGGAACGCATGCCGACTGTAGGTGACATAGTTGAAGGCCATCCCCAGCAAATGGGCGATGACCTGCGCGACATAGATATTGAGCCCGAGCGCGACGAACAAGGCGTAGAGGCCATAGCCGAACGCCGTGTTGACGATACCCGCCTGATAATAACGCCACAGGCGCTCGATCGAGTTCAAGCTTTTCGTCTGGGTCACCGGTCAACCACCCGTCGGGAAATTGACCCGCTCGCGTTCGATCACCAGCGGCGTGCCACGCGTGCGATCGGAAATCATCCGCACCTGCACGCCGAGCAGGCCGAGGAACAGGAACAGCAAGCCAAACTGGAATTCGAGCAAGGTGGCGAATAGCCACATCCGCGGATTGGCGCCGACGATCATTGAATATAGGGCGCCCAACATCGTCACCGCAGTTGCGCAAAAGATGAAGAAGCTGACGTAAAGCGGTACCCGGAGCAGCCCCTTCGACGATCCCGCCAGCGCCGACAATGCGAAGTCGAGCAAGGCGAGAAAGCCATTCTTCGACTGTCCGGCGGCGCGCGACGGCCGCTTGAACGGGATGGTTTCGATCCGGTAGCCGGTCTCGACCAATAGCCCGCGGAAGAACGGCTCGGGCTCGTTCAATGCGGCAATCGTGCGGATGACCTTGGCATCGTACAGGCCAAACCCGGTCGCGTTGGGGATGATCGGATAGTCGCCGAACTTGCGCTGCAGGCCGTAGGACAGGCGGCGCACCGCGGCGAACAGCGGGGAGACTATCTTCGTCTCGCTGGTGGCGAGCACGATTTCCGCGCCGTTCCGCCAGCGTTCGACGAATTGGGGGATCATCTCGGGCGGATCCTGGAAATCGGCGACGATCCCGATTACTGCCCGGCCGCTGGCTTCGAGCACGGCGTGGGTGGGCGAGCGCAACTGGCCGAAGTTGCGGGTGTTGACGATCAGCTTGATCCGCGGATCGCGAGCGCAAAGGTCGCGAACGATGTCCACAGTCCGGTCGGTCGAGCCATTGTCGATGAAGATGATGTCGAAGTCGGAACTGACCTTCTCCATCTGCTCGACCACCGCCAAAGCAATCGCCGCTGCATTGCCCTCCTCGTTGAAACAGGGAATGACAACCGACAGCTCGGGCTGCGGATGGCTGGAACTAGGCATAGGTTTCGCGGATCACGGCTCGGTTTCCGACCGGCGGCCGAAGCTCGTAAAATTCGATCGAGAGTAGGATCAACAGCAGCGCAAGTGCCAGCGCCAGCGCCGGATAATTGAGCTGGCGCGAGGTGTCGATAAACGGTGGCTCGAGCACCCGGATATTGGCGGTGGAGGTCATTTCATCGATTGCCGTGCCTTCGAGGAGGCGTGCGTAGGTGTCGTACAAGGTCTGAGAGATCGTCAGTTCGCGCTGCAACTTGCGGAACTGGGTCGAGCTACGCACCGCCCGACCGACGCCTTGGGCCTGTTCGGGCGAGGTCGTCATCGCCTGACCAAGCTGGCTTTGCATCGTGGCGATCTCGGCCAGGATCTGGCGGATTTTCAAATTCTCGTCTGAATAGAATTGGCGCGACGCGGCAAGCTCCAATTCCTTGGTCTTGATCGACTGACGAAGGCCGTTGACCCGGTCGGCGGCAACGCCCGCCTCGATCGTCGGATCGGGGGTCCGAGTGGTCAGCCGAAGCGTGTCGAACGCGCCTTGCGCCCGAGCCAGCCGATCGGACGATTCCGCCACCAGCTTGATCAGCACCTCATGCTTATATTTGGTCTGCTCGCGGCTGACGACCGCGAGTTGCTCGCGCGCTGCATCTTCATACGCGCCAACGATTTGCTTGGCGAATTCGCCGTCAGCGAGCAGGATTTGGACCTGGATGATGCCGCCACGGAGCGCGCGAATATCGACACTGCGTTGGAGCCAGCGGTGGACTTGAGCCCGGCTATGAAGGCCGAGCTTGTGTTGGAGTTTCAATTGCTGCGCGACGCGATCTCGAACCTGGACGCTGGAAGCGACCTTGAGCGCGATCTCGATCGCCGCCTGGTTGCCGAACACACTGTTGAGCGCGCCAAGCTGGACCTGCGTCGGGTTAAAGCCAAGCGTGGTCGGATCGCTTGGCGTGAGCGTCACCGCGGCACGATAACGCTCGGGAAAGAAGCCAAGGAAGAGGAAGATCGCGATCAGGATCACAAACAGGATTCGGCGGGTCAGCGGGCGGTTTAACCCGCCCATCCCGGCCAAGCTGCCAATCACCGTTCGCGGCGCCCTCACTTGACCACCGACCTCAAGGTCGACACGCCAAGACCGACCTGGAACAGGGTCGTGCTGATATCACGAAGCTTCGCCCAGAAGCTCGACGATTGGGTCCGGACCGGGACGAAAATCACGTCACCCGGGAGCACCGGCGCATTGAGCGCGCCGCGCGACTTGGGCAGCACTTCGCCATTGGCGCGGACCACGAAGATCCCTTGGCGGTCGGCCGCCCGGAGTGGCCCACCCGACTTGTCGAGGTAATTCTTGACCCGCAGAGGGCGCATCCGATCGTCAATCAGGAACGAGGCGGGGCGATAGACTGCGCCGAACACGCCGACGGTCGACGCTCGGACGGGCACGTTGATCGAGTCATTATTTTCCAACAGGATGCTGGCCGGGAGCGCGGTCGCGCGCGGGTCGATCTGCATCACCACGCGGCCATCGGGTTCCGCAGTGCGCAAGCGGTCGAGCACGGCCCGGGCACCGCTCAGCTCAGCCTCGCGCTGGTACGCGGGGATGCTCTGGTCGGACGTCAACGGGGCCGAGGCGAGGGTCAGCTCGAGCTGCTTGATCGCCTCGAGGAAGCTCTCGAGCTGCTGGCTTTTGACCGACTGACGAGTGAGTCTGGCGCCAAAGGCATAAGCGCGCGGAGTCAGGCCGCCGGCGAGGTCCATGACCTGGCTCATCGGGGTGTTGGGGGCGACGTAATAATTGCCCGGATGGTTCACTTCGCCCTCAACCCGGACCAGCACCGACTGGCGATCAACGGGCTGGACCAAGGAGCCGCGCGACAGGATCTGAAGGATATCGCCGCCAATCACGTCGGCATTGGCCATCGCTTCGCGGCGAATTTCCTGCGGGCCGATACGATCGGTCTGCGCGGTTCGATAGAGGATGATCCGGCTTGCATCACCCAAGTCGTTGGTCCCACCAGCGAGCGCCAATACTGTATCGAGTGTCTCGCCCGGCTTGGTCTCGTAAATCGCTTCCTCATTGACCGATCCAATCACCGCTACCTGCGGGCCAGTCGGCGGGATGAACAAGACATCCTCGTTCTGAAGCACCGCATCGTTCATCCGGTTGCCGCCGCGAACCAATTGGTAAATGTCGAAATCGGCGACTTCGGCGCCGCGACGATACAGCTTGACCGAGCGGAAGCTGCCGCCACTAGACGGGCCGCCCGCCTGGAACACGGCATTGGCCAGGGTCGACAAACTGCTGACCGTGAACGCGCCGGGATGATTGGCGAAGCCGGTGACATAGACACGAATGCCGCGCAGCCGACGGATCCCGATATTGACGATGTAACCGCGATATTGCCTGCCGATCGCAGACGAGACCCTGTCCTGAAGGTCGGCGTAGCGGATTCCGGCGAGCTGGATCCCGCCGACCTTGGGCAGGAATATCCGGCCGTTGGTATCGATCTCGCGTTCGACGCTACCCTCGATCGACCCGGCCATCGAGATCGAAACGACATCGCCAACGTTGAGGATGTAATCGGGCGGAACGGTCGCCGTCGCGGGGGTTGCGAAATCGCGCTGCGACGGGAGCAACAGGTTGGACCCGAAGCGCGGCAATTTGCGACCGAGGACGCGCTCGACATAACGTTCGAACTCGTTCGGCCGGGGCGGCAATTTGACGCCGGTTTCGCCAGCGTTGCCATCGCGCTTGGCATTGAGCAATTGTTCGTTAAGCAGCAGTTGGCGTTCGGTATCGACCACCGATTCAGATCGGAGCGTCAGGCCCGCGGTCGGATCGGCCGAGCCAAGCGCGCCCAGGTTCGGCGCTGACTGCGTGCGCTGATCGCCTGCATTGGGCGAAACTGGCGAGCCTTGCGGAATGAAGCGCGGATCGATCTGGCCGCTCGCCATGCTCGCCGAAAGCAACGCAATCGCGCCGAAAATCCGTTTGAACATCGATTTGTTCACCGCACCCGCATCCTTCCACCAACCCGGCAATTCGCACCGACAAACACTGGATGGTGCCCCCAGGGAATCATCCTCTGTGGGGCTAACATGACTGTTTCGCCGTGGCCACCCGGTTGGATTCCAATGGCAAGGCGGAAAGTGCAAGAAATTCAGCAGTTTCAATGACCTGCTGCGCAAATGGCACAGGTTCAATCGAGTGGTCGGCGAGCAAGGCACGATAAGCGGCGGTGTCGCCTGCATAATGATCAGTGATCGCAGGATCGAGCGGTGGGCGAGTGATTGCCA
Organism: Sphingomonadales bacterium; assembly: GCA_038244345.1. Classification (GTDB taxonomy): domain Bacteria; phylum Pseudomonadota; class Alphaproteobacteria; order Sphingomonadales; family Sphingomonadaceae; genus Sphingomicrobium. The sequence continues at coordinate 20,582 of JBBRTO010000004.1, read as the reverse complement.
TCGGGCCGAGCAGGTCTGCGATGACTTGCGCAATGACCTGCATCTCGATCGGCTCGCCGCCGCTGTCGAAACGGATGGTTTCCGCTTTGCTGTCGAGGAGGAGCGCGAAAACGAGCGACATCAATTCGCGGACCGCGGCGTAGCCCCGCACAACGCGGTGAGGGGCGTTAATTGCAATCGGGCGTCGGGCCAAAGCGTCGAGGATGAAGGAGGCGAGTGCGTAGCTTCCATGCTTGTTGATGTGCGGGCCCGAGATGTTGAAGATCCGCGCGATGACGGCGCGTTTGCGATGCTGATCGGCCCAGTCTGCGAAGCGCTGCTCCTGATCGCGTTTAAGGGTGCCGTAGAGCCTCATCGAGGGTGACGCTGACGGGTCGTCGGCGCGGTAAGCAGCACCAGAAGAGGCGATGAAGATCGCTCGTGCGCCGATGGCATCGAGCGAATCGAGCAACATTTGGTCGAGCGCCTCATTGGCGGCGTGATAGGATTGTGCATCCATCGCCTCGGCGCGGTCTTTGGTGAGGAAGGCCAAGTGCAGGACGATGGTCGGCGCTGCATCGAGGCTCGTGATATCGGCCAAGGGGCGTTGATCGAGCGAGGTTCCATCGAGCAAGCGCAATGTCCGAGCGCTTGATCCGAAGCAGGCGACGCGTTGCGTGAAATTCTCGCCCATCGTCGCGCCTAGCAATTCGAGAGTCGCCATGCCGAGCCATCCGCCGGCGCCGGTGATGACGATTCTGTCACTGCTCGCTGCAAGGATCTGCGCGATGTTTGGACTGAGGAGGGTCTTCATCGCAGGATGAAATCCACTAGCTCGGCGAAGTGGTCGAAGCGCGGTGAATCGGTTTCGAAATCGGATTCGGCGTAGCCGTAGGAGACGAAAACGAAGGGAAATCCGGAGAGTGAAGCGGTTTCTTGATCGACGTTGCTATCGCCGACGTAGAGGGTGGCCGTGAGAAGCTGGGGCGAGGGCTTCAATGCGCCGCCAATGACGACGCTGAAGTGATCGAGGTCGAGGTCGGTGACGATTTTATCGCACAAACTCTGCGGCTTGTTTGAACAGATCGCCATACTGCGGCCGGCGTCGGCGAGTCGGTCGAGGCCGTCGCGGACTCCGGGATAGAGGCAGTCTGGAGTCGGACGCGAACCGTATAGTTGGCGGAACTGGGCGAGGTTTTCGTCCAGATTGTTGCTTCCAAGCAGTGCCGAGATCAATTGTTCGCCGCCTTTGGTCAAATATTGACGCGTTTGCGATGCATGAATCTCGCGCCCGGCCACTTCCGTGAGGATCGCTGCGATGTGCGGAGCGCTGTCGACCAGGGTGCCGTCGAGATCGAAGATGATGTCGACGGCGGCGGTCATCACTCGGGGACGCTAAGCGCCCGGGCCAGCTCGTCGCGCGGCAGGAACGGGGCGAGATCCTCCATCGGGGCGGTGACCATGTTGCCGTCATCGAGCCGGCGCGAGGACACCTTGGGGGCGAAATTCTGCCCCTTGTCGACCATGATCTCGCACAATGTAGCACCCGGCGCGCCGAGTGTTTCTTCGATCGCGCGGGCCATGTCGTCATGGTCCGAGACGCGGGTATAGCCAAGGCCGAAAGCAGCGGCGATCTTCTCGAAATCGGGGAAGGTGATCCCCGAATCGGGTCCGCAGCCGACCGAGAAGCCGTCGAAATAGGCCTGCTGCGACTGGCGGATCGAGTGATAGCCGCTGTTATTGTAGAGGAATATCTTGGCCGGGATTCGCTGGCCGACGATGGTCTGCAATTCCTGGAGGTTCTGCATGATGCTGCCATCGCCGGCGAGGCAGATGATCCGCCTCGAGCCCTCCGGCATGGCGTGCCAGGCGCCGATTGTCGCCGGGAGGTCGTAACCCATCGAGGCGGCGCCCGAGTTCGAATAGAGGCGCTGGCCGCGCTTCAACTTGGCGACCTGGACGGTGACCACCGCAGCGGTGGCATCGGCCATGACGATCACTTCATCCTCTTCGAGCGCGGCGAACAATGTGTCGACGAAGCAGTAAGGGTTCACCGCCCCCTTCGTCTCCCAATATTCGGGGAGCAACGCCGGATATTGCCGGCGGCGTTCCTGGCCCCAGCCGACATAATCGGCATGCGCCGCGGCTGGCTGGTAGTTGCCCAGTTCCTCAAGCAGAACCCCGAGGAAGGTCGCGAGATCGGCATGGATCGGAAGTTCGATCGACAGCGTCGGCTTGGCCAGCTCGGCGGCGTCGATGTCGACCATGATCTTCTTCGCGTCGGGCGCGAATGCCTGGAAATTATAGCTGATCTGGCGGACGTTGAGGCGGCAGCCGAGCACCAGCAGCAAATCGGACCGCTGCACGGCGAAATTGCCCGATCGGTCGCCGACCGTCCCGGGACGACCGACGTAGAGCGGATGATCGTCGGCTACCACGTCCTGCGCGTTCCACGCCGGGGCGATGGCGATGCCGAGCTTGTCGGCGACCTTGAGGAACAGATCGTGCGCCTTGGCGATTCGAACCCCGGTGCCGGGCATCATCACCGGGCGCTTGGCCTCACGAAGCATGGCGATCAGCTGGCGCGCCGGCGCGCGAAGCTCGTCGCGCCCGAGCCAGCCATACTCGGCCGGAATCGCAAAATCGCGGCCATGGCCTTCGACCGGCGGATCGAAACCGCGAAGCGAGACTGGGTCGATCATCGCCGACTGGACGTCGATCGGAATGTCGAGCCACACCGGGCCGGGGCGCCCGCTTTCTGCCAGCCATAGTGCCTTTTCGAGCAGGTAACGGACGTCGGCGGGGTTGGCGACCAGCGCCGCGAACTTGGTGATCGGGGTGACCATCGCGACGATGTCGGCTTCCTGGTCGCCGAGCTGGCGAAGCTTGACCGGAGCATTCGCCCGCAGCGTCTCGCGCTTCACCTGGCCCGACAGGACGATCATCGCGATTGAATCGGTGTAGGCGCCGTGGACCCCGTTGAGCGCGTTAATCCCGCCCGGGCCGGTGGTGACATTGAGCGCCGCCAGCCGACCCGACAGGCGGGTGTAACTTTCCGCCGCCATCGCCAGCGCCTGCTCGTGATGGCAGCAGATGTATTTGAGGCCCGGCGCTCGGCCCAACGCATCGTTAAGGTGCATCGCGCCGCCGCCGGTAAGCATGAACACGTCGGTAATGCCGTGATCGACGAGGCGCGCGGCGACATAGTCTGACAAGCGAATGGTCATCGAAGATACTGCGCTTTCCAGCCGATGCGTCGGCTTAGGTGCCGACCGCCTGGCTAGCGGGGGCGCCGTCGGTCAATCCGCGGTCGAGGATCAAATCGACCAACGCCCGGTTGCCGCGGATCGGACCGTCGATCGCTTCGATCCCGATCGGATCATGGGCCGCCAGCGGCATAGTCAAAATCTCGTTCCCGATGAATTCGCGGGTCGAGATCTGGCCTTTGAGCAACGGCACCGAAAAATAGACGTCGTCGAGCGACAGCACGTCGCCCACCGCCAGATCGCGCCTGGCATAGACCCCGCGGACCAGCGCATCGAGATAGCGCCGCTCGACTTCGGGAACGACTCGGCGTTCTGCGCCGCCACCGCCACACATCTCGCGAGCTTTCTTGAACGCGCGGAACCAGATGTCGGCTTGCTCCGGCTTGGTGCAGTAAGAACTGACCGGCACGCCTTCGAAATCAATGTCGATATGACGTTCGAAGGTGCGCGCGCCCTTGGCGTAGGCGATGAGCATCGAATCGTGCCAGTCGCTATGCTCATGGGTCGACAGGCCGATCGTGATGTGTGGGTAACGGGCGCGCAGATGATCGATCTGGTTGAGTTCGAGATCGCCGTCTTCCGATGGGTATAGCGCGACGCAATGGTTGAGCGCGAAGGGGATGTTACGGTCGGTGAAGAAGGCGACCAATTGATCGACATGGTCCAGATCGGCGCCGCCCGAGGAAGCGATTACCGGACGGCCGGCCGAAGCGATTTTCTCCAGCAACACCCGGTCTCGAATGTCCGAACTGGCGATCTTTAATATATCGACCCCGAACTGGACGCATTTGTCGACCGATACCTCGTCGAACGGGGTGACCATCGTCACCATGCCGGTGTCGCGCACTGCCTCCACCAGCTGGCGCAGTTCAGCCCAGGACAATTGGGTATCGATGGTCTTCTTGATGTAGCGAATGTCGGGGCGGCCGCGATAATCGCGGTGGACAAACGAATCGACGTCGCGGAACTGGAGCTTGATCGCCGCGCGCACGTCGTTGAATCGGACCACCCGGGCAAAATCGCTGACGATCTTGAGTCCGCGATCGAGCCTGCCCCAATGATTATTGGCAAGTTCGAGGACGAACAGATCGTCGAAGATGGAACCAGGCAGTCGAATTCTCCTTTCGGGCGATATCGCGACCTTCAGTTAGCGAGCCCGTCGTCGTCCTAAAATCGTGTCCAGCGAACGTCGCCCTAGCTTATCGCGCGCTGCCAACAAACCCCGTAATGGTCTCAACCACATATTGCAGGTGGTCCTGACCCAGGCCGGGATAGAGCCCGATCCAGAAGGTGCTTTCGGTGACGATGTCGGCATTGGCCAGATCTCCCACCACGCGGTAGTTGCGATCGCGCATATAGGGTTGCCGAATGAGATTGCCCCCGAATAATAGTCGGGTCCCGATCTTTTTCTCGTCGAGATGCTGGATCAATTGATCGCGAGTGACCGGTGAGCCGGGCCTTAGAGTGAGCGTATAGCCGAACCAGGAAGGCTGGCTGCCCGCGGTCGGCTGGGGGAGGATGAACACGTCCTCGAGCGGCTTGAGCATCTCGGTCAGCAGATCGAAATTGCGTTGCCGAGCGGCGATGAACCCGTCGAGCCGATCAAGCTGGGCAAGGCCGACCGCGGCCTGCATGTCGGTGATTTTCAGATTATAGCCGCAATGGCTGTAGGTATATTTGTGGTCGTAGCCCATCGGCAGATCGCCGAGCTTGCGGCAGAAGCGCTTGCCGCAGGTATTGTCCATGCCAGGCTGGCACCAGCAGTCGCGGCCCCAGTCGCGCATCGATTCGATCACCCGTTTGAGCATCGGCTTGTCGGTGAACACCGCGCCGCCCTCACCCATGGTGATGTGGTGGGCCGGATAGAAACTGAGCGTGCCGATGTCGCCGAAGGTGCCGACCCCCTGCCCGCGATAGGTCGCGCCAAGCGCATCGCAGCAATCCTCGATGACCCACAGATCATGCTTCGCGGCAACCCGCATGACCTCGCCGAGATCGAACGGATTGCCGAGCGTGTGGGCGAGCATGATCGCCCGGGTGCGGCTCGACACCGCCGCCTCGATCAGGCTCGGTTCGATGTTATAGGTCGGGATGTCGACATCGACGAACACCGGAACGAGGCCATATTGGAGCACCGGATTGACGGTGGTGGGAAAGCCGGTGGCGACGGTGATGACCTCGTCGCCGGGCTTGAGTGCATCCCCGCGCAGATAGTGCGAGGTGAGCGACGATAAAGCGAGCAAGTTGGCCGAAGAACCCGAATTGGTGGTCAGCGCGTGGCGGATGCCGAGTCGGGCGGCAAGGCGCTCCTCGAACGCCGCGTTGAAGCGGCCGGTGGTCAGCCAGAAATCGAGCGCGCTCTCGACCAGCGACTGCATGTCACTGGCGCCATAGACCTTGCCCGAGACCGGCACCGGGGATGTACCGGGGACGAAGGCGGCGGGCGCGTGGAAGCGGCGGGCATAGTCACCGACCAGATCGAGGATCATCCGGCGCAGCGCGGGTTCGTCCGAGCCGGCCGCGAGCGCGAGCAGGTCGGGGGTGGCGAGGGTGTCGGTCATGCCCATCGTTTCTGATCCACGGCGTCGGCAATTGCATAGTCGCGCAGTTGCTGGAGGGTGATGGCGCGCGCGTTGGTGCCGGCGGCGACGGCCTGGTGCCACTCGACCACTTTTGCCAGCGCGTCGGCGAGGCCGAGGCGGGGGTGCCAGCCGAGTTCGGCGCGCGCCTTGGCGCTGTCGAGCTTGAGCGTGCTTGCCTCGTGCGGCTGGGGGGCGACGGGGGAGACCCAACCTTCAGCGCCCCATGCGCGGAGCATCTCCTCGACGATCCAGGCGACCGGGCGGGTGGCGTCGTCCGACGGACCAAAATTCCACGCCGTCGCCGCCGCGCGATTGCCGTCGAACAGCCGCTCGCCGACCATGAGGTAGCCGCCAAGCGCGTCGAGCACATGCTGCCACGGGCGGACGGACTGTGGCGCGCGGATCAGCGGCTTTTCGCCGGCGAGCATCGCCCGGACGATGTCGGGGACGAGCCGGTCCTCGGCCCAATCGCCGCCGCCGATGACGTTGCCGGCACGGACCGAGGCGATCAGCGGGCCGTCGGCGAAATACGAGCGGCGGAAGCTGTCGATGGCGAGTTCGGCGGCGCCCTTGCTGCTGCTGTAGGGGTCGTGGCCGCCCATCGGGTCGGTCTCGCAATAGGGGCGATCCGAATCGCGATTGTCATAGCATTTGTCGCTGGTGACGCAGACCAGGCCGGCGAGCCCGTCGAGCCGGCGCGCGGCGTCGAGCAAATGGACGGTGCCCATGACGTTGGTCGCCCAGGTTTCAACCGGGGTAGCGTAGGAGGCGCGCACCAGGGGTTGGGCGGCGAGATGGAAGATGAGCTCGGGGCGCGCGGATGAAAGCGCGCGCTCGAGCGCGGAGCGGTCGCGGATGTCGCCTTCGATGTGGGTGACGAGTTCGGCGAGGCGCGCTTGCTCGAACAGGCTGGGGGTGGTTGGCGGGGGCAGCGCAAAGCCGGTGACCTCGGCGCCGAGTTCGCTCAGCCAGAGCGCCAGCCAGCCGCCCTTGAAGCCGGTGTGGCCGGTGACCAGCACCCGGCGGCCATTCCAGACCGAGCGGCTCACCAGCATTTCCACGGCGCCCCGGTGCGCCAATATTCTTCAAGGAGGATCTTGTCACGGAGCGTGTCCATCGGCTGCCAGAAACCGGAATGGCGATAGGCCATCAGCTCACCCGAGGCGGCAAGCTGCTCGAGCGGTTCCCGCTCCCACAAGGTGGCCGGCCCGTCGATCAGGTCGAGCACCGACGGTTCGGCGACGAAGAAACCGCCGTTGATAAATGCACCGTCACCGTCGGGCTTTTCGCGGAACTTGTGAACCTTATCGCCGTCGAACTCGATCGCGCCGAAGCGGCCCGGCGGAGCAACCGCGGAGATAGTGGCTTTCTTCCCGTGCGCCTTGTGGAACGCGATCAAGGCGGTGATGTCGATCGAGGCGAGGCCGTCGCCGTAGGTCAGGCAGAAGGGCGAATCACTATCGAGATATTTTCGGATCGCCTTCAGCCGCCCGCCGGTCATGGTCTCGGCACCGGTCTCGACCAGGGTGATCCGCCACGGCTCGCTCCAATTCTGGTGAACGTCGATGGCATTGTTCTTGAGGTCAATCGTGACGTCGGCGGTGTGGAGGAAGTAATTGGCGAAATATTCCTTGATCAGATAGCCCTTGTAGCCGAGGCAGACGATGAAGTCGTTCACGCCGTGCGCCGAATAGAGCTTCATGATGTGCCAGATGATCGGCATCCCGCCGATCTCGATCATCGGCTTGGGGCGGACAGACGTCTCCTCGCCCAGCCGGGTGCCTAGACCGCCCGCAAGAATGACCGCTTGCACCCTTCACTCCCCACGACTGAACAACAGGCAAAAAGCCAATTTCGACGTGCATTTAGCGCACTATCAGCGCGGCGGCAAAGCGAGGATCCGGACCACCGGGCCGCCGGCTTTCCCCGGCACCGGGCGGAACAGCGCCACAGTCCGTCCGCCGTCAAGCAAGGCGCGATAGGTAGCGAGCTCGTTCGGGTAACGCGCGCTCTCCGCCAGATAGAGGTCGTAAATTGCGAGGATCGCATAATCGGCGCGGCAGGTTTCGAGCCGCTGCAAGCTCACATGGCCAAGGTCGACGATCGGGCTTGCCCCGCGCGCTTTCTGCACCTGGTCGTAATTGACGCCGTCGCGAAGCGCTCGCTTGCCATCGATGCAGCCCGCGTCGCCGATCGGGAACAGGATCGTCCACGGCCGGTCGCGAATGCTTAGCTCGAGATGCTCGAACAGAACGCGGCTGCCCGGCGGAATATGCGCGACCGCCCACTGCGCCGCCTGCGCGCGAGTGTCGTTGGAGCGTTCGGCCGACTGGGCGATGGCTGGCCCGATCGACGAGGCGCCGACCAGCAGCGTGAGCGCCACGAAGGCGAACCGGCAGAAGCGCTTGCCGATCGCAACAATCGCGCAAGCCGCGAAGATGCAGAACATCGGCATCAGCGGCATCAGCCAGCGCGAAAAGAAGACATTCTGCGTGCAGATGAGGGCGAGAAACAGGAGCGCCGCGGGGAGCAGGGTCCAGCGCGCGGCCGGGCTTCGGATCGCCGACAGCGCGACCCCGCCGATGACCAAAGCGAGGCCGATCATCCCCATCGAACCGGCCACCGACTGGCCAAGATAATAGGCCAGGTTGGCGAGGAATCCGCTGCTGTTATGCCCGAGATGGCTAGGGGAGATCTCGCCGGTGATGTTGGCCATCACCGTGTGCCAGTCGAGGAAGATGAACGGCGAGGCGACGAACATCGCCACCAGGCTCGCCGCGCCTGCCGCCGCCACGCGCAGGATCGGCTGCTCGGCGGGGCCACGTTCGCGCCGGGCATGAGTGGCGGCGCCGATGACCGCGATGAACACCGTCGCGGCGGGCCATTTGGTTGCGGTGGCGAGCCCGACGAAGGCCCCGGCGAGCAGATAATCGCGCATTCTCCCGCGTTCCGCGATCCGCACCGAAAACAGCAGCGACGCCAGCATGAACACGCTCGAATGAATGTCGGTGCGAATGACCTGCGACCAGGCGATGTGCAGCGCGTTGACCGCCAGCAAGCCCGCGGCGACCAACCCCGTCGAGTGGCCATGCAGCCGGTTGCCAAGCGCGTAGGTCAGCCAGACGCACAAGGTACCGAGCAGGGCCATCGCGACGCGTGCGGGCACGAACAGCATCGCCGGGTCGGCGTAAGCGGCACGGGCGAAGTCGCCGACGGTGGCATAGTGGCCGAGCAGCAGGCCGGTCGAGGCGACCGCGGCATCGATCGCCGCGACCAGGTAGATGGTGGTCGAACCGGGGTGCCCGAACCAGCCGGGGTTTAACGTCCCGTGGGCGAGCATCTTGAGCGCGGTGATCATGAACATCGGCTCGTCGGAATCGTACATGCTGGGTAGGCCGAAGCCGATATTGTGCAATCGCCAGGCGAGCGCCACGACCAGGATCAGCCCGAGCGCGGCACGGGCGGCAACGCGCTCGGTGATCACCTGTTCAAACCTTCATATAGTCAGCGGATGAAGCCCACTAGGCTGGCCGCGCTATATCAACAAGCCGCCGCTAGAGGATGAACGCTTCGGGCTGGACGTGCCAATTGGTGGGGACGCTGGTGAACGCGTTGGCGTCGTTGCCGACGAACCCGCCGGCTGCGGTGCCGAGCCAGTCGCTGAGCTGACCATTGCTGTTGCGCCACAGGATGTCGTCGCGCCCATCGCCATTGTAATCGCCGACCGCGACCACGGTCCAGCTGATGGGGATGGTGGTGAAGGCGTTGGCATCATTGCCGACGAATCCGCCGCTCGCGGTGCCGAGCCAATCGGAGAGTTGACCCGCGTCGCTGCGCCACAAGATGTCGTCACGACCATCGCCGTTGAAGTCGCCGGTTCCGGCGATATGCCAACTGATCGGGGCCGAGGCGAAGGCATTGGCGTCGTTGCCGACGAACCCGCCATTGGCCTGGCCGAGCCAGTCGCTCAATTGACCCGCATCGTTGCGCCACAAGATGTCGTCGCGACCATCGCCGTTGAAGTCGCCAACCCCGGCGACATGCCAGTTGGTGGGTACGGTGGAGAAGGCGTTGGCGTCGTTGCCGACGAACCCGCCATTGGCCTGGCCGAGCCAGTTGCTGAGTTGGCCATTTGAGTTACGCCACAGGATATCGTCGCGACCATCGCCGTTGAAGTCCCCGGTGCCGACCACGCTCCAGCTGATTGGGACGGTGGTGAAGGCATTGGCGTCGTTGCCGACGAACCCGCCATTGGCCTGGCCGAGCCAGTCGCTGAGCTGCCCGTTGGTGTTGCGCCACAGGATATCGTCGCGCCCGTCGCCGTTGAAGTCCCCGGTGCCGACGATGCTCCAGCTGGTCGGAACCGTGGTGAAGGCATTGGCATCGTTACCGACGAACCCGCCATTGGCTTGGCCGAGCCAGTCGGATAGCTGGCCAGTGGTGCTGCGCCACAAAATGTCGCTTCGCCCGTCGCCGTTGAAGTCGTTGCGGACGTCGTTGATCACGGGGGGTATGACGATCGCCTGAATGGTGAGCTGCACCCCGCCGGCAGCGGCAGCGCTGGCAAGCAGCGTCCCCAAAACGCCGCCGGTCAGCGTCAGCGACCCGCTGGTATAGGTCAGCGCGCTGCCGGTTAGGTTGAACGTGAACCCCGCCAAGGTCGCATCGCTGAAGACGATCTTGTCGCCAGACGTGAAGTCGATGATCGTGTCGCCGTTGAGCCCGGCCCTGGTATCAAGGAACGTGTCCGCACCTGCCCCGCCGGTCAGCGTGTCGATGCCGAGACCACCGGTCAGAACGTCGTTTCCGCCCATCCCATTGAGGATGTCGGAACCGTTATTGCCCATGAGCAAATTATCAGCGCTGTTGCCGATCAACGTATCGTTGCCGTCGCCACCGAATGCGTTTTCGATCACCGTGCCAAACCCGATTGACACGTTGCCCGTGCCGCCACCGACGTTGGAGAAAGCCTCCTCAGTTAGGTCAATCCTCTGGTTGACCGAATAGCCCGAATAATTGAGCGTATCGATCCCGCCGCTGTCGACGATCGTCTGGAGAAGCGGAACCACGCCGATGCTGGCGGTGAATTCGGGGCGGCCGCTATTGTTGCCGAAGCCATAGACCGTGTCGCCGGTGCGGGTGCTGGTCGACAGGCCGTATAGCGTCGCCACCGCGCGTATGTCGGCCAGCATGGGAGTGGTCGCGTAGAGCCGGCTGAAACCGAGGCCCGCGAAATAGGTATTTTCGGTCTGGTCGAAGTAGGACATGATCGACGCCGGCCAGGCATCGTTGGCGAACAGGGCATCGTTGCCATAGGTCGCGGTCGTATTATAGTAGCCGGCATGTCCGAGGCCGAGTGCATGACCGATTTCATGGATGTAGGTCTGGAACGAATAACCGGTCAGCGACGTGCCATAGTCGGTCAGCCACTGGGTCGAGACATTGACGTGGGCTGACGAGGTGATCCCACCCGCCCAGACGCCGTCCGAATAAGCGCCGGCCATATTGTCGTCGAAGGTGATGCTGCCGCCGATCGAGACCTCGTTGAAGGTCACACCGATGACATCGGTCCAAAGGGCCAGGGCGCTGCGGGCAAGGTTTTGCCCGGCGGCAGTTAGCAGTGTCAGATTGACCGAGATCGAGCCACCCTGCGTAACCGCGAAATGGTGGTTGTCGCCACCCCAATAGCCGTTGACCAGATGGTCGGCGATCTGGGCGTAACTCGCCACCGCCGGCGGAACATAAGTCGCGACGTTGAGCTGATACGTGCCCGAGTAAGTGTCGCTATAGGCGCCGGCATCGACGTAATAGGTGCCGCTGGCAGTCACAGTGTATACGATCTTGGAATCCCGCACCACGCCCGAGCTGATGTCGTCGTTCTCGGCAACGATGGCACCGCTTGAATCGTGCAGCCGAAGCAGCGGATCCTCGAGCGTGATGCCGTTCATCGTGATGGTGATCTTCTGACCGGCGACAAGGTCGAGCCGGAACCAGTCGTGATCGCCATTCACTTCCAGAACGTTGCTGACGGAACCGCCAACGGCGATGACGGAGGTTGTCGACGTATTACCAGCAATATCCGGCACTGCACCCACCCAAGATTCAAAGTCTGACTACACAAATATGATGACGGCCGTTCAAGATACGCATCGTACGTCGTCGAAGCGAAACATGGAGAATTGGTTAAACCTTAAACGGCCCCCGAGGCAATTCTAACGATTCTGCGCACGCGCGACCGTGCTGACCAGCGAACTGGCAAAGCGTTCGATCGAGTCCGGATTCAGGGCCCGGTCGCTGACCGCGAATTTTTGTACCGGAAGGACCGTCCCGTTGGCAGTAGTGAGGGTCGCGGCAAGCGACGATTCGCCAAGCACGTGAACTTCGACCGAGAAGCGAAGCGCCGGCGACTGGGCTGCGGCGCGCTCGATCGCCGCACACAACTGGCCCGACCCGCCAGCTTCCGCGGGCAGCTTGTCGCCCCCGACTACGCGGCATTCGATCGACTGAAGTGGAGCCGAATTCATGGCGCAAGCGCTCCCTGCAAATGAGGCGGCCACCGGCAATAACACAAAGAAGAATTTTGCCGACACTTTATTCCCCAATGCACTATTCGAACCATGCCTACCGCCGAAACAAGTGGATAGCAATAGTTCAAGTGCAATCAGTGACTTAGCTATGGCTGACCAAGGGCGGAACGGAGCAACGGCAAGCGCCGGACGCGGCTTCCGGCGATCAGCGACAAGCTGTTCTCGACCGCCGTCGCCGCAGCGTTTAGCAAGAGCGAATGGGCTTCCCCGTCGAATTCCTGCTGTTTGGCCTGATGCTCGCCGGGGTCGCGGTGTGGCACAACCACGCGCTGACAGTGAGCCTGGTCGGGTTTGCAGCGGTGCTGCTGGTCGAAGCGCTGGTGACCGCTTTCCCCACCGGCCACGGCGGCTCGGCGCTGTTGCTTCATGCGCGCCACGAATGGGTTACGCTGGCCAATCTGCTGCTGCTGCTGGTCGGTTTCGCAATGCTGTCCAACCAGTTCGAGCTGAGCAACATTTCAGACCATTTGCCCAATTGGCTGCCCGACGACTGGACCGGCGGGCTGGCGTTGCTGGGAATAGTGTTCGTACTCAGCGCTTTCCTCGACAATATCGTCGCGGCGATGCTCGGCGGAGTGATGGCGCGCCACGTTTATCGCGGGCGGGTGACGATCGGCTTTGTCGCGGGAATCGTTGCGGCGGCGAACGGAGGCGGATCGGGCAGCGTAATCGGCGACACCACCACCACCTTGATGTGGCTCAAGGGAGTGTCGCCGCTCCACGTGCTACCAGCCTATGTTGCCGCGATCCCCGCCTTCCTGGTGTTCGCCCCGCTCGCCGCCCGGGCGCAAGACCGGCACCAAAGGATCGTGGCGTTCGACGAGCCCGATCATCCGCTGATCTGGCGGCGGATCGCGATCGTCGCCGCGATCCTCGCCGTCGCGGTGGCAGCGAACATCATCGCCAACATGGTCAGCACCGGCGAGCAATCGGCGCCGTGGCTTGGCCTCGCCTTGTGGACCGCGATCCTCGTCACCAGCCTGATCGCCCGGCCCGACTGGTCGGTGGTCCGGCCGGCGATCAACGGTGCGGTGTTCCTCGCTGCGCTGGTCGCCACCGCGTCGCTGATGCCGGTCAAGGGCCTGCCCGACCCATCATGGCAGGTGGCGTTCGGGCTGGGCCTGATTTCATCGGTATTCGACAATATCCCGCTCACCGTGCTGGCGCTGGCGCAGGGCGGGCACGATTGGGCATTGCTTGCTTATGCAGTCGGCTTCGGCGGGTCGATGCTGTGGTTCGGATCGTCCGCCGGGGTGGCGATTTCGGGCGCCTTTCCAGAGGCTCGATCGGTCACGCAATGGGTGCGGCAGGGCTGGTTCGTACCGCTGGCCTATGTCGCCGGGTTCGCCGTGCTGCTGCTGACCGTCGGCTGGACCACCGCCCGCTAAAGTTTCTCGGTCAGCTCCGGCACGATCTTGAACAAATCGCCGACCAGGCCGATGTCCGCGACCTGGAAAATCGGGGCATCTTCGTCCTTGTTGATGGCGATGATGACCTTGCTGTCCTTCATCCCCGCGAGATGCTGGATCGCACCTGAAATGCCGATCGCGATATAGACTTCGGGAGCGACGATCTTGCCGGTCTGGCCGACCTGGTAATCGTTGGGCGCATAGCCCGCATCGACCGCCGCTCTGCTCGCGCCGACGCCCGCGCCGAGCTTGTCGGCAAGCGGATCGATCAACGCGTGGAATTGCTCCGACGAGCCAAGCGCGCGGCCACCCGAGACGATGATCTTGGCGCTGGTCAGTTCGGGGCGTTCGGACTTGCTGAGTTCGGCGCCGACGAACAATGATTTGCCCGAAGCAGCGCCGGAATCGACCGCTTCGATCGTTCCGCTGCCGCCAGTAGCGGCGACCTTTTCGAACGCGGTGCCGCGGACCGTAATGACCTTCTTGGCATCCTTCGACCTGACCGTCGCAATGGCGTTGCCGGCGTAGATCGGGCGGGTGAAGGTATCTTCGCCCTCGACCGACATGATGTCCGAAATCTGCATCACGTCGAGCAAGGCCGCGACCCGCGGGGCGATGTTCTTCCCGGTGGTGGTCGAGGAGGCGAGGAAGGCGTCGTGATCGGCCATCAAGGCGGCGGCGATCGGCGCGACGTCTTCGGCCAGTTGATGTTCGAGATGCGCGGCGTCGGCGACATGGACCTTGCCAGCGCCGGCGATGGTTGCGGCGGACGTGGCAACCGGGCCGACGCCCGATCCGGCGACGAGCAGGTGCACTTCCCCTAGTTGCGCTGCTGCAGCGACGGTGGCGAGAGTCGCGTCCTTGACCGACTTTCCGTCATGTTCGACGAGAACCAGGGTCTTCATTCGGCAACTCCCATCACCTTGAGTTTGGCGACCAGTTCATCGACCGATCCGACCTTTATCCCGGCCTGGCGCTTGGCCGGTTCGATCACTTTCAATGTCTCGAGCCGGGGCGCGACGTCGACCCCGTAATCGCCCGGCGATTTGACCGCCATCGGCTTCGACTTGGCCTTCATGATGTTGGGCAGCGACGCGTAGCGCGGTTCGTTGAGGCGAAGATCGGTGGTGATGATCGCCGGGGTGGTGAGCTTCAATGTCTCGAGCCCGCCATCGACCTCGCGAGTGACGTTGATGTCGGACCCGGCGACTTCGAGCTTCGAGGCGAAGGTGCCTTGCGGCCAGCCGAGCAAGGCGCCGAGCATCTGGCCGACCTGGTTGCTATCGTCGTCGATCGCCTGCTTGCCGAGGATCACCACCCCGGGCTGTTCCTCGTCGACCACGCCTTTCAGAATCTTGGCCACGGCCAGCGGCTCGACCTCCTCGTCGGTTTGGATCAGGATCGCGCGGTCGGCGCCCATCGCGAGCGCGGTGCGAAGCGTCTCGGACGCCTTGGCCGGACCGACCGACACCGCGACAATTTCGGTTGCCGCACCTTTCTCCTTCAGGCGAATGGCTTCCTCGACCGCAATCTCGTCGAACGGGTTCATCGACATTTTGACATTGGCGAGATCGACGCCCGAGCCGTCCATCCGGACCCGCGGCTTGACGTTATAATCGATCACCCGCTTGACGGCGACGAGGAGTTTCATACGTGCTTCTCCGACGGTAACTTAAGCTGCAACTTTGACTTCCGCGACGATCTTTCGAGCGGCGTCGCCCAGATCGTCGGCGCTGACGATCGGCAAGCCCGAATTGGCGAGGATGGCCTTGCCTTCGGCGACATTGGTGCCCTCGAGGCGGACCACCAGCGGCACCGAGATGTTCACTTCGCGCGCCGCCGCGACGATCCCGTCGGCGATGATGTCGCACTTCATGATTCCGCCGAAGATGTTGACGAGGATGCCCTTCACCGCAGGATCGCTCAAAATGATCTTGAACGCCGCGGTGACCTTTTCCTTCGACGCGCCGCCGCCGACATCGAGGAAGTTGGCAGGGAAGGCGCCGTTCAATTTGATGATGTCCATCGTCGCCATGGCGAGGCCGGCGCCGTTGACCATGCAGCCGATGTCGCCGTCGAGTTTGATGTAGGCGAGGTCGTATTTCGATGCCTCAATCTCCATCGGATCTTCCTCGGTCAGGTCGCGCAACTCGGCGAGGTCCTGGTGGCGGAACATGGCGTTGGAATCGAACCCGACCTTGGCGTCGAGGACGAGCAATCGGCCGTCATCGGTGACGGCCAGCGGATTGATCTCGATCTGCGACGCGTCGGTGCCGACGAACGCGGCGTAAAGCTGGGCGAGGACGCTTGCCGCCTGCCTGGCGAGATCGCCGGTCAGCCCGAGCGTCGCCGCGACGACGCGGCCGTGGTGCGGCATGATCCCGGTCGCGGGGTCGATGGTGATGGTCTCGATCTTGTCGGGCGTGTCATGTGCCACCGCCTCGATATCCATTCCGCCCTCGGTCGAGGCGACGACCGCGATTCGGCCAGTTTCGCGATCGACCAGCAGCGCAAGGTAGAATTCCTTGGCGATGTCGACGCCATCGGTGATGTACAGCCGCTGGACCTGCTTGCCCTCGGCACCGGTCTGAATCGTGACCAGGGTCTTGCCGAGCATTTCGGCGGCGTTGGCGCGGACTTCCTCGATCGAGCGAGCGAGACGAACCCCACCCTTGGCATCGGGGCCGAGTTCCTTGAACTTGCCCTTGCCGCGCCCGCCGGCGTGGATCTGCGCCTTGACCACCCACAACGGCCCGGGAAGCTTGGACGCGGCGGCGACGGCTTCATCGACGCTCATCGCGGCATAGCCGGCGGGGACGGGCACGCCATATTTGGCGAGCAATTCCTTGGCCTGATATTCGTGGATGTTCATCGTGATTCCTGAAGGAAGATTTGCGCTCGCCTAAAGCATGACTCCGCCGCCATGCCAAGCTACAGAACGAGGGGTGAACGTTCCTCCGGCGCGAAAGATCATCCATGTCGACATGGACGCCTTCTATGCGTCGGTCGAGCAGCGCGACAATCCCGAGCTCAAGGGCCGGCCGGTGGCGGTCGGCGGAGGCCATCGCGGGGTGGTCGCGGCGGCGAGTTACGAGGCGCGCACCTTCGGCGTTCGATCGGCGATGCCGTCGGTCACGGCGCAGCGCCGCTGCCCAAGCCTTGTGTTCGTCAAGCCACGGTTCGACGTGTACAAAGCGGTCAGCAGCCAGATCCGCGCCATCTTCGCCGATTATACCGATCTGATCGAGCCATTGAGCCTCGACGAAGCCTATCTCGACGTCTCGCAAGACCGCCGCGCCTTGGGCAGTGCACGGGCGATTGCCGAGGAGATTCGTGCGCGAATTCGGGCCGAGACCGGGCTGACCGCATCGGCCGGGGTGAGTTACTGCAAGTTCATCGCCAAGCTCGCGTCCGATCAGAACAAGCCCGACGGGATTTGCGTCATCCCGCCGGACAAGGGCGCGGCGTTCGTCGCGACGCTGCCGGTCAAGCGCTTCCACGGCGTCGGGCCGGTGACGGCGGCGAAAATGGAGCGGCTAGGGATCCTGACCGGTGCCGATTTGGCAGAGTGGCCGATCGAGCAACTCGAGGCGCATTTCGGATCGTCGGGGCGGTGGTATTGGCGGATCGCGCGGGGGATCGACGAGCGCGAGGTCAAGCCCGATCGGCCATACAAATCGGTCAGCGCCGAGCGGACGTTCGACGAGGATCTGACCGATCCCGCCGCGCTGGTGGCCGAGCTGGAGCGGGTCGCGGGCTATGCCTGGCAGCGAAGCGAGCGCGCTGCGGTCAAGGGCCGGACCGTGACCCTGAAGGTCAAATATGGCGACTTCACCATGATCACGCGATCGAAAACCGTTGCCGCGCCGGTCGTCGATCTGACCGCGTTCACCGCCGCCGGGGTCGATTTGCTGACCCGCTTGTTCCCGGTGCCCAACGGAATTCGATTGCTCGGGCTGGGACTGCATTCGCTGCAGAATCATGACTCTTCGATGCCACTTCAGCTGGGACTGGAGATTTGAGCATTTTCATGCTATACAATCACGTGTGAAGGCAGCTGCATCCTGCGGTTGCCTCGAGTTTGCAGGAAATCCGGACAAGGAACACCTCGACCGCGGGTCGTTTTGGGGGGCGATGCGGCGAATTTGGTGTCACCAATGTCTGGTCAACAGAAAGGTCAGAATATGGCAGCGAAGGCATTGAGCTTCGATGTTGGCGATTTTGTCGTGTACCCCAAGCATGGCGTCGGCCGAGTGGTCGAACTCCAGAACACCGAAATCGCCGGCACCAGCCTCGACCTCTACGTATTGCGCTTCGAAAAAGAGCGCATGACCTTGCGCGTTCCGGTCGGCAAGGCCGATGCGGTCGGTATGCGCAAGCTGTCGAGCGACAAGACCATGAAGGACGCGCTCGAGACGCTGACCGGCAAGCCCAAGGTCAAGCGCACCATGTGGTCGCGCCGCGCACAGGAATATGAAGCGAAGATCAATTCGGGCGATCTGACCTCGATTGCCGAAGTGACCCGCGACCTGTTCCGCGCCGACGACCAGCCCGAGCAAAGCTATTCGGAACGGCAGATCTTTGAAGCCGCCTCGTCGCGCCTGGCGCGCGAACTTGGCGCAATGGAAGAGACCGACGAGAAAGCCGCGTTGGTCAAGATCCTCGAGATTCTGAACAAGGCCGCCGCGATCCATAACAAGGCGAAGGCCGAAATCGCCGCATAACCGACTCGGGCATTGCTAAGACGATCAGGGCGTTCCTTCGGGAGCGCCCTTTTCGCGGGAATATCGCGCTTGCCTTGGCCTTGTGCATTGGTGTATTACATCTGCAATACGCCAACCAGGGAGGCCCTCATGACTCGCTTCATCGCCATCGCCGCCGCCACGCTTGCCGTGTCGGCCTGTCATCTAGGAGATCGCGACGAGAACCGCGATCCGGGGGCGACGGTTAGCCGCACCTACCAGGTCGGCGCGTTCGACAAGATCGAAGTGGCTGGGCCATATAACGTGATCGTCACCACTGGCGGGAAGCCCGGAGCGAGTGCGACGGGCGGCGAGAAATTTCTCGACGACACCGAGGTGGTGGTCGACGGCACGACATTGCGGATCGGTCCCAAGCATCACAGCGGCCTCCACTTCAGCTGGGGCCGCCGTGGCACGGCGCAATTCACCGTCTCCACCGCGATGCTTCACGCCGCGGAAATCGCCGGATCGGGCGGGGTAACGGTCGACAAGGTCGATGGCGACTTCAAGGGCGAAGTTGCCGGATCGGGCGACCTGCGGCTGGCCGCGATCAACGGCGGCGCGGCCGATTTTTCGATCGCCGGATCGGGCAAGATCATCGCCGCCGGCAAGGTGCGATCGGCCAAGATGGAGATCGCCGGATCGGGCGACATCGACGCCGGCGCCCTCGCCACGACCGACGCCGAGGTGTCGATCGCCGGATCGGGCAATGTCCGCGCCAACGCCAGCGGCACCGCCAAGGTCGAGATCATGGGATCGGGCGACGTCAACGTCACCGGCGGCGCCAAGTGCAGCATCGACAAGGCCGGATCGGGCAACGTCACCTGCGGTTAGCGCGGGCCTGCTAGTGACTTGTTAACCATGAGCGGCGAGAGTGGGCGGATGAAACAGCTCATCCTCGCCGCTTTGCTTTTGTCCGCTACGCCTGCCGCCGCCGCGGACCGCAATTTCGGCGTGTCGGGTTTCGACCGGGTACGGGTCGATGGCGATTACAAGGTCACGCTGACGGTCGGCGTCGCGCCCTTCGCCAGGGCCAGCGGATCGTCGCGCGCGCTCGACCCGGTCGATGTGGTGGTCGAGGGACGGACGCTGATCGTACGGTCGAACAAGTCGGCATCGTGGGGCGGATATCCGGGCGAATCGGCGGGGCCGGTAGAGATCATGATCGGCACACACGAGCTCACCGCGGCTTACGTCAATGGCGCGGGGAGCCTCAATATCAACCAGGTGCGGGGGCTGAAATTCGAGGCCTCGGCGCAGGGCGCGGGGTCGATCGCCATCGCCGGGGTCGATGTCGACCAGTTCCAACTCGGGCTGGCCGGCGCGGCGAGCGCCCGGCTGGCGGGCAAGGCGCTGAAGCTGACCGCGATGGTTCGTGGCAGCTCGGCGCTCGACGGCGAGGAGCTGACCGTCAAGGATGCAGTGATCGGGGCGCAAGGCCCGGCGATCGTCAAGCTGACCGCGACCCAAACCGCCAAGGTCGATGCGATCGGAGTCGCCGCGGTGACATTGACCGGCAAGCCGTCGTGCATCGTCACGACCAAGGGTTCGGCCAGCGTCTCGGGCTGCCGCTAGACCGGCCTTGCACTAGACCAGACCGAGTCCCGCCAGTTTGGCATACATGCGCGGCGGAAGCTCGCTCATCCCGGTGTCGTCGAGATCGGTGCCGGGGGCGTCCGCATCCTCGAGGTAGCGCCAGCCCTGGTGGGCGCGCTTAGGGGCGGCGGCGACGATCACCATCTGGTCGGACAGGACGATGTCGATCCGCCCGTCCTTGCGATCTTCGAGCCGCAAAATTTCCTGCCGGGCGACGATCCGGTGCTTGACGATCCAGTGAAGCGCGCCGCCGATCAATTCGTCGGCGCGCTTGGGCCGCATCCGGGTAGCGACGCGCATTTCGCCGCCGCTCGAGCGCGCGATCACGCGGCGTTCGAGCGTCTCGACGCTGGCGCAGGAGAAAGCGACCTTGGAGAGATGGAGCGGCACTGGGCCGCAATGACTTACCTGCCCTTCCCGT
>JBBRTO010000003.1:0-62979 GCA_038244345.1 Sphingomonadales bacterium | reverse complement strand
GATGAACAACAGCAAGGGTGCCACGGCCATCGAATATGGCCTGATCGCCGCCCTCATCGCGGTTGCCGCGATCGCCGCGATGAAGAGTGTCGGCACCAAGCTGGGCACGACCTTCAACAACGTGTCGAACCAGCTCTAAGCCCGAATCGGCTTTAAGCGGAGGGGTCCGGTGCCAACAGGCGCCGGGCCCCTTCTTCGTTGTGGTGCGCTTTAGATAAGCCCCATCGCTTTCAGACTGCTTCGCCCCTGTGCGCCGACAATCACATGGTCGTGCACCGTGATCTTCATGTGGCGGCCGGCCTCGACGAGATCCCTGGTCAGGCGAATGTCCTGCTGGCTCGGCGAAGGATCGCCCGACGGGTGATTGTGGACGATGATGATCGCCGTTGCGCCGAGCGCGATTGCCCGGGCGACGACTTCGCGGACGTGGACCGAGGCTTCGTCGACGCTGCCGCGCCACAATGCCTCGTTCGCAATCAGCATGTTCTTGGCGTTGAGAAACAGGATCCGCACTTCCTCGACCGCCGAATGCGCCATCGCCGCCTGGAGATAATCGCCGAGCGAGTCCCAACTCGACAAGATCGGGCGGCCCTCGATTTTCGTTTCGAGCAGTCGAAGCGCGGTCGCTTTGGCGATCTTCAGCGCGCCGATGGTGCCTTCACTCAAACCCTCGGCGCGGAGCGCCTGCGGTGCGGCATCAAGCAACGGCCCGATTCCGCCGAAGCGCGCGATCAGCTGTTTCGCAAGCGACTTGGTGTCGCGCCGCGGTATGGCGAGGGCGAGCAGATATTCGACCAGTTCGTGATCAAGCAACGCCTTGTCGCCGCGCTCGAACAATCGTTCGCGCAGGCGCGCGCGGTGGCCGCTGGTGCCGGATGGTGTGTCCCCCATGGCGGGCAGGCTAGGAACATGTCCGCGCTCGTGCAACGGGGCGGATGAAGCCAACTTCGGAACGGCTGCGTGATCGATGGGTTAGAGACCGCATGGTGGATGGGCATCACGAGGCCGGGGAAGAAGGCACGAGCGCGTCCGCCGGCCAGCGGATGATCGTCGTTCGTCGCCAAAGGCCTTTGTTGTGGATCTCGCTCGCCGCGCTTGGAGTGCTGACTGCATTGTTGATCGGCGCGTGGCTCGCTCGGCGTCCGATCGCTGAGCATTTCATCGAACAGGAACTGACCCGGCGCGGGGTCCACGCGTCCTACAAGCTCGAGTCGATCGGTCTCCACAATCAGGTCATCCGTGATGTCACGATCGGCGATCCGGCTAATCCCGATCTAAAAGCGAGCTTCGCCAAGATCCAGATGCGAGTATTGTGGACCGGCGGGGTTGAAGTCTATCGCATAGCGGCGCGCGGCGTGCGCTTGCGCGGCGAATTGCGGCGCGGCGGTAAGATCAGCTGGGGCCAGATCGACAAATTGCTTCCGCCGCCGAGCGGCAAGCCATTTCGACTGCCCGATATCGCGGTCGACCTGGCCGACACGTCGGTCGCGCTCAAAACCCCGTTCGGCAATCTTGGCTTCGCTGTCGCGGGCGCCGGCAACCTGACCGGCGGGTTCAAGGGACGCTTGGCGCTCGCCGGGCCGAAACTGATGACCGGAGCGTGCGAACTCGATTCGCTGCATGGCAATGTCGCGCTGGAGGTCGAGGCGCGTCGTCCGCATGTCACCGGCCCGATTTCCGCCGCCCGCTTCATTTGCGCGAAGAGCCGGATGGCGATGATCGCGCCGAGGCTCGCACTCGACAGCGGGTTCAGCGAGGCGTTCGAGCGGTTCGACGGCAATGGCCGGCTGAGCGTCGCGTCGCTTAGCGCGGGCGACAATGGCCTCGCCAATCTCAACGCCAATATCGGGTTCAGGGGCAGCGCAAGCGATGCAACGGGCGCGATCAAGTTGGTGGCGCAGCGCGGCCGGTTGGGCTCGATCTTCGCTGACGCGACCCGGCTCGACGGCAAATACAGATTGTGGGCAAGCAAGGGCGACCTCATTTTGTCGGCCGATTATGGCGCCGACAGCGCGATGCTTGCGCCGACTATGGTCGCGCCGCTCATCGCCCCGCTCGAATCGGCCCGGGGAACGCCGATCGACCCGATTGGCCGGGCAATCGCCGCCGCGGTCCGCCGCACTGCGAGCGATTTCAACGCCACTGGTCATTTGAGCATGGTCAATCTGCGCGGCGGCGGCGGGGTCCGGATCGAGACTGCCGACGCGCGCGGATTGAGCGGCGGACGAGTGATGGTCTCTGGCGGCGATGGCGTGACGTATTATTGGCCCGGCGGGAAATTGCGGATCGACGGCAATATCGCGACCAGCGGCGGCGGCTTGCCGAGCGCCGAGATCGCGCTTCGCCAGCCGCGCCAGGGCGGATCGATGAGCGGCGAGGCACGGATCGCGCCGTATAGTGTCGGCTTATCGCGGCTTGCGCTGGCACCCGTGACGTTTCGCGCAGGATCAGGCGGATCGACCCAGGTGAATACGCTGGCATTGCTTGACGGACCGTTCTCGGGCGGGTTCGTTCGCGGACTCCGGATCCCGATCAACGGGACGATTGGCGGCAATGGCGGCGGCTTTGCGTTTGGCCGCGGCTGCATTGATGCCCGCTTCCAGTCGCTGACTGCAGGATCGCTCCAGCTCGCAGCGGCGAGCATTCCTTTGTGCGCGACCGGGCCGGCAATCCTCTACAAGAACGGGCGTGGACCCGTCGTTATCGGGGCTGCGGCTCGCAACTTGCGGCTTGGCGGTACGCTCGGCAAATCGTCATTCGCGCTGACGGCGGCGCAGGCGCGATTGACGGGAAGCAACCGATTTGCAGCGAACGGGCTCGGCTTGCAGCTTGGGCGATCGACATCGCCGGTCAAGGTCATTGCGGCGACGCTGACCGGAATACTCGCCAAGGGCGGCGCGAACGGCAATTTCGGCGGGGCGACCGCGCTTATCGGACGCGTGCCGATTAAGCTCAGCGGCGCCGCGGGCAAGTTCAACTTCCACGGCGGTGCGCTTGCAATCGACGGATCGTCGACCGTTTCCGACCTCGCCAACCCGCCGCGTTTCTATCCGCTGGCGAGCAACGACCTTCATTTCCGGCTGGCGAACGATCTGATCAAGGCGAACGGGGCGCTGCATCACCCGGCGAGCGGGACATTAGTGACCAATGTCGCGATTAATCACCGGCTGTCGACCGGCAATGGGGAAGCTAATCTCGATATTCCCGGGATCCGCTTGGGCGACAATCTCCAGCCCGAGCAACTAACTCGGCTGACCGAGGGCGTGATCGCCTTGGTCAACGGGACGGTTAAGGGCCAAGGCCGGATCAACTGGAGCGGCAATGGCAAGGTCACCTCGACCGGCGATTTTTCGACCGACGGAACCGACCTTGCCGCCACATTCGGCCCCGTCACTGGTCTGAAGGGCACGATCCACTTCACCGATTTGCTCGCGCTTCAGACCGCGCCGGGCGAGACCTTCACCGTGGCCAGCATCAACCCCGGCATCCTCGTTGAAAACGGGGAGATCCATTTCCAGGTCTTGTCGAGCCAACTGGTCAAGGTCGAACGCGGCGATTGGCCCTTCATGGGTGGACGGCTGATCCTCCAGGAAACCGTGCTCAACTTCGCCAAATCGACCCCCAAACGGCTGACGTTCGAGGTCGTCGGGTTCGATTCGAACCAGTTCGTCGACACACTCGGATTCAAGGAGATCGCCGCCACTGGCCTGTTCGACGGCGTCCTGCCGATGATCTTCGACGATACTGGCGGGCGGATCGTCGGCGGTCGGCTCGACAGCCGAGACCCTGGCGGCACCTTGTCCTATGAAGGAGTCGTCAGCCGGGCCAACCTCGGCTTCTTTGGCGGGCTGGCGTTCGATGCGCTCCGTTCGCTTCGCTATCGAAGCATGATCGTCCGGCTCGACGGCGACCTGTCGGGCGAATTCGCCACCCGGCTGACGATCGACCAGGTCGCGCTGGGACAGGCGAATAATACGCAGCGCCTGCTCCGCTCGGCGGTCAAACGGGTGCCGTTCAAGTTCAATGTGACGATCAAGGGTCCGTTCCGTTCGCTGATCGCCACCGCCAAGAGTGTCAGCGACCCGCGCCAGGTCATCCGCGACGTGCTTCCGGTGCCGATCGACCAGATCCCCGGCGTGGTCACCGAAGTGCGCCGCCGCGAGGACAGCCAGACCCAGACCCAGATCCCGGTCGAGCAAAAGATCGAGATTTCCACGACACCCAAAAGCAAGAGCGAGTGAAGCCCATGAACCGAGCACCTCACAAGACCGCCTTCGCAGCGCTGGCACTGCTTCCGCTGGCCAGCTGCGTCACCGTCAAGACGCCGGAAAAGCCAATTGAGATAAACTTGAACGTCAAGATCGAGCAGGAGGTTTTGGTGCGGCTGCAGCGCGACGTCGACACCCTCATCAAGAGCAACCCTGACACCTTTCCGACCAAGCCGTTGGGCGGCGCGCAGTGAAGCTGGCGGCGATGGTGACGGGGGCGTTGTTGCTCACTGCCATGCCGTTAGCGGCGCAATCCGCCCCGGCAATCGTCGCCGCGCGCGCCGCCGGGCAAATCGGCGAGCGATACGACGGCTTCCTCGGCTATGCCGAAGCGCCCGAACCCGGAGTCCGGAAGCAGGTCGATTCGGTCAACATTCGGCGCCGCGCCTTGTTCACTAGCCTCGCCGGGAAGCGCGGCGCGAGCCCTCAGGAAGTCGGGATCGCTGCGGGCTGCGAATTGCTCAGCAGCGTGGCTGTTGGCGAAGCCTATATGCTAGCCGACAATGTCTGGCGTCGGCGCGGGGCGGGGCAGGCGATTCCGATTCCGACGTATTGCCGGCCTTGAACCGGCGCTGCGGTTGACTTGCGGGCGAAGCCTACCTACACGGACGGCGCCGCACGAGGAGCCTTGAATTTCTCGCGGTTTTTCAATGATTTTGTTCCGCAAAAACGGGCAACAGCAGGTATATTCACGGCGTGATCAACGGATCGGACGACTTTCAGGACGCGCCCATGGCGCCTGATCCGGGTCTCGAGTCCCTCGATCGGCGAATTGCCGAGGCGCGCGCCACTGAGGATGCCCGCACCAAGGGCCCGCTGTCAGGGGTTGCTGCGGCTAGCGGCGCCAAGTCGATTGCCGGGATTATGATCGGCTATCCGCTCGGCGGGATCGTCATCGGCTATGGCCTCGATCGACTGCTGCAGACGCTGCCGTGGATCACCATCGGGCTGATGTTCGCGGCGTTCATCGCGGCCTGTTTTCAGATCATGACCAAGCTTCGTCCCTGATCTTTCATTACCTTCACCGACTTTAATAGGGTTATCCGTGTCCACGCAGGCCAAAATCGATCCGATGCACCAGTTCACCATCACGCCAATCGGCGGCGATGTGATGACCGGTTCGCCGTTCGCCTTCACCAACTCCTCGTTGTGGATGCTGGTCGTGCTTGCTGCGATCACCCTGTTCATGCTCGGCGGAATGCAGCGTCGACTTGTACCGGGGCGCTGGCAAATGGCGGTCGAGGGCCTGACCGGATTCATCGAAAACATCACCAGTTCTTCGATCGGACCAGAGGGCCGTAAATATCTGCCGTGGGTATTCACGGTTTTCGTGTTCATCCTGTTTTCCAACTGGATCGGCGCAATGCCGTTCGGGATCGTGCCAGGCGCGCACCCGTTCACGGTGACCAGCCAGTTCACCGTCACCGGCTTCATGAGCGTGATGAGCTTCGCGATCGTGCTTGGCGTCGGTTTCTGGAAGCATGGCCTCCATTTCTTCTCGCTGTTCGTGCCCAAGGGCGCGCCGGTGCTGGTCAAAGCATTCATCGCCCCGATCGAGTTCATTTCGTTCATGGTGCGACCGTTCAGCCTTGGGCTGCGTCCGTTCGTTGCGATGTTCGCGGGGCACATCCTGCTCGACGTGTTCGGCAATTTCATCGTCCAGGGCTTCAATGCCGGCGGCGCGCTGGGCTATGGCGTGGGGGTGCTCAGTTTCGTCTTCGTTGCCGGGGTCAGCGCCCTCGAGCTTCTGGTCGGCGCGATCCAGGCGTTCGTGTTCGCCCTGCTGACTTCGATCTACATCAACGACGCGGTCAACCTTCACTAGTTTCCAACCACCCAGTCATCCTCAATTCTTTCAAACGGAGTAATCATCATGGATCTCGCTTCAGCTCAGGTTATCGGTGCCGGTCTCGCGGCGATTGGCGTCGGCGTTGCCGCTGCCGGCGTCGGCAATGTGTTCGGCTCGTTCCTTCAGGGCGCGCTGCGGAATCCGGCCGCCGCGCCGGGTCAGAGCGTGACGATGTACATCGGCTTCGCGGCCGCCGAATTGCTCGGCCTGATCGCGTTCGCCGTTGCAATGATCATCCTCTACGCCCGTTAAGTCCTGATTGCCTCGTGCCAGTTGGCGCGAGGCGGCGGACGGAGTCCGACATGCCTCAACTTTCCCAGCTTTCGCTGGTCTATTCCTCGCAGTGGTTCTGGCTGGTGATCACGCTCGCCACGATTTACTTCGTGGTGGGCAAGGGAATGGTTCCCAGGGTCGAGCGGACGATGGACGACCGCAACGCCCAGATCGCGGACGACCTCGCCGCCGCCGACAAGGCGCGGACCGAGGCGGATGCGGTCGAGGAAGCTTATCGTCTCCGGATCGACGCCAGCCGCGCACAATCGGCCAAGCTGACGGCCAAGGCCAAGGCCGACAGCGCGGTGACTACCGAGAAGAAGCTGGGCGAGGTCGACGCGTCGCTCGATGCCCGGCTGGCCGAGGCGCAGGTCCGGATCCGCGGCGCCCGCGGCGCGGCGGTCAAGGATATTGAGGGTGTCGCGGCCGAGTTGGCGAAGGATATCGCCGCCAAGGTCGCGAAGCTTGACGTCAGCCTGGTCGATTCGGCGAAGGCAGTGAAACTGGTAATGAGCGATGGTTGAGCTGTTGATGGCCAGTGTTGTGGAACATGCCGAGCCAATCGCGTTCGGGTTGAACCCGGGTGGCTGGGTAGCGCTGGCAATGATCACGGTCTTCGCGGTCATGATCTGGAAAAAGGTGCCGACGATGATCGGCAAGGCGCTCGACGGCAAGATCGCCGAAATCCGCGCCCAACTCGACGAAGCAACGACGCTCCGCGCCGAAGCCGAAGCGCTCAAGCAGGAATATCAGGCCAAGGCTGCCGCGGCCGATGGCGAAGCCGCCTCGATGGTAGAGCGGGCCAAAGTCGAGTCCAAGGCGATCGTGGCCAAGGCCAAGAGCGACGCAGAGGCGCTGATCGAACGCCGCACCCGTATGGCCGAGGCCAAAATCGCCGCCGAAGAACGCGCTGCGATCGATGAAGTCCGGGGGGTCGCCGCCAAAGCCGCCACCGCCGCCGCGACCCGGCTGATCGCCGAGCGCAGCGACTCGACGAGCAATAAGGCGCTGGTCGACGAGGCGATTGCCGGGATCTAGGCCCGGTTAGCTTTGGTCATGTTGTGAGCCGGCGGCGGAAATGCCGTCGAGCGCGGTTTGCGCGGCGGCTTCCTGCGACTGGCGGCTGAGGTCGCCAAGGCTGACGATCCCGACCAATTTGTCATTGGCATCGACTACCGGCATCCGGCGCACCTGCTTGTCGCTCATCTGCTGGGCAATGGCGAGAACGTCGTCGGTATCGCGCGCGCAGACGATGTCCCTGCTCATCAACTCGGCGACGCTGCAGTCCGGTCCGAGCCCCTTGCCGATGCCGCGCACGGCGATGTCGCGGTCGGTGATCATGCCGACGATGCGATCACCGTCGCACACCGGGATCGAGCCGGTGTCGGCCGACAGCATGAAGCCGGCCGCCTGCTGCACGGTGTCGCTCGGCGATACGGTCTGGACGTCACTGGTCATGAGATCGCGGATATTCATCGAAATTCTCCCGTTGGTTGTCTGTTTAACGAACCTCGGGCGCCACCCGTTCCGGGTCAGGGCAGGTTCTCGGTCAGCAAATCGTAGGTCGCGACCAGATCGTCCTTCTGGTTGAAAATTTCGACTGCCCAGCGGACCACGCCGGTGTCCTCACTTTTGAGCGACTTGGAGCGGACAGTGAGCTCGACTCGCATCGAATCTCCTGGATAGAGCGGGGTCAGGAAACGCAACTCCTCGAGCCCAGTATTGGCCAGCACCGGGCCGGGGTCGGGCCACACGAACAGGCCGGCGGCGAAGCTCAGGATGAGGTAGCCGTGGGCCACTCGGCCTTCGAAGATCGGCGACGCCTTGGCCGCCTCCTCGTCCATGTGGGCGTAGAATTTGTCGCCGGTAAATTCGGCGAAATGCTCGATGTCGGCGATCGTCACGGTGCGGCTGGCCGTCTTGAGCGTGTCGCCGATGCGAAGTTCGCTCATCCGCTTGCGGAACGGGTGCCCTTCGACGAAATGTTTCGGAGCGCCGGGGATATATTGTTCGCTGATTGCGGCGATCATCGCCGGGGTCGACTGGATCGCGGTGCGCTGCATGTAATGCTTGACCCCGCGGACGCCGCCCATCTCCTCTGACCCGCCGGCACGGCCAGGGCCTCCGTGGACGAGCACCGGGAGCGGCGAGCCGTGGCCGGTATTTTCGGCCGCATTGTCGCGATTGATGACCAGCATCCGGCCGTGAAAGGCAGCGGCGCCCTGGATGAATTCGCGCGCGGCCTGCGGTGAGTAAGTGAACAGCGACAAGGCAAGGCTGCCCATGCCGCGATTGGCGAGCGCAATTGCGTCGGCCAGGTCGCAATATGGCATGATGGTCGAGACCGGGCCGAACGCCTCGACATCATGGACTGCGTCGGCGGCCCAGGGATCGTCGGCGCGGAGCAGGATCGGTTGCATGTAGGCGCCACCGTGCGGGCCGACCGTGGCGTCGGGGTCGCCCGAGACGATCCGCGCGCCCGCCGCAACCAGTTTGCCGATCTGGGCGCGAACGTCATCGCGTTGCGCGGTCGAAACCAGGGCGCCGATGCCGTCGCTGGCCGCCGCGAGTTTGGCCGCGATCGCAGCCTGAAGCGCATCGAGGTGCTTGGCCGGGGCCATGGCGCGGCGGATCGCGGTGCATTTCTGGCCTGCCTTGACCGTCATTTCGGTGATGATTTCGGTGACGAACAGGTCGAACTCGGGCGTTCCGGGCGCGGCGTCGGGGCCGAGCAAGGAGGCGTTGAGACTGTCCTGCTCAGCGACGAATTTCACCGATTCGCGAAGCACTACCGGATGCGATTTCAATTTGAGTGCGGTAGTGGCCGAACCGGTGAAGCTGACCACGTCTTGGCCAATCAAATGATCGAACAGATCGCCAACTCCGCCGACGACCAGTTGCACCGCGCCATCGGGCAGTAGCCCGGTGTCGATCATCACCCGGAATGCGGCTTCACATAGGTAAGCGGTCGAGGACGCTGGTTTGACGATCGCGGGCATTCCGGCGAGCAATGTCGGAGCAAGCTTCTCGAGCATGCCCCACACAGGGAAATTGAAGGCGTTGATGTGCACCGCCGCGCCGTGGAGCGAGGTGTAGACGTGCTGGCCGACGAAGGTGCCGGTTTTCGACAGGGGTTCGATCGCGCCATCGAGCAGGACATGAGCGTCGGGCAATTCGCGGCGGCCCTTGGAGGAGAAACTGAGCAAGGTGCCGGCACCACCCTCGATGTCGATCCAGCCGTCCTTGCGGGTCGCGCCGGTGGCGACGTTTAGCTCGTACAACTCCTCCTTTCGGGCGAGGATCGCGAGGCCGAGACCCTTGATGATCCGAGCGCGCTCGTGGAAGGTGAGTTTGCGCAGCGCCGGGCCGCCGACATTGCGGGCGTGATCCAGCATGGCGGCGAAATCGAGCCCGCCCGAACCGGTGGTGGCGACAATGCTGCCGTCGATCGCGGAGGGAATGTCGGTGCGCTGGCCCGATCCGGCGATCCACTGATCGCGGGCGTAGTTGAGCAAATCGGCGGTTTTCATTGCCCCGTCATGGCCGGTCAGGCGGGTGCTGGTAAAGCCTCAAAAGTCTCAAAAGACCAAGGGTAAATGACCAAATCGCCCAGGATCAGTAGAATGAGCAGGAAAACGAAGCAGCAAGACACGTTTGGATCAGCGCCATGGCGGCAATCGTGGCAGGCAAAATCCTACATTGGAAGTGCAAATAAATCCGCTCCATTCTGGCGCTTTGTTTAAGCGGCTGGTCGGTAAGGGACGCGCAGTTCGGCGTGTATGAAACCGCGCGAACCGCGACATAAAGTGCTGGTCAAGGCACGGATGAAGGCTGGCGCCGGGTGGCATGACACCTGCATCCTCAACATCTCGTCGCGCGGCATGCTGATGCAGGCGGGGGTGCCGCCGGTGCGCGGATCCTATCTCGAGATTCGGCGCGGAGCGGTCGTGGTGATCGCTCGGGTGATGTGGACCAAGCGCCACCGCTTCGGGGTCAAGAGCCAGGATTTGCTGTCGATCGACGCGATCACCTCCGCTACCGCGCCGGCCAATGCGCCCGCGATCGCACCGGCCCCGAACCGGCGATCGAGCGAGCGGCCAAGACTGCCAACCAGTGAGCGAAGCCGGTTGCAGGGCCGGATCATGGAATATGGCTTTGCCGCCGCGCTTGCGATTGCGGCGGCGGTGTTCGCAGCGGGACAGGTCTATTCGATCCTGGCGCGGCCAGCTGACGCAGTGACTCTGGCGTTATCGGGCGGCGAGGTGAAGCGTTAGACCGCACGTGGCGCAACTTGTCCCAGTGATTGGCTTGGCCGTCATCGCGACCTGGTTCCTGCTCACGACTACCGGGATTTCGGACGCTAACGCTGGTTAGTTGCCAGTGAAGGCGGCGGGGCGCTTTTCGAGGAAAGCGGCGACCCCTTCGCGATAGTCGCGGGTGAAGCCCAAGCGGCGCATTTCGTCGCGCTGGAGGTCGAGCTCCTCGTCGAGAGTGCGGCTGCCGGTGGTGCGGATGATTGACTTGATCGCGGCGAGGCCGAGCGGGGGAAGCGCTGCGAGTTTGGCGGATAGAGCAAAGGTTTGCTGTTCGAGGTCTTCGTCGTCGACGCATTTCCAGATCAAGCCCCAGTCGGCGGCCTGTTGGGCAGGGAGGGGATCACCGGTCAGGGCGAGGCCCAGCGCCCGGGCCTGGCCGACGAGGCGCGGGAGATGCCAGCTGCCGCCGCTGTCGGGAATCAGGCCAAGTGCCGCAAAAGACTGGATAAACTTCGCCGACTTGGCGGCGATCACCAGGTCGCAGGCGAGCGCGATGTTGGCCCCGGCGCCCGCCGCGACTCCATTGACCATGGCAATCACCGGCTGCGGCATGGTGGCGAGGCGGCGGATCAGCGGGTTCCAGCTGGAGTCAACGGTTTCCCCGAGATCGACGGGTTCGCCGGGGGCGACGGCGCGGTCGTTGAGGTCCTGACCAGCGCAAAAGCCGCGGCCAGCGCCGGTGAGGACGATGACCCGAGCATCGGCGGCGGAGTCGAGCGCGACTGCGAGCTCGGCGTGCATCGCCTTGGTAAAGCTGTTGAGGCGGTCGGGACGGTTGAGAGTGATCCGCGCGACGCCGCCGGTTCGGGTGAGGAGGATGGTTTCGAAGTCGGGCATCGCGCCAGACTGCGACGCTTTGCGGGCCGCGGCAAGGGGCCGGAGATTGCGTTGGGCTTCCTCCCGACCTAATTACGGCCCGGTGCCAGTTCCGCTTCCTCCCCAGCCGACCACTGACGTCGCCCGCGCGCGGCTGGTCGAGGCGCTGGTCGCGACCGGGGCGGAGGATCGCGCGGCCTTCTCGACGCTCTACAAACTGACTTCGGCGAAGCTTTTCGGCGTGTGCCTGCGTATCTGTGGTGACCGGGGCGCCGCGGAGGATGTGTTGAGCGAAGTCTATTTGACCATCTGGCGGCGCGCCGGGGCGTTCGAGCCGGGACGGGCAAGCCCGATCAGCTGGCTGGCGACGATCGCGCGCAACCGGGCGATCGACTGGCGGCGATCGGCGGGGCGCAAAACGATGGTCATGCTGGACGATGCGCCCGACGTTCCCGACCCCGATCCGTCGGCGGAGGAGAATTTGATCCAGGGCGACGAGGACCGGCGGCTGCACCTCTGCCTCGACGAGTTGGAGGACAAGCAGCGCGGTGCGATCCGCACGGCGTTCTTTGGCGGGCTGACATACGCCGAACTGGCGGAGCGCGACGGGGTGCCGCTGGGCACGATGAAAAGCTGGGTCCGCCGCGGCCTGATACGATTAAAGGATTGCCTGAGTGTCGACTGAGCCAGAACTGACCGGGAGCGACACCGTCGCAGCTGAACTGGCGCTGGGCGTGCTCGACGGCGACGAACGGGCAGTGGCGCTTCGCCGAATGATCGCCGAGCCCGCCTTCGCGCGCGAGGTCGAGCAATGGCGCGATCATTTTGCAATGTTGTTCGCGGGCGTGGCGGAAGTCCCTTCGCCGGACCGGGTGTGGCCGCGGGTCGAAGACCAGATCGGCGGGGCCCGAAGCGTATCGCCGATGCGGGCGCGCAACCCGTGGAAGCCGGCGGCGCTGGCGGCGTCGGTCGCGGCGCTGGCGATGACCGCCGTAGCCTTCCGCCCGGTCGCGTCGGTTCCGGTGGCGAGTGCGCCGATGATCGCGGCAATGGCGTTGACCGACACGAATGCGTCGCAGCCGGCACTTTACGATGCCGATGCGGGCATGGTGAAGATGCCGGGTCCGATGCCAATCCCCGAAGGGCGAAGCGCGCAATTGTGGGTAATCGAAGGGGATCGGGCGCCCAAGGCGCTTGGCACCTTCCATTCCGCCGGACCGGGATCCTATGTTGCCGAGGCGAAGATCGGCGCGACAATTACGCCGGGGACCAAGCTGGCGATCACCATCGAGCCGATGGGCGGATCGCCGACCGGCAAGCCGACGGGTGCGGTGATTGCGTCGGGGATGTTGTCCAAGGTATGATTGCATCCGCGGTGGCCAGGCCGCCGTATCTCCTCGCAGCAACCCGCAACGGGTGCGCAAAAAGAGGAGCCCTTCGATGTTGTCCAATAAGCCTTTCGCGCTGATCGCCGCCGCTCTGGCGATTTCCGCGGCCCCCGCCGCCGCCTCGGCCAAGAATCCGACGGTCGGTGGCGCGGCGATGTATTCGAACAAGAATATCGTCCAGAACGCGATAAATTCGCGCGACCACACGACTTTGGTCGCCGCGGTCAAGGCCGCCGGGCTGGTTGATACGCTGTCGAGCAAGGGCCCGTTCACCGTCTTCGCGCCGACCAATGCCGCCTTCGCCAAGCTTCCCGCCGGCACCGTCGATACGCTGGTGATGCCCGAGAATAAGGACACGCTGACCAATATCCTGACCTATCACGTTGTCCCCGGCCGGATTACCGCGAGCCAGATCGCAAGCATGGCCGCCAAGCATCACGGCACCGCGACGTTGAAGACCGTGCAGGGCGAGAATCTCAAATTCATGAAGCACGGGTCGCGCTGGATGATTACCGACGCCAAGGGCGGAACCGCAATGATCACGATCGCCAACGTCATGCAGTCGAACGGCGTGATCCACGTCATCGACTCGGTGTTGATGCCCTAAATCCACGCGGTGGCCGGGCGTTTCCCTGTTCATTCGGCCATCTGCTGGTCTGCGCGCGTGTCGGCTCCCCGACGCGCGCGCAGTTTTTTAATTAGCGGGTGGGGTTGTATGAACTTTACGGCTTATGGGTCGGATTGATCGACCGGCGCGTTGCTCAAGATTAACGACCCCCGACAGGAACAGGAATGAGCGACAAAGCGCCCAAGGACCAGGAGCAGAAAGCCGCCGAGGCCAAGGTCGAGGACTTCAAGGAGGAGCTGGGCCCGTTCGTCATTGCTGCCGAGACCACGCGGATGCCGATGGTCTTCACAGATGCCAAGGAGGCCGACCACCCGATCATCTTTGCCAATGACGCCTTCCTGAAGCTGACCGGCTATGATCGCGACGAGGTGCTGGCGCAAAGTTTCAATTTTCTGCTCGCCTCGGGGTGCGATAAAGAGGCCATCAACCAGATCGCCACGGCGTTTGCTGATGAGTCGGACGATAACATCAATATCCATTACGCGCGCGAGGACGGCAGCGAATTCTGGGCCGAGGTGTTGATCAACCCAGTCACCGACGAGGCGGGCGTGACCGTCCAACACTTCATTTCGCTGATCGACACGACGCGTCATTATGTGGCCCAGAAGAATGCGGCCTTGCTGATCGATGAACTCAACCACCGCGTGAAGAATACCCTTGCCACCGTCCAGTCGATCGTCACCCAGGCGGTGCGCAACTCCCCCGACCTGAAAACCGTCAAGCAAGCGATCGAGACTCGAATTGCCGCGCTGTCACGGTCGCACGACTTGCTTGGGCGCGACAAATGGGATGGTGCGGTGTTGAGTGACCTGGTTCGCGACGCGCTTGCCCCGTTCACCACCACCGAAAAGAATGCCGAGCGATTCACCATCGAAGGCGAGGACATTCGATTGTCGCCGAAGGCGACGCTGGCGTTGGGAATTGCCTTCAACGAACTGGCGACCAACGCCGTCAAATATGGTGCCTTTTCCAATGAGGCCGGGACTGTATCGGTCAAATGGACGCTGGAAAGGAAAGGCGATGAGCGCTGGCTCTGCCTCCACTGGCGCGAGCGCGGTGGGCCGCCGGTCAATCCACCGACGCGAAAGGGGTTCGGGTCGCGGGTTATTGAGCAAGGTCTGGCGCAC
The DNA here is from genome assembly GCA_038244345.1 of Sphingomonadales bacterium. GTDB lineage: Bacteria > Pseudomonadota > Alphaproteobacteria > Sphingomonadales > Sphingomonadaceae > Sphingomicrobium. Next base: position 48,314 of record JBBRTO010000003.1, on the reverse strand, counting down.
GAACTCGATGGCAAGATAAAGCTCGATTATCCTCCCCAAGGTATCGTTTGCACAATCGACATTCCGGCCCCACAAGCCGTGCTTGATGGAAGATAAATTGCTCTCGGGAAAGCGGGTCCTCGTTGTCGAGGATGAAATGCTTGTCCTGATGGCCATCGAAGATATGCTCGCCGATCTCGGTTGCACCTCGATCTCGGTTGCCGGCAATCTCGACAAGGCGCTGGCCTTAATTGCGGCCGAAACGTTCGATATTGCGACGCTCGACATCAATCTTAACGGGCAACAAAGCTATCCCGCCGCCCAGGCACTCAATGACGCGGGTGTGCCGTTCGCCTTTTCGACTGGATATGGCGAGCATGGCATTGGCGAAGGCTTTGGACGTCACCTGGTGCTGAGCAAACCTTACTCCAACCACCAGTTGATCGCCGTGCTGACCGCCCTGCTAGCGGAATCTCCTTCCCCCGCTTTGGCCGCTTAGCAACCAAATATCCTTCCGGGCCGTTTGAAGCTGGCGCACGGACAGGCTACATCACCCTTATGTACACCACCGAACTTTCCAAGAATGTCGCCTCGATCGAGGCTCCCGAGGATCCGGCGCTGACGCAAGCGTTCGAGGCACGGGTGGCGGCGGACGAATTTATCGAGCCCAAGGACTGGATGCCCGAAGCCTATCGCAAGACGCTGGTGCGGCAGATTTCGCAGCATGCGCATAGCGAGATCGTCGGTATGCTGCCCGAGGGGAATTGGATTACGCGGGCGCCGAGCCTGAGGCGCAAGGCGATCCTGCTAGCCAAGGTGCAAGATGAAGCGGGGCATGGGCTGTATCTGTATTGCGCCGCGGAAACGCTCGGCACGAGCCGCGAACAAATGATCGACGCGCTGCATTCGGGCCGCGCCAAATATTCGACGATCTTCAACTATCCGACCCTGACCTGGGCGGACATGGGGGCGATCGGCTGGCTGGTCGACGGCGCGGCAATCATGAACCAGGTGCCGCTGCAGCGGGCGTCCTATGGCCCCTATGCGCGGGCGATGGTTCGGGTGTGCAAGGAGGAAAGCTTCCACCAGCGGCAGGGTTACGAGATCATGATCGCGCTTGCCAATGGCACCGCGGACCAGAAGCGCATGGCGCAGGACGCGCTCAATCGCTGGTGGTGGCCGAGCCTGATGATGTTCGGCCCGCCCGACGACAATAGCCCCAACACCGAGCGCTCGATGCGCTGGCGGATCAAGCGCGAGACCAATGACGAGCTGCGGCAGAAATTCGTCGATATCACGGTTCCGCAAGCAGAATATCTCGGGCTGACGGTGCCCGACCCGGACTTGGCGTGGAATGTCGACAGCCAAGGCTTCGATTATGGCGCGATCGACTGGGAAGAATTTTACGCTGTGGTGCGCGGCGAAGGGCCGGTTGCCAAGGAGCGGATGAAGGATCGCCGCGACGCTTGGGACGACGGCGCGTGGGTGCGCGATGCGGCGGCGGCGCATGAGGCCAAGCGAAGCGCGAGGGAAGCGGCGTGAGTGAGACGGCGGGAGGCGGACATGACTGGCCGTTATGGGAAGTGTTCATTCGCTCGAAGGGCGGGATGGCGCATCGTCACGTTGGCAGCGTTCATGCTCCTGACTCGAAGCTCGCGCTCGCCCATGCGCGCGACACCTACACGCGGCGCCAGGAAGGCGTTTCGCTGTGGATCGTGAAGTCGGGCGAGATCATCGCCAGCGACCCGGCCGATAGCGGGCCTTTGTTCGAGCCGGCGGAGGACAAGGTCTATCGCCACCCGACCTTTTACGACATTCCCGACGTGGTGAAGCATATCTGATGCCTAGCCTGCCAGTAATCGAACCCAAGGATGTGCGCCAAGCGAAGATCGCGCCCGATGGGGGGGTGTTTGACGAGGGAGAGCCGACGGCGGGCAAGGACCCGCTTGAGGATGTGTATTACGATTATCTGGTGCGGCTGGGGGACGATTCGCTGATTCTCGGGCAGCGTCTGGCCGAATGGTGCGGGCATGCGCCGGGGCTGGAAGTCGATCTCAGCCTTGCCAACCTCGCGCTCGACCTGATCGGGCAGGCGACTCATTTGCTCAACCAGGCCAATAACGGCGACGGAGACGAGCTGGCGTTCCACCGCGACGTGCTGGATTACAAGAATTGCTGGCTGGTCGAGCAGCCCAATGGCGATTTCGGGCGGACGATCGCGCGGCAGTTGTTGTTCTCGACCTACCAGCATCTGCTCTATCGCGAGCTGGCCGACAGCCCCGACCCGTTCCTGTCCGGCTTGGCGGCGAAGGCGGTCAAGGAAGTGTCCTATCATCGCGAGCTGGCCGCCGACTGGACGATCCGGCTGGGCGACGGGACCGAGGAGAGCGCTCGGCGAATGGCCGAGGGACTCGACTGGTGCTGGCGGTTCATCCCCGAATTGTTCGAAGTCGATGCGGTGATGGAGGAATTGATCGCTCGGCAATGCGTCCCCGATCCGCGCGGGTTCGAAGGCGAGTATAAAGCGGCTATTGCGGCCGTGCTGGCGGAGGCCAAGTTGGAGAAGCCGGCCGACCAGCGGCCGATCCTGGGCGGTCGGCGAGGGCATCATAGCGAGCATCTGGGGCATTTGCTGGCGGTGATGCAGCATATCCCGCGCACCTATCCCGGCGCAGTCTGGTAGGATCGGGGTGGCCGAGCATTTTCATGCGTTGCGGGTGGCAGAGATCGTGCCCGAGACCGACGAGGCGATGTCGATCCGCTTCGACGTGCCCGATGAGTTGCTGGACGCGTTTCGCTTCAAGGCGGGGCAGCATCTGACTCTGAAGGCCGACATCGACGGCGAGGAAGTGCGGCGCAATTATTCGTTGTGCGTCGCGCCCGACGAGGGGCTGGTGAAGGTTACCGTCAAGCGGATCGCGGGGGGCGTTTTTTCGAACTGGGTCGCGGAGAGCTTGCGCGCCGGGGACATGATCGAGGTGATGAGCCCGGTCGGGTCGTTCACCGTGCCGTTCGAACGCCAAGCCGCCCACCGCTACGTCGGGATCGCGGGGGGATCGGGGATCACGCCGATCATGTCGTTGATCCGCACCGCGCTGAGCGAAGAGCCCGCAAGCCGCTTCACCTTGTTCTACGGCAATCGCGACAGCCAGTCGGTGATCTTTCTCGAGGCGCTGGCCGATCTCAAGGACCGCTACATGGGGCGGTTCGAGCTGTTTCACTTCCTCGCCGAGGAGGAAGGCGAGGTCGAACTATTCAACGGCATGCTCGATGCGGCGCGGGTCGGCGAAGCGATTGCGGCGCTGGTGGTCGAGCCGGCGGAAGTTGCGGCGTGGTTCATCTGCGGGCCGGGGCCGATGATGGACGCAGCCGAGAGCGTGCTGGTCGAGCGCGGGATCGTCCGCGAGCGAATCCACATCGAGCGGTTCACCGCCGGGCGTCCATCGGAAGCGATGACGGCGCAGCTGGCGGCGTTCCAGGAGCAAGCGGCGGGGCAGACGATGGCGGTGACGCTCGATGGGCGGACGCGACGGATCGAGTTCGACGGAAGCTCGATCCTCGATTCGGCGCGCGCAGCGGGGCTTCCGGCGCCGTTTGCGTGCAAGGCGGGGGTTTGTGCGACGTGCCGCGCCAAGGTGACCGCGGGCAAGGTCGAGATGGCGGCGCATTACGGGCTGACCGACCAGGAAATTACCGACGGCTATGTGCTGACGTGCCAGTCGGTCCCGGCCGGGGACGGGGTGGCGGTGGATTATGATGCATGACGTTGTTGCCATCCTGCGCTAGAGGCGGGCGATGCTGACCGCCACAAGCCACCGCCGGCTGGCCGACCTCGACCCGGTAAAGAGCGATAGTTTGCTCGCGCTGATCGCGCTGGCCAATGCCGATCCTCGGCCCGAGAAGATCGACGTCGGGGTTGGGGTATACAAGGACGGTAGCGGACACACGCCGGTGATGCGAAGCGTCAAGGCGGCGGAGAAGTTGCTGTGGGAGCGTCAGGACAGCAAGGCGTATTTGGGCGGTGCCGGCGATACGAAATTCCCCAAACTGATCGCGCCAATCTTGCTTGGGCCGCATGCGACGGACGAGCGGATCCTGGGGCTGCAGACTCCGGGCGGATGCGGTGCGCTGACGCTCGGCATGATGCTGATTGCGGCGGCCAATCCCGAAGGCCGCGCGCTGATCGGCTTGCCGACCTGGCCCAATCATGTGCCGATCGCGGTCGGGGCGGGGCTCGAGCCGGTGACCTACGATTATTACGACCGCGACGCGCGCAAGGTGCGCTTCGACGTGCTGATGGCGACAGTTGGCGAGGCGCGGCCGGGCGACGTGGTGCTGCTCCAGGGTGGGTGCCACAACCCGACCGGCGCCGACCTCGACGCCGGGCAATTGGCCGAGGTCACTCGGGCAATTGTCGAGCGCCAGCTGTTGCCGGTTATCGACCTTGCCTATCAGGGACTTGGCCGAGGGCTTGAGGAAGATGCGGCAGGTTTGCGCGGAGTTCTCGACGCCTGCGACGAAGTGATCGTCGCGCAAAGCTGCGACAAGAATTTCGGCGTGTATCGCGACCGTGTCGGCTGTCTGTTTATCAAGACCGGGTCGCTTGGCGCAAGCAAGATCGCGATGGGTCATGTATTGCAGATCGCGCGCGAAATGTGGTCGATGCCGCCCGATCATGGAGCGGCAGTGGTACGGACGGTGCTTGAGGATAAGGCGCTTCGCGTCGACTGGCTGGCCGAGCTTGACACGATGCGCGAGCGGATCCTGAGCTTGCGGGCGCGATTGGCGGCGGCACATCCTGATCTGGCGTTCATCGCCGCGCAGAATGGCATGTTCTCGATGCTTCCGCTGAGCCCGGCGCAGGTGCTCCGCTTACGCGAGGATCATGCAATCTACATGGCCGACAGCGGGCGGTTCAACATCCTTGGCCTGGCCGATGACGCGGTCGACCGGTTCGTCGCCGCCGTGGTGGCCGTGATCGGTGAGTGATGTGGCCGAGCGCGAGCCCGAACTGAAGACCGCCGCGGATGACGGGGTCGACTGGAGCGAGGTGGCGCGGCTGGTAACGACGAGCCGCGCGCTCGACGAGCTCGAAGAGACCCTCCTCGTCCCCGAAAAGAAGATCCTCTACCAGTTTTCCGCGCGCGGCCATGACTTGGCGCAGGTGCTGCTCGGGATGCAGCTGCGCGACGGCGACGCGGCCTGCGGTTACTATCGCTCGCGGCCGTTGCTGCTCGCGCTGGGGGTCGATCTGGCCGACGCGCTTGGATCGGGCATGGGCCGCGCCGGCGGCTATTCCGACGGGCGCGATATCGGGGTGGTGTTCAATTATCCCAATCCGGGCGGCGCTCATGCTTTGCCAATGTGCGGCGGGGTCGGGGCGCAATATGCGCCGACGGCTGGCTGGGCGCAGGCGGTGACCTACAAGGAGCGCGTGCTTGGCGAGGCGCCGGTCGGGGCGATCGGGGTCGTGCTTGGCGGCGACGCCAGCTGCGCTACGGGAGGGTTTTGGGCGGCGCTAAACATTTCGACCACGCAATCGTTGCCGATGCTATTTTACATCGAGGATAATGGCTACGGCATCTCGGTGCCGTCGGATTACCAGACCCCGGGGCGCGACATCGCCGCCAACCTCGCAAGCTTTCGCAACCTCGCCATCTTCAACGGCGACGGGACCGAGCCGGCGCAGGCGGCGATGCTGATCGGCGAAGCGGTGGCGCATGTTCGCGGGGGCAATGGCCCGGCGCTGATCCGGCTGACCGTGCCGCGACTTGAAGGCCATAGTTTCCAGGATACGCAGACCTACAAGTCCGAGGCCGAGGTGGCCGAGGAATGGGGGCGCGACCCGTTGCCTAAGCTGAAGGCGTTCGCCGCGGACCTCGACTGGGCGATGATCGAGGCCAGCGTCGCGCATGAGGTCGAGGCGGCGCGTGCCGAGGCCGAGGCGCGATCGCCGTCACCGCCCGAGCGGGTAACTAACAATGTGTTCTTCGAAGGCGAGGCGGCGCGGGTCGGAGGCGGCGCCGGGCTGAGCCTCGATGGAACGACCGACGTCCCTGCGCCCGAGGGCCAGCGGATCAACATGGTGACCGCGATCCGCCGCGTGCTCGACCAGGAGCTTAGCGCGAACCCGAAGATGCTGGTGTTCGGCGAGGATGTCGGGCCCAAGGGCGGGGTCCATGCGGTGACGCTCGGACTGCAGGACAAATATGGCGCAACCCGCGTGTTCGACACCTCATTGAACGAGGAGGGAATCGTCGGGCGAGCGGTGGGGATGGCGCTGGCGGGCCTGCTTCCGGTGCCCGAAATGCAGTTTCGCAAATATGCCGAACCGGCGACCGAGCAGATCAACGATACTGGGACGATGCGCTGGCGCACCGCCAACCGTTTTTGCGCGCCAATGGTGCTTCGCGTTCCCGGCGGCTTCTTCAAGTGCGGCGACCCGTGGCACAGCCAGACCAACGAGGTGCAATTCGTCCATAATCCGGGCTGGCGGGTGGCGGTGCCATCCAATGCCGAGGATGCGGTGGGATTGCTCCGAGCGAGCCTGCGCGGGCATGACCCGGTGCTGTTCTTTGAACATCGCGCGATGCTCGACGATGCGTGGGCAAGGCGGCCGTGGCCGGGTGATGATTATGTGCTGCCGTTCGGTCGCGCCAAGAAGGTTCGCGAGGGCGACAGGATCACGATCGTCAGCTGGGGCGCGATGGTGCCGCGCTGCGAGGCGGCGGCCGAGGGCGTGAGCGCCGATGTGATCGATCTCAGGACATTGATGCCGTGGGATCGAGAGACGGTGCTGGACAGCGTGCGGCGCACCCGGCGCTGCCTGATCGTTCATGAGGATTTGCGCACCGGCGGGTTCGGGGCGGAAATTGCCGCGGTGGTTGCCGATGAAGCGTTCCTCGATCTCGATGCGCCGGTGGCGCGGGTGACGATGCCCGACATTCCCAGCCCGCATCACCCGAGCCTGCTCGAATCGGCGCTGCCCAGCGTCGCGGGTATTCGCGCCGAGATCGACCGGCTGGTGGGGTTCTAGCGTGCTGCGCCGCCGCCTCCACCACCCTGCGGGTGGTCCCCCTTCCCGTGCCGGGGAGGATTTATGAGCGTCGAGATCCGCGTTCCCGATGAACAGGAAGGGACCAAAGCGGTGGTCCGCGCGTGGTTGAAGCGGATTGGCGACACGGTCGCGGTCAACGATCCGTTGGTCGAGCTGGAAACCGACAAGGTCACCCAGGAAGTGCCGTCGCCGGCGGCGGGGGTGTTGTGCGAGATCGTGCTGGACAGCGATGCCGAGGCGGTGCCTGGGGCGGTGCTTGGGCGGATCAGCGAAACGGCTCTCGATATCGATCGTGCCAAGCCTGTCGAAGGGAGCAGCGAGACGGTCGCGCAGAGCCCTTCGACTTCGCTCATGACGAGCGGAAGTTTGGAAAATCGCCTGTCTCCCTCGGTCAAACGCGCGTTGCTGCAGCATGATGTCGATCCGGCCCGCCTGACCGGGACCGGGCGCGACGGCCGGATTACGCGTGAGGATGTCGATGCGGCGGTGGCTGCTGCGACCGTGACCCACGTTGGCGCGGCGGCGACCGCGCAGCCGCGGATGGCGGACATTCCGCATGACCGGATGCGGCTCAGGATCGCCGAGAACATGGTTCGCGCGGTGAGTGAAGCGCCGCATGTCACGGCACTGTTCGAAGCCGACTTTTCGGCCATTGCGGCGCACAAGGCGGCGCTGGCGGCGAAGGGCATCAAGATTAGCTACACGGCTTATCTGGTCAAGGCCGCGGCCGAGGCGATGGCGGTTGCGCCGGCAATCAACGGGCGGTGGGAAGATGACCGGATCGCGATTGGCCCGACGATCAACATCGGGGTCGGCACCGCGCTTGGCGACAAGGGGCTGGTGGTGCCGGTGGTCAAGGACGCGGGCGCACTCAGCCTTGAGCAGATTGGCACTGCCCTGGGCGAACTTACCGCGCGGGCACGCGGCGGCAAGCTGACCGGCGCCGACGTGTCGGGGGGAAGCTTCACCATCTCCAATCACGGCGTGTCGGGCAGCCTGCTAGCATCACCGATCATCATCCACGCGGGGCAGGCGGCGATCCTTGGCGTCGGCAAGCTGCAGAAGCGCGTGGTGGTGATCGAGGAAGGCGGCGAGGACGCGATCGTCATCCGCCCGATGGCTTATGTTACGCTGACCATCGATCACCGCGTGGTCGACGGCCACCAGACCAACGCCTGGCTGAGCCGCTTCGTCGAGATTTTGGAGAGCTGGCCGGTAGCCTAGAAAGTGGCGACCAGTCGAGCGCGGACGCCGCGATAATCCTGGTCGTAATCGAAATCGGCGGCGAGCGAACGGGCCATGGCCAGAACCAGCTTCGAGCCGAGTCCACTGCCGCGCGGGGCTTCGCCTGCGACCATGCCGACGCCGTCATCCTCGACTAGCAACGAAAAGCGGTCGTCATCGGCGCGCGACAAAGACACTCGGATTTCGCCGGAGCCGGTCGCGTCATAGGCATACTTGCAGGCGTTACTGACCAGCTCGTTGACGATCACCCCGATCGACACCGCCTTGTCGGGATGAAGTCGGAGCGAATCGGCCACTAGCCGGATGTGGCGCGGGGCCGCGGGGGTTGACCAGGTGCCCTGCAATTCCTCAACGATCGCGGCGAGATACTCGCCCATGTCGACGCTCTCAACATCGCCCGATGCGTAGAGCTTGCGGTGCACCTGAGCGATGGCGTCGATCCGCCGCTGGGTGTCGGCCAGTGCCTCGCGCGCCGCCTGATTGTCGAGCCCGCGCGATTGCATATGGACGAAGGTCGACACCAGTTGCAGCGAATTGGCGACCCGGTGATTGACCTCCTTGAGCAAGGTCTCGAGCCGTTCGTTGGCGGCGTGCAGCTCCTCCTCCATCGCCGCTTTTTCGGATTCGAGCTGGACCCGGGCGAGAGCGACAGTGAAGGCCTGATCGAGCAAGTCGACGAAATCCTCACCGACCGCCTTGACGACATAATCGTAGGCGCCGGCTTTCAGGGCGGCGACCGCGACGCTGCTTTCTTCCGATCCGGTGACGTAAACCACTGGCGGACAGCCGGGCAATTTGCGCAGTTCGGCAAGTGTGTCGAGGCCGTTGAGCCCGGGCATGTAATGATCGATGGCGATGATATCGAACCCGCCTGCGCGCGCTGCCTCAATACCCTCGTCGCCGCTGCCGACAGTGACGACTTCATGACCGCGCCGGTGAAACATCTTTTCCACCAGCCTGCGCAGCCCGGCGTCGTCGTCGATGTAGAGGATACGCCGTGCCTGCTGCATCAGCCGGCGTCGATATCCGGCACCTGGATTACCGAGAGGAACAAGCCCAGCTGACGGATGGCGTCGGCGAAGCTTTCGTAATTGACCGGCTTGGTGATGTAGACGTTGGCACCAAGATCGTAGCAGCGATCGATCTCGACCTTGTCGTCGGTGGTGGTGAGGACCACGACAGGGGTGCGGCGGAGATGTTCGTCGCCCTTGATCCGGGTAAGGATGTCGATCCCGCTCATGTCGGGGAGGTTCAGGTCGAGCAGGACCAGCGCCGGGCCGTTCTTGCGCGGACCGTCAGCATGCTCGAACAGATAGTCGAGCGCGGTAGTGCCATCGAGAAAATGGGTCAGCGCGTTGGAGATACCCGCGCGGCGGATATTCTTCTCGATCAGCCGCGCATGACCTTCGTCATCCTCGATCATGACGATGTTGACGGGCTGTTGATTGGTCATAAGGCCGAGCCTTCGTCGCTGTAAGTGACTGGAAGATCAAGGGTGAATGTCGTTCCCTTACCCAAGGCAGAGGCAACGTCGATCGTTCCTCCGAGGCGATAGGCGAGCGCGCGAACGTGAGCAAGGCCGATGCCTTCGCCTGGCTGGTCCTGCGACCCCGAACGGCGGAACAGGTCGAAAATCCGCTGATGGTCCCTGGGGTCGATCCCGCGACCATTGTCCTGAATTTCGAAAATTGCCCGGCCCCCCTTGTTCGCGCCGCGCAAGACTATTCGCCCGGGTGTATCCGGCCGCTGATACTTCACGGCGTTTTCGATGAGATTGGAAAACAATTGTTCGATCGCGACGCGGTCGCTCACCAAATCGGGGAGTATGCCATCGATCGTGATTGTCGCTCCGGTTTCCTGGAGGGGGTGCTCCAGCGTGTCGCGGATCGACCGCACGAGGCGATCGATCGGCAGTCGTTCGGGCGTCAGGTTCCGTCGGCCTTCGCGGGATAATTTGAGGATGGCATTGATCAGCCGGTCCATTTTCTCGGTCGACGAGCGGATGAAGCTGATGGCTTCGGGCAAATCCTCCTGTGCAGCAGTGCGATCGTCTTGCGTGACCAGAGCGGGCGCTTTGACCTCCACCCGATCAACCATTGCGGCGAGGCGCCCGGTGGCTGCTTCCAGCTCGGCGGTGAATCCCATGACGTTGACCAAAGGTGAGCGAAGGTCGTGCGAGACGATGTAAGTGAAGCGCTGCAATTCTTCATTGGCGCGTCTCAGGTCGGAGGTTCGCTCGGTGACGGCGCCTTCGAGATCGGTGTTGAGCAGGTGAAGTCGGTCGCGGGCGCGAGCGAGATCGACCGTGTAGCGGCGCACCAACCAAGTCGCGCCGATGCCGAGCAGGACCAGCAATACGCCGGTGAGCCCGAGCACGATCTGCGACACCCTCGACGAATGGCCTTCTTGCGCCCGCCGCCCGGCGAGGAGGCGCTGTTCTTCGTTGCGCATCGCCTTGGTAGTCGCGCGGATCGCGATGACCCGCCGCAACTTCACTTCGCGGACGAAATCGTTGCGGGCCTCCTCGCCATTGCCTGATATTGCCTTGGCCATGATCGACTCGACCGCAGTGCGTTCGTCGGCAACTTGGCGTCGAAGCAAGGTAATGTTGCTTCGCTGGACCGGATTGTCGGAGGTCAGCGACGCAAGCCGAGTGATCGACGGCTCGATCTTGTCGATATTTTCGCGGAAGGTTTGGGCACGCGATGGATCGGGCGACAGCAAATAGCCGCGCGAAGCAGTCTCGGCGCGCTCGACCCAAACGTCGACAGCCGCCAATTGATCGACCACCTGATAAGTGTGATCGACCCGCTCGTTGGACCTGCTTGCTTCGATCAGCGCCAAAATTCCGGCGGCGAACGCCAGGAACAATAATGTGAAGCCGATACCCACAGCCGCAACCGCAAGGCGATTGAACTGGCGATCGTCGAGTTGGAGCAATGGGCATACTCGCATCGTCGCGGCTGCCCGGAGCGGGCGGGAATGGCGCACCCGACAGGATTCGAACCTGTGACCCCTGCCTTCGGAGGGCAGTACTCTATCCAGCTGAGCTACGGATGCGTGGCGCCCATCTAGCGGCAGGGCCGCAATCGGGCAACAGGGTCAATCGGCGAGGAAGTCGATCAGCGACTGGTGGAGCGCGTGGCGGGCGCGGCCGACGATCATTCCGACGTGGCCTGTGGCCATGGTGGTGACATCGCCCAGCGGGGCGGAGGTAGCGGGGACGATGTGGTCGTTGGCGGCGGTGAGGTGGAGCACGGGGACCGACAGTCGGTCGGTCGCCGCCTTGCCACCGACCCGCCATTGGCCGCGGCCGGGCAGATCGGCGCCGAACAGTTCCTCGACCAGTTCGCGCGCCGCCGGCAGCGGCAGCGGCTCGCCTTCGTTGGCCCAATCCTCGAGCATCACGAAGCGCCGCGCCTCGTCGCTCGCCGGGTCGAGGGTGGCAAAGCTGGCGAATTTCGAAACGGTACGGCCCGGATCGAGCGCCCAGAACGCCGCCTGAAGCACCTCCATCGGCAAGGCACCGAGGCTCGCCGAGGGGCCTCGCGCGCCATCCCAGATACGCGCCAGTGCGGCGCGCGAAGTGCTTGGGTAAGCCGAGAAATGCCACGGCGCCGCGAGGGTGGTGAGACGGTCCACCCGGGTCAGGGTGGCGGCGGCGATCGCCATCGTCCCGCCGAGGCAATAGCCAAGCAAAGCCGGCGGTTCGCCGAGGCGTTCGATCAGCGGGACGAGGATCGATTCGACATGGCCGGCGACGCTCAGTTCCGCTCGCTCGCTCGCCTTGCCCCAATCGAGCAGCAAAACCCGGGCGTGGCTATTCAGCGCCGCGGCGAGCGAGGTGTCGGGGTCGAGATCGAGGATGTGCGGCGGGTTAATCAGCGACGGAACGAGTAGCAGCGGCCGACCCTCGCCGCCGTGATTACGAAGCGACGCGCCGCCGATGGTAGCGACGGCGGGCGGTTGCGGCGGGCGCCCGGCGCGCGGCGCGGCGGCGTATCGGTCGAGTCCGGTGAGCGCGTTTCGGGCGATCGCGGGATCACGCACGCTTTCCTGGCGGACCAGTTCGAGGAACAACGGCAGCGGCCGCGGCGAATGCGGCGCGGCGCGCGCGTGTTGCGGTGCGGCCCCATGTTGCAGTGCACTAGGGCGCGGTGCTACGCTGCTGGCCGCATCGGGAGCGCGTTTCATGGGTAAGTCGTCGGGCAAGGTCACTATCAAGAAATACGCCAACCGGCGTCTATATGACACCGAAAGCTCAAGCTACATCACGCTCGACCGGTTGGGAGCGATGATTCGCGACGGCCGCGACTTTGAAGTGATCGATGCCAAATCGGGCGACGACATCACTCACCAGGTGCTGACCCAAATCATCGTCGAGGAAGAGTCGCGTGGCGACGGAGCGACCATGCTTCCGGTCAACTTCCTGCGCCAGCTGATCGGCCTGTATGGCGGCCAGATGCAGCCCGCGGTACCGCAATATCTCGAAGCGGCGATGGACATGTTCCAGAAGAATCATTCGGCGATGCGCGACGCGATGGGCACGCCGTTCGGCGGCGCGTCGATGTTCGGCGATCTCGCCAAGCGCAACATGGCGATGTTCGAGGAAGCCGGCCGCGCGTTCGTTCCTGGCGCCGGCCCGACGAAAGCGGCTGGCGACGACAAGGCTGGCGATGACAAAGCGAGTGAAGTCGAGGCGCTCCGCGCCGAGCTTGCGGCGTTGCAGGCAAAGGTCGACAAATTGGGCAAATGACGCGCTGGCTAAGCGAGGGGGCTGAAGCGCGAAGTTGCGGAGATTATCACCAAACAATCCTATTACAAGTCTTGTTCTTGTGTTCGGACCCCCACATGTTGTGTTTGCCAATAACACAGCGAAAGGAGGTGATCCGATGTCTCATGGTTCAGCTAAGGGGTCGGTGAAGTTCGTTCGGGAGATGTGTTCCTAACGGGATGCCACGGTCTTTCCGGGCTGGAACTCTCCGGCCGCTGACCATGTTTTTGGGGGTCGGCGCCATATGGCGCCGGCCCCCATTTACCGCACTGCCCCGTCAGTGATATCCCCGCCATGATGGCCAAAACGGAACACTTGTCCCGCTGGACCGTCTTTGCGATGATCTCATTATAACAGGGAGGATGGTTATGGCCAAAGCTAGCAAATCTTCGGGCAAGAGCGGTTCGAACAAGTCGACGATGGACAAGATCGCGAAAGCCGCGATGAGCCGCGAAATGCTGGCCGCGGGGCTCACCGCCGCCGCCGCCGCAATCGCCGCGAGTCCCAAGGCGCGCCGCGCGATCCGCGATGCCGGCCTCGATGCCGCCGACACCGCGAGCAGCGCCGCGACCCAGATGATGGACAGCGCGTCGAAACTCGGTTCGCTGATCGCCGAAGCGGTCGCCGACGCGGCGCAGCGTGTGCTGTCGGGCAAATGGGTCGACAGCGCCGAGGACGCGGTCGGCAAGGCGGCGGCCAGCGCCAAGAATGCGGTCGGCCTGAAATCCGCGCCGGCCAAACGCAAGCCCGCGGCGCGCAAAAGCACCGCCAAGCCGCGTTCGGCAACCGCCAAGCCACGTTCGGCGACCGCCAAGCCGCGTTCGGCGAGCAATCGGGTCGCCAAGCCGCGCACCACGGCCAAGCGCCGCACCACGACTGCGCGCCGGACGACGACCAAGCCGGCAACGCCCAAGGCCTGAAGCGCCTCGCGCGCTCTGGAATAAGAAGATGGCTCGTGTCATGGGGCGGCGATGAATTCGTCGCCCCACTTCGCCGTTATCGTGCTCGCCGCCGGCCAAGGCACGCGCATGCGCTCCGACACTCACAAGGTACTCCATCCGATCGCCGGCAAGCCGATGCTGCTGCATTTGATCGACACGGTCGAGGCGATGGGCGCCGATCGCCAAGTGGTGGTGGTCGGCAAGGGACGCGACCAGCTTGAGGCGGCGCTCGCCGGACGCGGCGCGACGACCGCGCTCCAGGCCGAGCAAAAGGGTACGGCGCATGCAGTGCAAATGGCGGCGAGCGCGCTCGACGGGTTCGATGGGCCGGTGCTGATCCTATACGCCGACACGCCGTTCGTCACCGCCGAGACACTGCAGCGAATGCTGGCGCGGTTGGGTGAGAGCGACGATCCCGGCGTGGTGGTGATGGCTAGCTCGCCGGACGACGGTAAGGCCTATGGCCGGGTGATCCTTGGGGACGGCGACCGGATTTCCAAGATGGTCGAATATAAGGATGCGACCGCCGAGGAGCGCGCGGTCAAATTGTGCAATTCGGGGATGATGGCGGTCGGCAGCCGCGACCTGTTCGGCTGGCTGGCCGAAGTCGGCAACGACAATGCGGCGGGCGAATATTATTTGCCCGATGTGGTCAATGTTGCAGGCCGCTCGGGTCGCCATCCGGTGGCGATCGAAGGCGAGCCGTTCGAGACCGCGGGGGTCAACAGCCGTGCCGAATTGGCGCATCTCGAGCTCGACTGGCAGCGGCGTCGGCGCGAGGAAGCGCTTGAGCAGGGCGCGACCTTGATCGATCCCGAAAGCGTGTGGTTCTCGGCCGATACGAAGCTTGGCCGCGACTGCACGATCGAGCCGCATGTGGTGTTCGGCCCCGGCGTGAAGATCGCCGACGGAGCGGTGATCCGCGCTTTTTCGCATATCGAGGGCGCGGTAATCGCCACCGGCTGCGAAGTCGGACCGTTCGCTCGGCTTCGGCCTGGCGCGGTGCTGGAAGAAGACGCCAAGGTCGGCAATTTCGTCGAAATGAAGAAAGCGCGACTGGGGCGCGGCGCGAAGGCCAATCATCTATCCTACCTCGGCGATGCCGAGATTGGCGAGAAGGCGAATATCGGGGCGGGGACAATCACCTGCAATTACGACGGTTTTGGCAAATATCCGACCACCATCGGCGCGGGCGCGTTCATCGGATCGAACAGCAGCTTGGTTGCGCCGGTGAATATCGGCGCGGGCGCGATTGTCGGCGCTGGATCGGTCGTAACCAAGAATGTCGAGGCTGACGAACTCGCCGTGGCGCGCGCCAGCCAGCGCGGGATGAAGGGCTGGGCAGCGCGCTTCCGGGCGAGCCAGGCGGCGAAGAAGGGCAAGCTGTAAATGTGCGGAATTGTCGGGATCGTCGGGCGGAGCGAAGTTGCGGGGCGGTTGTTCGATGGGCTCAGGCGGCTCGAATATCGGGGGTATGATTCGGCCGGCATCGTTACTGTCCGGGACGGCGAATTCGATCGTCGGCGGGCCGAGGGCAAGCTCGACAATCTCAAACGCGAACTTGATGCCGATCCGCTCCACGGCGAGGTCGGGATCGCGCACACGCGCTGGGCGACGCACGGTGCGCCGACGGTCGGCAATGCGCATCCGCATATCGCCGGGCCGGTGGCGCTGGTCCATAACGGGATCATCGAGAATTTCAAAATCCTGCGCGACGAGCTGATCGACGACGGCCGGACGTTCCTTAGCGAAACCGACAGCGAAGTGGTGGCGCATCTGGTGGCGCGCGAGGTTGAGCATGGGGCGAGCCCGCAGGAGGCGGTCGCGAAGGTGTTGCCGCGGCTCCACGGGGCATTCGCGATCGCGTTCCTATTCAAGGATCATCCCGACCTGATCATCGGTGCGCGGATGGGCGCGCCGCTGACGGTCGGTTTCGGCGAGGGCGAGAATTACCTTGGTTCGGACGCGCTGGCGCTGGCCGCGCTGACCCAGCGCATCGCCTATCTCGATGAGGGCGATTGGGCAGTGGTGGCGCGCGATTCGGTCGAGATTTACGACCGTTCCAACCAGCCGGTGGAGCGCGCCGTCGTCAACAGCGGCGCGTCGGCCGACACGATCAGCAAGGGCAATCACGCGCACTTCATGCGCAAGGAGATTTTCGAGCAGCCGATCGTCGTCGCGCAGACGTTGCAAAGCTATGTCCGGCCGTTCGAGGGTGAGGTGGCGCTGCCCGATTTCAGGTTCGACCTGGGGTCGATCGAGCGGGTCACGATCGTCGCCTGCGGCACGTCTTATTACGCAGGGATGGTCGCCAAATATTGGTTCGAGCGGTTCGCCCGGGTGGCGGTCGATATCGATGTCGCGAGCGAGTTTCGCTATCGCGACCCGGTGCTCGAGCCGGGCGGGCTGGCATTGTTCATCTCGCAAAGCGGCGAGACCGCCGACACGCTCGCCGCGCTCCGCCACGCCAAGGAACATGGCCAGACGATCGCGGTAGTGGTCAACGTGCCGACTAGTTCGATGGCGCGCGAGGCTGACTTGCTGCTGCCGACCCATGCCGGGCCCGAAATCGGGGTGGCGTCGACCAAGGCATTCACCTGTCAGCTGGCCGTTCTGGCTGCGCTCGCCGCCAATCTGGCGCGGGCCAAGGGGCGGCTGTCCGCTGAGGAGGAGCGCGACATCGTCCAGCGTCTCCAGGAAGCGCCTGAGGCGATCAGCGACGCGCTGGCCCATGACGAGGATATCGCGGCCATCGCGCCGCTCATCGTACCGGCACGCGACGTGCTCTATCTGGGGCGCGGGCCGGACTATCCGATGGCGATGGAAGGCGCGCTCAAGCTCAAGGAAATCAGCTACATCCACGCCGAGGGCTATGCTGCGGGCGAAATGAAGCACGGGCCGATCGCGCTGATCGACGATGCGGTGCCGGTGATCGTGTTGGCGCCGTCGGGGCCATTGTTCGAGAAGACCGTGAGCAACATGCAGGAGGTGCGCGCGCGCGGCGGGCGGATCGTGCTGATCAGCGACGCTCGCGGCATCGCCGAGGCGGGCGAGGGGTGCATGGCCACGATCGAAATGCCCGAAGTCCACCCGCTGATCGCGCCATTGGTTTATGCGGTGCCGGTGCAGTTGCTGGCGTACCATGTCGCGGTGCTGAAGGGCACGGACGTCGATCAGCCGCGCAACCTGGCGAAGTCGGTGACGGTCGAATGAGCGCAGCTCACGGCGGGTGTCATTGCGGGGCAGTCCGGTTCGTGGCGACACTACCCGAGCCGCCGGTGCCAGCGATCGATTGCAATTGCTCGATGTGCTCGATGACCGGCTTTTTGCACCTCATCGTTCCGCATGAGGATTTCACGTTGGAAAGCGGAAGTGACCAGCTAGGCAGCTATCGGTTCGGCAGTGGGGCGGCGGAGCATTTGTTTTGCTCATTGTGCGGGGTGAAAAGCTTCTACCAGCCGCGCAGCCACCCCGGCGCGTGGAGCGCCAATGCGCATTGCCTCGATGCACCGGTCGACCTCGCCATCGAACTGTTCGACGGGAAAAACTGGGAGCGCTCGAAGGCCGCCCTCGACGGGCATTGATGCGCTGGCTATCGCCGCGATGATGCATCACGCGCTCCGCCTCCGGCTCGATTCCGCCGCGCTCGTCGCCAATTGGCGGTGGTTGCAGGGTTATGCGCAGGCGCCCGCGGGGGCAGCGGTCAAGGCGGATGGCTATGGGCTTGGCGCGCGCGAGGTCGTGCGGTTACTGGGTGAGGCCGGATGCCGCGATTTCTTCGTCTCGACCTGGGCCGAGGCTGAGGAGCTCGGGGTATTGCCCGAGAGCGCTGCGCTTAGTGTATTGCACGGGGTCGGGCCGAACGATGTCGGGGCGGCGCTGGAGAGCCAGGCGCGGCCGGTGCTCAATACGCCGGAACAGGTCGCGCGGTGGAAGGAAATCGCGCCGGAGCAGGCATGCGACCTGATGCTCGATACAGGGATGAACCGGCTTGGCCTGCGGATGGACGAGATGGTGCTGGCCGAGGGGCTGGTGATTAGTACGTTGATGAGCCACCTGGCCTGCGCCGATGAGGATTCGCCGCTCAACCAAGTCCAGCTCGAGCGATTCCGCGGCGCTGCTGCGAGCGTGGAGGCGAAGCGGGCGAGCCTGGCGAATAGCGCGGGGATTTGCCTTGGGCCCGATTATGGCTTTAACCTCGTCCGCCCGGGGTTGGCGCTGTACGGCGGGGTGCCGCGCGCCGAAGCTGTCGGACATATCGCGCAGGTCGCCTTTCCGGAGGCCGAGGTGGTGCAGCGGCGCACGGTGATGACGGGCGAGACGATCGGCTATGGCGCGACCTGGACAGCGGCACGCGACACCGAGGCGGCGATTTTGAACATTGGCTATGCGGATGGCTATCTGCGCTGCTTCGCGGGCAATGGCGGCGCAAGCGTCGATGGGGCGCGGCTGCCGCTGATCGGGCGGGTGTCGATGGATTTGGTGGCGGTCGATTGCTCAGCTGCGCCGTCGCTTGGCGAAGGGGAGTGGGTGACGATGGACTATGCTCTTCCCGAGGCCGCGACGGCGAGCGGGTTGTCGCAATATGAACTGCTCACCGGGCTCAGCCAGCGGCTCGAGCGGACTTGGTCTTAGGTAGCGGCGTCTTCGGCTTATAGGCGCACAGATCGGCCACCGGGCAGCGCCAGCATTCGGGGGTGCGCGCCTTGCAGATGTAGCGGCCGTGGAGGATCAGCCAGTGGTGCGCGTGCGCCATGAACGGTGCGGGAGTGATACTCTCAAGCTTGAGTTCGACCGCGAGCGGGGTCTTGCCCCTGGCAAGGCCGGTGCGGTTGCCGACGCGGAAGATGTGCGTATCGACCGCGATGGTCGGCTGGGCGAAGGCGACGTTGAGCACGACGTTGGCGGTCTTGCGGCCGACTCCAGGGAGCGTTTCGAGAAGATCGCGCTCGTCCGGAACCTCCCCCCCGTGCTGGTCGACAAGGATTTGCGCGGCAGCAATGACGTTCTTGGCCTTGGTGTTGAACAGGCCGATGGTCTTGATCTGGTCGCGCAGTGCGTCCTCGCCGAGGTCGAGCATGTGTTGCGGCATGGTGACCTTGGCGAACAGGGCGCGGGTCGCCTTGTTGACGCTGATATCGGTTGCCTGCGCGGAGAGCGCGACCGCGACCAGCAGAGTGTAGGGATTGACGTACTCAAGCTCGGTCTGGGGCGAAGGATCACCTTCCGCCAGCCGGCGGTAGAATTCGAACGCATCGGCCTTGTTCATGCCGCCTCGATCACGTCCTGCATCGAGTAGAGCCCGGCGGGCTTGCCGCGCAGGAAGCGCGCGGCGGCGAGCGCGCCGTAGGCGAAGATCGCACGGCTTTCGGCGCGGTGCGAGAGGATCAGCCGCTCGCCATCGCCAAGGAACAAGACGTCATGATCGCCGGTGACGGTGCCGCCACGCAGCGAGGCGTACCCGATCGCGCCGGGCTGGCGGGTAAGGCCGGTGCCGTCGCGCCCGCGCTCGTCGGCGGGCGCTGAACCGCGCCCGCGCTTGGCCGCGTCGCCGAGATGGAGCGCAGTGCCCGATGGGGCGTCGGCTTTCTTATTGTGGTGCGCCTCGAGGATCTCGATGTCCCATTCCTCGGGGCCGAGTAGCCTGGCGGCGCGCTCTACGAGATCGGCGAGAAGCGCCACCCCGAGCGAGGTATTGGGCGCCTTGAGGATCGCGACTTCTTTGGCGGCGGCGGCGATCCAGTTGTCGGCGAGATCGTCGAGCCCGGTGGTGCCGATCAGCAAGGGGACTCCGGCGGAAACCGCGCGGTCGAGGCTGTGCTGGAGCGCGGCGGGAGTGGAGAAATCGACCAGCACGTCGCCATGCTCATTGTCGAGCACAAAGCCCGGATCGGCGACGATTGCGGCGGCGATCGCCTGGCCCATCCGGCCGTCGGGCGCGAACAAAGCGATGCGGACGGGTTGCTGGTCGGTGCGCATGACCTTGTCATGGCGCAGCGGCGGCGCCCGCGCAACGGGACGCCAGCCGCCTTGCCTCGATCAGCGCTTGAGCATCTCGCGGTAAAGGACGCTGCCCATTATGCGGCGCATCTTGTTGCGATCGCCGCTCGCCGCATTGGCGCTGTGGTCGTCCTGGCTCATCCGCTTGTTGAGAATGTCGCTGCGCCGGTCGGCCTCGGCCGCCGTGGGCATATCGGCAAAGCGGGTAAGGAGCACGATATTGGGCTCGCCGTCGCGCGGATTGCTGCTTTCCAGCACATGATAGTCGAGCAGCCAGCCCTGCGACTTGGAATATTCCTGGTTGGCAATCCAGGTCTTGGTCAGATAATCCATGTAATTCTGCATCTGGCCTTCTTCGACCGCGATCCTTGCGGCGGTCCACATCGCTCCCGGCTTCATTGAACTTTGCTGGGCGATGGTGGGTGCCGACATGGCGGCGGCGGCCAGCGCCGCGGCGCCGATCAGTAGATTGCGCATCATTGGATTTCCCCTGTTCCCCGGGCCGGGTCGTAACACAGCCCTTCCGGCCAGAAGGGCCGGCGCTCACGCTCGCGCACCAGAAACGCGCTCTCGGACGTTTCGGAGGCGCATCAAGCACAACCGGTCGAGTCGTGCCTAACGCAAAGTTAACGGTCGGCTCAGCGCTCGGGAAGGAAACGGGCGGCGATGTCGCGCGCCAGCCGCGCCGGGCGGAGTGAGATCGCATCGAGACAGCACCAGCTCGACTTCACTTCGGCAAGCACGACTTCGCCGCGTTTGATGACGGTGGTGAACAGGGCCTTGGCGCCTTCAACCTTGTCGGCGATGACGTCCGCCACGACGATGTCGTCGAGGAAAGTCGGGCGGCGATATTTGATCTCGTGGCTTAGCGCGACCCATAAGTGGCGGGCGACAGCCTCGGGCGGGGCAAGGCTTTCCCAGTAGCGGATCACCGCTTCTTGCACCCACTTCAGATATACGCTGTTGTTGACGTGACCCATATGGTCAATGTCGTCGGGCAGGATACCGACCGGGTAATGGAATGCAAGCCTGGCCACTCATTCACGCTACCTTCTACTGACATTATTGTCAATGGTTTTGAAGCGATTGCCAAGTCAGGCAGCTCGGCTATGGTGACGTTATAAGGGGAGATAATCACATGGTGGAATGGCCCGCGTTAATGCTCGCCGCAGTGATGGTTCACGGCAGTGTGAGCGCCCAGACCTCCTATTCCGCCGAGCAACTGGTGGCGAAGAACCTCGAGGCGCGCGGTGGGGCACAGGCAATGGCTGCGATCCAGTCGCTCGAGTCCGAAGGGCGGCTACTCGCCCAGGGCGATTTCGAGCTGAAGTTCAAGGAAGTGCGCAAGCGGGTTCCGGCGGGCACGGCCGTTCGTGACGATCTGTCGGTTCAGGGGCTAACCATCGTCCAGGCTTATGACGGCACCAATGGCTGGCGGATCAACCCCTTTCAGGGCCGCCGCGACGCCGAAAAGATGTCGGGCGACGAGGCCCGCTCGATGGCCGATACGGGTTTGATCGATGGCGTCTTGCTGTCCGCTTCGACCTCCAAGGGCCGGGTGACCGCCGAGGGGATGGAAGATTTCGACGGGACGCTGGCCTACAAGTTGAAGGTGGTCCAGCCCGACGGCGATGAGTTCGTTTACCTGCTCGATCCGGATACCTTCCTCGAGATCAAGATGGTCGAATCGCGGCGTTTGCGCGGGACACTCGCCGTTACCGACACCGAGCTTGGAGATTATGAGAAAGTAGCGGGAGTTTATTATCCGATGGCGGTCGATCAGTGGGCCGACGGCTATCCTAACCAACGGTCGCGACTGGTGATCGAGAAAGCCACCGCCAACGTCGATGCGCCGGCCAGCCTGTTCGTCCAGCCGAACGATGCGGCCAAGCCGTCCGCGGCCGCGCCCGGGGACGTCCCCAAGCCGTTCGACAAGCCCGCCACCAACAGCAATAGCGACGAGCCCGCGGCTCCGCCTTCGCCGAGCAAGGAATAAACGAACATGCGTAACATTTTGCTCGCCAGCGCCGCTTTGCTTATCGCCGCCCCGACCTTCGCCGCAGCCCCCGCGCCGGTGGCCGATTCAAGCGCCGTTTCGGGACTCGGCATTCGCAACATCGGATCTGCCCAGATGTCGGGACGCATTGCCGCCATTGCCGCGCACCGCGAAGCCGACGGCAAGACCACCTTATTCGTCGGCGCCGCCTCGGGCGGGGTGTGGAAATCCGAGGATGGCGGGATGAGCTTCCGCCCGGTGTTCGACCGCCAGCCGGTGCAGTCGATCGGCGACATTGCGATCGACCCGTCGAATCCCAAGGTCGTGTGGGTCGGAACCGGCGAAAGCTGGACCCGCAACTCGGTCTCGGTCGGCAACGGCATCTACAAGTCGGTCGACGGCGGCGAGACCTGGACCTGGCTCGGCTTGCCCAACAGCGAGCGGATCACGCGCGTGCTGGTCGATCCCAAGGACGGCAACACCGTCTATGTCTGCGCTCCCGGGCGCTTGTGGTCGGACAGCGCCGATCGCGGTTTGTACAAGACGACCGATGGCGGCCGCACCTGGTCGCTGATCATTAAGGGTGCGAACCTGTCGACCGGTTGCTCGACCGTGGCGATGGACCCAAGCGACCATAATCGCCTGCTCGCCGGTACATGGGACTTCCGCCGCAAGGGTTACACTTTCCGCTCGGGCGGTGACGGGCCTGACGCGCCATCGGGCAGCCGGATGATGGAATCGCGCGACGCCGGACGAAGCTGGACCGAACTCAATGCCGGCAATGCCAAGGGCCTGCCGAACCAGCCCTGGGGCAGGGTCGAGATCGCCTTTGCGCCCAACAACCCGGGCCAGGTTTATGCATTCGTCGAGAACGTCCGCTCCGCGCTCTATGTCTCGCAGGACGGGGGACGGACGTTCGAGGAACGCGATCGCAGCCAGGGGATGGTCTGGCGGCCCTTCTACTTCGGCCGAATGGTGGTCGATCCGAACAATGACAAGCGCGTGTTCAAGATGGGCTATTCGGTGATCGCGTCGGAAGACGGCGGCAAGAGCTTCACCGGATCGGGCGGCGGGAGCCATGCCGACTGGCACGCGCTGTGGATCGACCCGACCAACAGCAAGCACATGATCGGTGGCGACGATGGCGGGCTGTGGATCAGCGAGGACGGCGGAAGCAAGTGGCGCCACGGGCTCAACCTTCCGATCAGTCAATTCTATCATGTCAGCACCGACGAGCGCGATCCGTACCAGGTCTATGGCGGGTTGCAGGACAATTCGAGCTGGGTCGGCGACCAGGAATATCCCGGCGGGATCAGCAACAGCCGGTGGGAAAATCTGTACGGCGGCGACGGCTTCTGGGCGTTCAGCGACCCGTCCGATGCCAACTTCGTTTATGCCGAGGCGCAGGGCGGCAATGTCGGGCGTATCAACCGCAAGACGCTGGAAAAGAACGACATCATGCCGCGTCCGGGCTTCAAGGAGAAGCTCCGCTACAATTGGAACACGCCGCTACATCTCTCGCCCAATGAAAAGGGAACCTTGTATATCGGGTCGCAATATTTGTTTCGTACCCGTGATCATGGCGCGACGTGGGACCGGATTTCGCCCGACCTGACGACCAACAATCCGCTGATGCAGAAGCAGGAGGAATCGGGCGGGATCACGGTCGATAACTCGGCCGCGGAAATGCACACGACGATTTATTCGATCAGCGAAAGTCCGCGTGCCGCCGGACAGATCTGGGTCGGGACCGACGACGGCAACGTCCAGCTGACCCGCAATGGCGGGGGCAATTGGACCAACGTTACCAAGGCGCTCAAGCTTCCCGCCGACAGTTGGATCAGCTGGGTCGAGGCGAGCCGCTACGACGCCGGCACCGCCTACGTCACGGTCGATCGCCACACCACAGGCGACTTTACCCCGTGGCTCTACCGGACCCGCGATTTTGGCCGCAGCTGGACTGCGCTGATCACCCCGACGAGCGGGGTCGAGGGCTATGCCCATGTCATCCGCGAGGATCGCCAGCGGGCCGACATCCTTTATCTCGGGACCGAGATGGGGCTGTTCGCCTCGGTCGATGGCGGCGCGCATTGGGCGCGTTTCCGGCCGAACAATTTCCCCGCGGTTGCAGTGCGAGACATCGCGCTCCCCAATGGCGAGGACGATCTGGTGCTCGCCACCCACGGGCGCGGAATCTGGGTGATCGACGATGTCAGTCCGTTGCGCTCGCTTAACCCCGCGACGCTGGCGGCGGAAGCGGCGCTAATCGGCAGCGCGCCGCAGCAGATGCGGATCGAGGCTGGCGGCGGCTGGGCCGAAGGCGATTCGACCTATTTCGGCGAAAATCCGCCGCAGGGTGCGGTCATCACCTACTTCCAGAAGCAGCGCCATGTGATCGGACGGATGAAGCTCGAGATTCTCGACGCCGCCGGCGTTGTGGTCGACACGCTTCCGGCCAAGAAGAGCAAGGGGCTCAACCGCGTGTTGTGGTCGATGCGGACGAAGCCGCCGGTGGTTCCGCCAGCCGCCTCGCTCGCCGGGGCGTCGACTCAGGGCCAGCGGATCATGCCGGGTAATTACAGCGTCCGGCTGACTAAGAACGGACAAGTGACGACCGCGCCCTTGGTGCTGACGATCGACAAGCGCGCGACCTTCACCATGGCGGACCGCAAGGCGCAATATGACGCGGCCGAGCGGGTCAAGGGACTGTTCGCGCGGATGAGCAAGTTGAATGCCGAGATCAACGCGGTTCGAGCGCAATCATCGGCATTGGCGGCCAAGGCCGATGCGCCTGCGGCGACCCGCGAGCAGGCGAAAGCGGTGGCCGCCAAGGCCGACGCGCTGCGCAAGTTGCTGGTCGCGACTAAGGAAGGCGGCGCGATCACGGGTGAGGAACGGCTGCGCGAGCATATGGATACCGCTTACGGCGCGGTGACCGCGACCGAAAACCGGCCGACGCCTTATGCCTTGGCCTATGTCGACGCGCTGGAGAAAGAACTGGCCGAGGCGGAGAATGCCTATCAGCGGTTGGTGGCCGACGACGTATCGAAGCTCAGCGCGGCGTTGGAAGCCAGGGGCATGAAGCGAATCGACCTTGCCGCGTGGAGCGTCGATGATGATGGAGCGCGCGGCGGTCGGATCGAGGCGCTGGCCGAGGGTATGGTCGGGCTTCGCTTCACTGGCGATGTGGGCGCGCTGACGGAGACCGGCGAGAAGGACTGATCAGGGTTCGAAATATCGTCATTCTGACCGGCGCGGGGATCAGCGCGGAGAGTGGGCTGGCCACCTTCCGCGCCGCCGACGGGCTGTGGGAAGGTCATCGCGTCGAGGATGTCGCGACGCCGGAGGCGTATGATCGCGATCCCGGCCCGGTGCATCAATTCTACGATGCTCGGCGCGCGCGACTGGCCGAGGTCGAGCCCAATGCGGCACATGTCGCGCTGGCGCGGCTCGATCCCGAATGGCCGGGCGATCTCTTGATTGTCACCCAGAATGTCGACGATCTCCACGAGCGCGCGGGGGCGAAGCGGCTGCTGCATATGCATGGCGAGTTGCTGCGCGGGTGGTGCTTGGCGTGTGACGAACGGTATCCGTGGACGGGGCCAATGGGCGAGGGCGCGCTTTGCCCGTCATGCGACACGCAAGGCGAGGTCCGCCCCGACATCGTTTGGTTCGGCGAAATGCCTTACGAAATGGAGCGGATCGAGGCGGCGCTCATGGCGGCTGACCTGTTCGTCTCGATCGGCACCTCGGGCGCGGTCTATCCCGCGGCAGGTTTCGTCCAGACCGCGAAATATCGCGGGGCGCGGACGCTGGAAATCAACCTCGAGCCGAGCCAGGGCAGCATGTTCTTCGACGAGCGTCGGTACGGGTCGGCAAGCGTCGAGGTGCCGAGGTGGGTGGGTGAGATGCTCGCCTAATCCGCCCAATCCAGCCCGATATCCTCGTAAAGCCCTCGGTCTTCGTCCCACTTGGGGTTGACCTTGACGTGGAGGAACAGGTGAACCTTGCGGCCGAGATGTTCGGCGATGGCTTCGCGCGCGGCCGAGCCAATGGCTTTCAACCGCGCGCCGCCTTTGCCGACGACGATCGCCTTCTGGCTATCGCGCTCGATCAGGATCTGCTGGAGGATGACAGTCGAACCGTCCTTGCGATCTTCCCATTTTTCGGTCTCGACCGCGGCCGAATAAGGCACTTCCGCGTGAAGCTGGAGATAGAGCTGCTCACGGGTCAGCTCGGCCGCGACCATGCGGTCGGTGGCGTCGGTCAACTGGTCGTCGGGGAAGTGCCACGGGCCGGCGGGCATTGCGGCGGAGAGATGCGCCTTCAAATCCTCGACGCCGTCGCCGGTGGTCGAGGAAATCATGAAGATCTGCTCGGGCTTCAATCGCTCGGCGAGCCGTTGGGCGATCGTCAGCAACTGGCCCTTGTCGGCGATGTCGACCTTGTTGAGGACCAGGATCTTAGGTTCGGAGCGCGCCTCTACACCCTCGATCACTTGCTCGACCCGCGGCCCGACCTTGGCCGCGGCGTCGATAACCAGCACCAGCCGATCGGCGTCCTCGGCGCCTTCCCACGCCGCCTTGACCATCGCCCGGTCGAGCCGGCGGTTGGGGGTGAAGATGCCCGGCGTGTCGACCAATAGCATCTGCGTCTCGTCAGCAATGGCGATGCCCATCAGCCGCGCGCGGGTGGTCTGCGCCTTGGGGCTGACGATCGCCACTTTCTGCCCGACGAGCGCATTGACCAAGGTCGATTTGCCGGCGTTCGGCGCACCGAGGATCGCGACGACTCCGCAGCGCCTGATCGCGGAGGGGGGGCTCATTTAATTTTCTCCAGCAAGGCGGTGGCGGCGGCGGTTTCGGCGTCCTGCTTCGACGGGCCTTCGGCTTCCGCCTCGCCGGCGCCGCGAATCGAGACCTTGATGCGGAAGGTCGGGGCGTGATGCTTGCCGAAACGGCTGATGATTTCATAGGTCGGCGCGCCCCAATTCTTCGCCGCTGCCATTTCCTGAAGCGCCGACTTGGGGTGGACCGGCGCGCCGTTCTGGCTGTCGAGATAGGACGCCCAGGCGGTTCGGATGAATGTCTTGGCCGCGCCATAGCCACCGTCGAAGTAAAGGGCGCCGATCAGGCTTTCGACGACGTCGCCGATGACGTTGTCGCTTTCGGTCGCGTGGTCCTCGCGCGCCTGGCGGCCGAGGCGGATCTCGGCGGGGACGCCGAGCTCGCGGCCGACGTCGGCGCACGTCTCGCGTGCGACCAAGGCATTGTAACGGCGGCTCATCTGGCCCTCGGGCTCGTCGGGAAATCGCTCGTAGAGCCATTCGGCGACGGCCAGGCCGAGCACCCGGTCGCCGACGAATTCGAGGCGTTCATAGGTTGTCCGACTGGCGCTGCCGTGGGTCAGCGCTTGCTCGTAGAGCGCCATATTCTTGGGCGCATGGCCGAGCGCGGCAGTGAGAAAGGCACGAAGTTCGCTCATGGCTGGTAGCTTGTCCCGATCCGGTTGAAGCGCAAGGCGCTGATCCACGTCCATGGCTTCCAATAGGATGCGCTGCCGTCGGTTGACCAGAAGGCAAAAGCGGCGCGGCCGACAAGGCGATCGACGGGAACCAGCCCTACCCCGCCCTGCTCCAGCGAGAAGCGGCTGTCGAGGCTGTCGTCGCGATTGTCCCCCATCAGGAACAACCGATCCACGGGCACCTTGACTGGGAGGCGATTGTCGCTGGGGCCGCCCTGAAGCTGATCGAAGGTGAGGTAGGAGCGGCCGCCGGGCAGGGTCTCGCGGTACGCGGGGTAGCGGCACGATGCTCGCCCGCCGACCTCGACCAGGTCCTGGACCGCGCCGGGGGCGGCTCGGCAAGGGCTGCTGGGGCTGTAGGCGATGGTGACGAAGCCGACGCTCTCCCGGGCGATCGGGCGGCCGTTGAGCAGCACCACGCCGCCACGCATCGCGACCGTGTCGCCGGGCAGGCCGATCACGCGTTTGACCCAGTCTTCGCCACTCGCGTCGGGGCGTTTGAAAATGATTACATCGCCGCGGTCTGGCAGGTGCTGGAGAATCCGGCCCGCGAAAGAAGGAAACCGTCCCGGGAAGCTGAAGCGCGAGAACCCGTAGGGCCATTTGGCGACGAACAGATAGTCGCCGATCGCCATCGTCGGCAGCATCGAGCCCGAGGGGATGCTGAACGGAGCGACGACCAGGCTGCGCAGCGCCCAGGCGAATACGGCAAGCAACGCCAGCGACCGAATCGACGCGGGGAGCGCGGTTCGTGGCGATTTATCCTGTTGCGAGAGGTCATTGTCCGGCATCGGCGGCCTTGTTTCGGCCCGCCGGTCCAAGGTCAAGCGAAAGGCGGATGCGGCAAAGCGGGGATGGCATTTGCGCCGCGCCGTTCTAAGAGGACGGCGATGACCTCCACCACTCCCAAAAGCGACCCGTGGGCCGCGGTCGACAGTCACGACGTGGCTCGGCTCGACAAGCTGTTCAAATCCGAACCCGACCGATTGGCACGCCTGTCGTTCGATGTCGGCGGGATCTATTTCGACTGGACGAAGACCCACCTCGACACTGGGTTGATTGCTAAGTTCGAAGCGCTGGCCGAGGCGAAAGGCTTTGCGGCGAAGCGCGATGCCTTGTTCTCCGGCGCGATCGTCAACCAGAGCGAGGGCCGGCCGGCAACCCATGTCGCCGAGCGCGGGCAGGGATCGCCCGAAGACGTCGCCGCGGCTGCCGCGCTTCACCAGCGGATGCGGTCAATGGTCGACGCGATCGAGGGCGGTGCCTTCGGCGAGGTGCACGGCCTGATCCACATCGGGATCGGCGGATCGGCGCTTGGCCCTGAGCTTTTGCTAGACGCGCTGGGCCGCGATCTCGGTAATTACGGGGTCAGCGTGCTGAGCAATATCGATGGCCAAGCGGTCGACGATGCAACCGATCCGCAAGACCCCGAATCGACCCTGATCGTCGCGGTGTCGAAGACCTTCACCACCGCCGAGACGCTGATGAACACGCGCGCGGCGACCGAGTGGATGAAAGAGGCCGGAGTCGCCGATCCGTATGGCCGAGTCATCGCGGTCACTGCCAACCCGGAAGAAGCCATCAAGTTCGGGATCGACGAGACCCGAATCCTGCCGTTCGGCGAGGGAGTCGGCGGGCGCTATTCGATGTGGTCGACGGTTGGTTTTTCGGTCGCGCTAGCGCTTGGCTGGGAGGCGTTCGAGGAGTTGCTGGAAGGCGCGGCGACGATGGACCGCCACTTCCGCCTGGCCGAGCCAGCCGCCAACGTGCCGATGATCGCGGCATTCGCCGACCTCACCTACAGCCAGCGGCTCAAGTGCGAGACTCGCGGTGTGTTCGCGTATGACGAGCGGCTTCGGTTGCTACCCTCCTACCTTCAGCAGCTTGAGATGGAATCAAACGGCAAGTCGGTCACCGCCGACGGCCAGCCGCTGGGCCGACCGAGCGCGATGGTCACCTGGGGCGGGACCGGAACCGACGCGCAGCATGCAGTGTTCCAGTTGCTCCACCAGGGAACGCATCTGGTGCCGGTCGAATTCGTCGGGGTGATCGAAGCCGAGGACAGCCAGGATCCGGCGCATCACCGCGCCTTGCTGCTCAATGCATTCGCCCAGGGCGCGGCGCTGATGGCGGGAGGTAAGTCCGATGATCCGTACAAATATTTTCCTGGTAACCGGCCGTCGTCGACCATCCTGCTCGACCGGCTCGATCCACGGACCTTGGGCGCTCTAATCGCTTTCTACGAGCATCGCACCTTCGTTCAGGGCGTGTTGCTCGGGATCAATTCGTTCGACCAGTTCGGAGTCGAGCTTGGCAAAAGGCTGGCGCGCGAGCTCGACGACCCCGAACATCGCGAGAGTTTCGACGTGTCGACTCGGGCGCTGATCGAGAAAGCGGGACTGTAATGGCCGACTATGACTTGATCGTGATTGGTGCCGGATCGGGCGGGGTGCGCGCCGCTAGAGTGGCCGCAGCGCATGGTGCGAAAGTGGCGATCATCGAGGAGCATAAGATCGGCGGGACCTGCGTGATCCGCGGCTGCGTGCCCAAGAAACTGCTGATCTATGGCGCGCATTTCGCCGAGGATCTGAACGACGCGGCGATGTTCGGCTGGGACATTTCGAGCTGCAAGTTCAACTGGCCGGTGCTGCGCGACAATGTCCTGGCCGAGGTCGGACGGCTGGAAGAGCTCTATACCGAGACTTTGGCCAATCATGACGTGACGATCTTCCACGAGCGCGGCGTGCTTACGGGACCCAACGAAGTGCGGTTGGCGTCGGGGGCGGTTCGCACTGCGAGCATCATCTGCATCGCGACTGGCGCCAGGCCGCTGATGCCCGACATCCCGGGGGTCGAACATTCGATCAGCTCGAATGAAGTGTTTCATCTCAATGACTTACCCAAACGCATCGTGATCGCCGGCGGGGGTTACATCGCCAACGAGTTCGCCGGGATCTTCCACCAGTTCGGAAGCCATGTGACCATCGTCAATCGAAGCGACACGATCCTGCGCGGCTATGACGAGCAAATGCGCGACCGGCTGCTCCAGATCAGCCTGGCCAAAGGGATCGACTTCAAGTTCAACTCGACCTTCAAGTCTATCGAGAAGGCCAACGACGGGTCGCTCCGGATCGACATGCATGGCTGCGAGGATATCGAGGCAGACGAGGTTTTGTTTGCGATCGGGCGGCGGCCCAACGTCGAGGGATTGGGGCTCGATACGGCGGGGGTCGAGATCGGCGACAATAAAGAGATCAAGGTCGACGATGACAATCGCACCAACGTGCCGTCGATCTATGCGGTGGGCGATGTGACCGACCGGATCCAACTGACCCCGGTGGCAATCCGCGAGGGGCAAGCGTTCGCCGACAGCGTGTTCGGGGACAAGCCGACACGGGTCGACTATGTCAATGTTCCGCATGCGGTGTTCAGCCACCCGCCGATCGCCAGCGTCGGGATGACCGAGGGCGAGGCGAAGAACAAATTGGGGTCGGTGCGAACCTTCACCTCCGACTTCCGGCCGATGAAGAATGTGCTCGCCGGGCGCAACGAAAGGTCGCTGTACAAGATCATTGTCGACGAGACGACCGACCAGGTGGTGGGGCTGCACATGATCGGCCCCGACGCGCCCGAAATCCTCCAGGCGGCGGCGATCGCGGTCAAGGCCAAGCTGACCAAGGCAGACTTCGACGCGACCTTTGCGCTGCACCCGACGATGGCCGAAGAATTGGTGCTGATGAAGTGAGTGACGTCGTGATCATCGGAGGCGGCCATAACGGGCTGACTTGCGCTTATTACCTCGCCAAGCGCGGCATGAAGGTCACCATCCTCGAGGCGGCGGACAAGGTCGGCGGGGCGGCGGTGACCGACGAATTCCACCCGGGGTTCCGCAATTCGGCGGCGAGCTACACCGTGTCGCTGCTCCAGCCCAAGGTCATTCGCGAGATGGAGCTCGAGCGACACGGGCTCAAGGTGGTGCTGCGCAAGAAGGATAATTTCCTGCCCGGGCCGGGGGGCAAATATCTGCTGACCGGGCGCGACGGGCGGACCCGCGCCGATATCGCGCGGCATGTCGCGGCCGATGGCGCGGCGTACGACCGCTACAACGCCGAGCTCGAGACGGTGGTTCGGCTGGTCAAGAAGTGGATTTTGAGGGCACCGCCGGGTGCTGGCGCGGGGGTTCGCGGACTTCCCGCGCTGGCTGCGCTGGGCAAGGACCTGATCGGGCTGAAGACGTCCGAAGTCCGCATCGTCCACGAATTCGCGACCAAGAGCGAAGGCGACATCCTCGATCGGTTCTTCGAGGGCGATATGGCCAAGGCCTTGTTCGCGTTCGACGGCATCGTCGGCAATTTCGCCAGCCCGTACACGCCGGGAACGGCCTACGTCCTGCTCCACCATCTGTTCGGCGAGGCGGCCGGGGTCGCCGGGGCGTGGGGCCATGCAATTGGCGGGATGGGGGCGATTACGCAGGCAATGGCCAAGGCGTGCCGCGAGGCGGGGGTCGACATCGTCGTCAACTCGCCGGTTAGCGAAGTGATCGTCGAAAAAGGTCGCGCGGTCGGGGTCGCGGCGGCGGGCAAGACGTGGCGCGCGCCGCAGATCGTCGCCAACGTCAACCCGAAACTGCTGTTCGACCGGTTGGTGCCGCAAGGCGCGGTCGCCTTTGAGGTCGAGCAGCATTTCAACCATTGGGGCTGCGAAAGCGCGACTTTCCGGATGAACGTGGCGCTCGATGTCTTGCCCAACTTCACCGCTCGACCGGGGCGCGGCGAGCATCTGACCGCGGGGATCATCTTCGCGCCGTCGATGGATTATATGCATCGCGCTTATGCCGATGCGGCGATGCACGGATGGTCGAAAAAGCCGGTGGTCGAGATGCTGATCCCCTCGACGTTGGACCCGACGCTCGCGCCCAAGGGAAAGCATGTCGCGAGCCTGTTCTGCCAGCATTTCCGCTACAAATTGCCCGACGATCGGCAGTGGGACGACGAGCGCGAGGCGGCGGCGGATGCGATTATTGCCACCGTCGATGCCGAGGCGCCGGGGTTCGCCAGGTCGGTAATCGCCCGGCAAATCCACTCGCCGCTCGACCTCGAACGGCGGTTCGGGCTGATCGGCGGCGATATTTTCCACGGCAAGATGGGCAACGACCAATTGTTCAGCGCGCGGCCGATGATCGGCCATGCCGATTACCGCATGCCGCTGCCCGGGCTGTATCTGTGCGGATCGGGCGCGCATCCCGGCGGCGGGGTGACCGGCGCGCCGGGGCATAATGCGGCGGCGGCGATCTTGGCCGATGCGAAAGGCCGGGCGCCGTGGCGGAAACGCGCGTGAAGCCACTCTCGGGGATCCGCGTGCTCGACTTGAGCCGGGTGCTGGCCGGGCCGTGGGCGACGCAGAGCTTGGCCGATCTTGGCGCCGAGGTGATCAAGGTCGAGCAGCCGGGATCGGGCGACGACACGCGGCACTGGGGTCCGCCGTGGCATGTGTTTGATAGTGAAGACGGGGCGGGGGCCGAGAAGGTCGCGGCTTATTATCTGGCCGCCAACCGGGGAAAGCGGTCGGTAGCGGTGGACTTTTCCAAGCCTGAGGGCGCGGCTTTGGTGCGCAAGATGGCGGGCGATGCCGACGTGCTCGTTGAGAATTTCCGGGTCGGGGGATTGAAGAAATTCGGGCTCGACGCCAAATCACTTCGCGCGGCCAATCCGCGGCTGATCTACGCGTCGATCACTGGCTTCGGGCAGGACGGACCGTATGCGGCGCGCGCGGGGTACGATTACATCATTCAGGCAATGGGCGGGCTGATGAGCCTGACCGGACTTCCCGATGGCGAGCCGGGCGGCGGGCCGATGCGCGTCGGGGTGGCGGTCGCCGATTTGTTTACGGGCATGTACACCGCCAATGCGATCCTCGCCGCGCTTCACCGACGCGCGGCGACGGGCGAAGGCGCGACGATCGACATGGCGTTGTTCGACACGCAATTGGCGATGCTCGCCAACCAGGCGTCGAATGCGCTGGTCAGCGGCAAGGATCCCGGGCGGCAGGGTGTCGGCCACCCCAATATCGTCCCCTATCAGCCGTTCGAGGCCGCCGATCAGCCGATCATCATCGCGGTCGGCAACGACCGGCAATTTGCCAAATTGGCCAAACTGCTCGGGCGCGAGCAATGGGCTGGCGATCCGGGCTATGCGACCAATGAAGCGCGGGTCGCGAATCGCGATCTGCTGGTGCCGATGATCGCCGAAATCATCGCCGCGCGGCCCGCCGCCGATTGGCTGGCGATGCTCGACGAGGCCGGGATTCCGGCGGGGCCGATCAACTCGGTGACGCAGGCGCTGGGCGATCCGCAGGCGGTGCATCGGGGGGTGCGGATCAGCGCAGGGGGAGGGGCATTGGGCGAGGTGCCGATGGTCGGCTCGCCAGTCCGGATCGATGGCGAGCGGCAGGATTCGCCGCTCCCGCCGCCGGGGCTCGGCGAGCATGGCGATGTCTTGCGCAAATGGGTTTCGGCGGAGGAACTGACGCGGCTGAAAGCCGACGGCATCGTCGGCTAATCGATCGTGCCGCGCTGATCAATCGGCCCCCGGGCGATCGAACGAAGCGGCATCTTTGTACCGGCTTTCGATGAAGCGGCCTTGGGTCTCGAACGCGGCAAGGTCGTTCTTGGCCAGCCGGTCGGCGATATCGCCAAGCGCCTCGCGGCCCGCGGCAAGCGCTTCGGCGAGGCGCTGGTCGGGAGTCTTGCCTTCACCGTCCGCTTCGCCGCGATAGGCTGCGGGGACGTGGAGGTAGCGGTCGATCAGGCCGGGCAAATGGATCGACATCAGCCGCCGCGCGTCCTGCGCCGCCGGGTCTAAATCGGGCACCCGTTCGAGGACCTGCTTCAATGGCGCCAGTTGCGGCGATATCAGGTCGATCTCGGCCTGCGCCGGGGCAGGGAGCAGGGCGCGGGTGCGGTAGAGATAGGAATCGAACCGTTGGACCATCGCGCCGTTGGGCAGATCGGGCGCGACATTGGGCGCAATGATCTCGCGCTTGCTCGACATGATCAGCAGCGCCGCGACCCCGATCGCCAGCCCGACCGCGGCGAGGAAGCCGAACATGCCGATCGGCAGGACCAACCCGATGGCGATCGTGGCGAGGCTGATCAGGCCGACGGTGATCCCGATCCGCACCAGGGTCTGCACGACGCCACGGTTGAGCCGCTTCAATTCGCGCCGCCGGGCGTCGGTCACCGCGCCCGAACGCTGGTCGATCCTGGCCAGCACAGCGTCGGCGCGGGTTGCCTGCTGGTCAACCTTGGCGCGGGTTGCCCCGGCGCGCTCGAAACTCTCGTTCGCGCGGTCGAAAATGCGGCCGATGTCGCGATCGTTCATTTCTGGTCGAGCGCCTCGAACGGCGAGGCGGTATTTTCGAGCCGGCCCTGGGCGACTCCCTCCGCCCGGGCGATATAGCCCTTCGATTTCTCGACCTCGGTGCCTAGCGTTGCGACGGTCTGCTTCATGTTGGCCAGCGCCGCCAATTTGAACGCGTCGATCGAATCCATCGTGTCGTAAATGTTCTGGAACGCGCGCTGCAGCGTCTCGAGCGGAATGGTCGAGCTCGCCGCCTGCTCATGGATCACGCCCGACTGGTGCTTCAACAGTTCGCCGGTGGTGTCGATCATGTTGGCGGTGGTGGTGTTCAAGGCGCCAATTTGTTCGAGCACCAGCCGTTGGTTGGACATCGCCGAAGCGACCGTGACCGCGGTGCGAAGCGCCGAGACGGTGGTGGTCGAGGCGCGGTCGACGCCTTTGACCAGCTCGACATTGTTCTTCTTGACGAGGTCGAGCGCGAGGTAGCCCTGAACCGTGACCGCCATCTGGGTCAGCAGATCGGTGGTCCGTTGGCGGGTGTAGAACAACGCCGTCTCGCGGATCGCCTTGGCCTTGGCCGGGTCGGTCGCGTCGAGCTCGTTGGCCTTGTCCTCGAGATTGCGGTCGAGCGTCTTGGAAATGTGGATCATCTGCTCAAGCTTGTGCATCGTCTTCCACAGCCCGCCGCGTTCGGTGTCGATCGCGGCATTGTCCATCAGCAATTCGTCCTTGCCGTTGGCGAGGCGTGACAGGATCGCCGAGATGTGGGTCTGGCTCGAGCGATATTTGTCGAAATAATGGTTCACCTTGTTGCCGAACGGGATGATCCCGAGGAACTTGCGGGTGGTCAGCCCCTTGCCGGCTTCCTTGGGGTCGAGGCTTTCAACGGTTCGGCGGAGCTCGGTCAGATCGGCGCCGATCCCGGTATCGCTGTCGATCGCCTTCACCGGCCGGTCAAGAAAGCGGTTCGACGCGCCCGCCGCCTCGGCAATCTCCTTGCGGCCCATTGCGGTCAATTGATCGACCTTCTTGCCGAAATCGGGGCTGTTGCTGTCGAGCGCGGCAAGCTCATCGACGAACTTGGCGACCTTGTCGTCGAGCTGGCTGGTCTCGTCGGCCTTCAACGGCACCAGGCCCGAAGCTTCGTTGACCGGGACCGCCCGAAGCGCGTCGGGCGGATCGAGCTTGATCTTGGTCGCGGTGGTAGTTTTGCCCGACGCTGCTGGGGTGGGATCGAGTGCCATGGTGATGCCTTTCGTGATCCTTTGTCGGTGCCGAGCCTGAACGTGGCCGGGCGCCGGCGCAAGATGTTCTGCTGTATTATAGGATTAATACGCCGCCGCATCAAGTCGGGACAGGTCGTAGTTAACTCCCCGTCCACCACTTCCACGAACGCTTTGCTCACCTTGTCCTGGCTAGATGGCATCCTGATTACGCACCTTGAGGCGAGGATTTCATGCGCAATTTCATGACGAAAATCTGGCATGACAAGCGCGGCAATGCGATGATCATCGCCGCCGCCGCACTGCCGCTGCTGATCGGTTCGGCGGGGCTCGCGACCGATACCATCCAGTGGGCATTGTGGAAGCGCCAGCTTCAGCGCGCGGCGGATTCGGCGGCGATCGCGGGGGTCTACGACCGGGTCGCGGCGGCCAGTGCGACGACTGGCACGGTCGTGGCGGTGAACAGGGATTTGGCGCTCAACCAGCATACCGGCATTACCCTGCAAAGCACTTATCCGCTGGTGACCTACCCGGCCGATAGCGGAACCAACAAAAATCAGGTGAAAGTTGTCCTCGCGGTCAAGCGACCATTGGCGTTCAGCTCGATGTTCATGAGCGGCGCGCCGTTGATCAAGACCACCGCCCAGGCCGCAGCGGTCGGCAGCGCAGGTGAATTCTGTGTGCTCAGCCTGCAGAACAACAGCAAGACCGGGATCCAGGCGACCGGCAATGCCTCCATCAACATGGATTGCGGCATGATGACCAACTCGACCTCGACCAACTCGGCTGCCGGCCAGGGCAGTTCGAGCGTCACCGCCACCACGCTCGCCGCGGCGGGCGGAATCCAGCAGTCGAACAATTGGCACGTAGGTTCTTACCAGCCTTATTCGCCGGCGCTTGCAGATCCTTATGCCGACCTGGCGCCAGACTCGAGCGACTTTTCTAGCTGCGCCAGCTCGCCGCCCTCACTGTCCGTCAGCAATGGCAACAACGGGTTGGTCGTAAGCGGCGGCGCCTGCTACTCGTCGCTGAGCATCGGGTCTAACCGCACGCTGACACTAAAGGACGGCATTTACATCATCAGCGGGGGCAGCGTGAATGTTCAAGGTACGCTGAACCTGACCAATGCCACGCTGCTGCTGACGAACAAGAATGGTGGCGCGTCGCAGCCCGTCGGTTCGCTGGACATGAACGCGAGCGGAGAAATCAACGCAACCGCACCGACCTCGGGAAAGTGGATCGGCATGGCGATCTACCAGGATC
Organism: Sphingomonadales bacterium; assembly: GCA_038244345.1. GTDB lineage: Bacteria > Pseudomonadota > Alphaproteobacteria > Sphingomonadales > Sphingomonadaceae > Sphingomicrobium. The sequence goes on along the minus strand of JBBRTO010000003.1, from coordinate 10,955 downwards.
GCCGCGCGGTCGACGACTCGCCGACCGGCAATATCACAGCCAGCAGCCCCAACAAGATCAACGGCAATTCGACCAACAAGATCAGGGGCGTGGTCTATTTCCCCAACCAGCAGCTGACCTATAATGGGGACGGCACGGGGACCGCGACCTGCACCCAATTTGTCGCCAAGCGGATATACTGGTCGGGCAATAGCGGCACGAACAATTTCACAAAGAATTGCGACATGTACGGTATCAGCGCGATCACCACGAGCGTTCGCGTTCGGCTGGTGGCATAAATGAGGCGCTTGCTCACCCTGCTCCGCGAACAGCGCGGCGCCGCGATCATCGAACTGGCGTTCATCGCCCCGGTGATCGCGTTGATGACGGTCGGCGTGGTCGACCTGTCGAATGGCTTCGGCGCCAAGCTCCGGGTCGAGCAGGCCGCGCAGCGCTCGATCGAAAAGGTCATGCAGACCACGGGCGTGACGACGGTCGAGGATACCATCGCCGCCGAGGCGGTGTGCCAATATAATGGCACCAATATCGACGGCAGCTGCAAGACCGCGCCGCTGACCACCGCCGACGTTTCGGTGATGCACCGGCTCGAGTGCAACAACGTGGTCAGCACGGCTCCCGACTGCGCGACTGGCCAAACGGAATCGCGCTGGGTTCAGGTGACGGTGTCGACCGATTACACGCCGATGTTCCCGCTCCACTTCACCGGCATCGCGTCCAACGGAAAATATCATATTCAGGCGGTCGCCGGGATGAGGACCGAATGATGAAGTTTCTTCGCAAATTGCACCATGACCGGCGCGGCGCGGCGGTAATCGAAATGGCGTTCGCTCTGCCGGCGCTGATCATGCTGATGTGGATGATCGTCCAGCTCGGGCTGGTGTTCCGCGCCATGTCGGGCATCCAGCATGGGCTTGGCGAGGGCGCGCGTTATGCGACGCTATTTCCCAAGCCGACCGATGCGGCGATCAAGACCAAGATCACCGACACGGTTTACGGCATCGGGCCGGGCAGCTTTACGATCCCGACCCCGGTTTCCGGCAATGCCGACGGCGCCAATTATCTCGATCTCAAGGTGACCTATACGCAGGCGACGAATTTGTTGCTGCTGCCCGGGCCGACGATCACCGTCAGCCGCTCCAAACGCGTCTGGATCGCAACCGGCTAAGCCGGCTCAGGCGCTGGCGCGCGCCTTGGCAGCGAAGAATGCAGCGATCGCCAGCTTGACCTCGTCCGAGGACAAGCGCTCCGCGAAATGGCCATTCTCAAGCTCGATCCGTTCGAGAATCTCGCTGGTCGACTCGCGCCGCAGCAGCGCCTGCGTCTGGCGTAACGCTTCGACCGGCTTGGCCAGCACGCTAGCAAGTAATTTGGCGAACGCAGGCGCAAGCTCGCCCTTGGGCGCGACATGGCTGACCAGCCCGAACTCGGCGGCTTCGTCGGCGCCGAACGGCTCGCCGAGCAGGATGTAGCGGGCGGCGCGGCGGCGGCCGGCGAGTCGCGGCATGATCAGCGAGCTTGCTGCCTCCGGCACCAGCCCGAGATCGACGAACGGCATGACGAAGCGCGAACCCTCCTCGGCGATCACCAGGTCGCAATGAAACAGCATGGTGGTGCCGATCCCGACCACATTGCCGTGGACTGCGGCGACGATCGGTACCTGGTTGGTCGCCATCGCGCGAAGGAAGCGCCAGACCGGAATATCGACGGTGCCGGGGGCGGGCATGTCGTTGAGGAAATCGTAGAGGTCGTTGCCGGCGGTGAAATCCTCGCCCTCGCCCTCGATGGTGATGACCCGGACCGCCGGATCCTTGCCCGCGCCCTCGATCGCGTCGGCCAAAGCGGCATACATGGCGACGGTGATCGCATTGCGTTGCCTGGGGCGGGCCAGGGTGATCGACAGCTGGCCAGAGTCATGGCGTTCGACATTCACGGTCATCAAATTCTCCACGCCATCGCCCGAATCGGGTGACCTTATTGGGCGCAGCCGCTATCGCGTGGCAAATCCTCCGCAAACCGTAAGGACTCGAGGCCATGAAATTCTTCGCCGACACTGCCGAGATCGCCGATATCCGCGAACTGGCCGACGCGGGCCTGCTCGACGGGGTCACCACCAACCCGTCATTGGTCAAGAAATCGGGCCGCGATTTCATCGAAGTCGTGACTGAAATCGCCGGCGTCTGCTCCGGCCCGGTTTCGGCCGAAGTCGTCGCGACCGAGTATCAGGCGATGATGAAGGAAGCCGAGCGGCTGCGGAAGATCGCCAAGAATATCGCGATCAAGGTGCCGCTGACGCCCGATGGACTCAAAACTTGCAAGGCGCTCAGCGGCGACGGGACGATGGTCAACGTCACTTTGTGCTTTTCGGCCAACCAAGCCTTGCTCGCGGCCAAGGCCGGGGCGAGCTTCATCTCGCCGTTCGTCGGGCGACTCGATGATATCGGCCAGCCGGGGATGGAGCTGATCGCCGACATCCGGCTGATCTACGACAATTACGATTTCGCCACCGAAATCCTCGTCGCCAGCGTGCGCAACTCGATCCACGTGCTCGACGCCGCCAAGCTTGGTGCCGACGTGATGACTGCGCCGCCGGCGGTGATCTGGCAATTGTTCAAGCATCCGCTGACCGACGCCGGGCTAGCCACCTTCCTCAAGGATTGGGGATCGACCGGCCAAAAGATTGCCTAAGACGGAATTTTAACCCGGCGGCCTTAAGCCGTAGCCGATGGGCAGGGTGATTTCGTTCGAGGATCGCGCGGTGGCGAAGCTCCGCGACCGACTGGGTGAGGCCGAAAGCGCGCGCGCGGACCTGCTCGCCTTCGCGCGGGGTCATTCGGGGGCGGTGGCCTCGATTCATCGCGCGGTGCTGGCGGGACTGGAGGCCGACAGCCTCGACGATCTGCTGACCGTCGTGACCTATGACTGGCCGATTCTGCTTGGGCTCGACTCGGTGGTGCTTGCCCTCGTCGTCGGTGACCGGGCGTTTCGCGCCGATCGGCACGGGGTGCAATTGCTGGCGCGGCCGATCGTCAATCGCGCGCTGCAGCCGCTCGGGGCGGTCGAATTGAGAAATGTGAAGCGCGGACATCCGTTGTTCGGGAGTGACGCGACGGCGGTTCGATCCGAAGCGCTGGTGCGGATCGATTCGCCCTCGCCGTTGCCCTACGGCCTGATGATCCTCGGCCAGCATGGCGCGCAGAGCCTCGATACCCCGCACGGCGCCAATCTATTGCTGTTCCTTGGCCAGAGCCTCGCGGCTATGATCAAGCGATGGACGATGGCCGAGCCGAGCAAGCCTTAAGCGAACACCCGGCGCGGGCGCTTGCCGCGCGCTGGGATTCGCATCTCGCTCACGACCGCCGCCGATCGCCGCACACGGTGCGCGCCTATGTCGCCACCGCGCATCGCTTTATCGATTTTCTTGGCGGATATCGCGGCGAGGAAATCGGGCGGTTCGGCTTGCTCAACGTCGCCGCGGCGGACCTGCGCGCCTTTCTTGCCGAGCGGCGCGGCGGCGGGCTTGGACCAAGCAGTGCGGCGCGCGAGATGTCGGCGGTGCGCGCCTTTTTGACCTTCGCCGCGGAGGAGGCCGGCAATGTTCCGCAATTGCCGCGAACCCGTGCGCCCAAGCGCCCGCGGACGCTGCCGCGACCGGCGAGCCCGACCGACGCAATGGCGCTGGCCGAGGATGCAGGAGCGGCGAGCGATAACTGGGTCGGCAAGCGCGACCTGGCGATCCTGCTGTTGCTCTACGGATCGGGATTGCGGATCGCCGAGGCGATGTCGCTGAGCGCAAGCGTGCTTCCGATCGGCCGGACGCTCAGGGTCACCGGCAAGCGCGGCAAGACACGCGTGGTGCCAGTGGTCGAGGCGGTGCGCGAGGCGATCGGCGCATACGCCGCCGACTGTCCGTGGTCGCTCACCGGGGTGGGTCCGTTGTTCGTCGGGGTGCGTGGCGGGCCGCTCAATGCCGATCTGGTGCGCCGCGCGGTGCGCGGTGCGCGCCATCGGCTCGGCCTGCCCGACACCCTGACCCCGCATGCGCTTCGCCACAGTTTCGCTACCCACCTGCTGGCGGGCGGCGCGGACTTGCGCTCGCTCCAGGAATTGCTCGGCCACGCCAGCCTGTCGTCGACCCAGATTTACACGGCTGTTGACGCCGCACAACTGCTCGACATTTATCGCCACGCTCATCCGCGGGCGTGATCAGGCAGGTGGCTTCCTGACGGTTCCGGTGGCGGGATCGATCCGGCGGTGGGTCCACAGCCGATAGACGTAGATGATCACCAGCAGGACGATGATCGCGTTCGACGCCGGGCCGATGACCTTGTCGATGTCGTGGTAGTTTTCACCCAATTTGTAGCCCGCGCCGGTAAGCAGAGCGGTCCACGCTGCGGTGCCGATGGTCGAGGCGATGAAAAAGGTTCGAAAGCGCATCTTGAGCAAGCCGGCGGGGATCGACACCAGGCTGCGGATGGTCGGAAGCAGGCGGCCAAGCGAGACGAAGACGGTGCCATTCTTGCGGAACCACTTCTCGGCGCGCTGCAACTCGGGCCAGGTTACGGTCAGCCAGCGGCCCCAGCGATGGACGATCGGCTCGAGCCGCGCGATCCCGAGCGCTCGGGCGGCGAGATACCAGATGATGTTGCCGAGCATCGCGCCCGACGTGCCGCTGGCGACGACCAGGACGTAGCTCAATTTGCCTTGCCCCGCGGCGACTCCAGCGACCGGCATGATCACTTCCGACGGGATCGGCGGGAAGATGGTCTCGAGGAACATCAGGAAGCCGACCCCCAAATAGCCCGATTGCTCGATCAGGCGGATGACCCAGTCGCTCATCGCCTTACCCCCGCCGAGCGGCCAGGCGAGCGTCGATCGCGTCCCAGATCAGCGTCGGCGTATCGCTCCCGTTGAAGCGGTCGACCGCGAGGATTCCGGTCGGCGAGGTGACGTTGATTTCAGTCAGCATGCCGCCGATCACGTCGATCCCGACGAACAGCAGCCCGCGCTTTGCCAGCTCGGGGCCGAGCGCGTCGCAAATCTCCTGTTCGCGAAGAGACAGCTTGGTCGCCTCGGCAGTGCCCCCGGCGGCGAGGTTGGAGCGGATCTCGCCCTTGCCGGGCTTGCGGTTGATCGCGCCCGCGACCTTGCCGTCGACCAGGATGATGCGCTTGTCGCCCTCAGCCACCGCGGGGAGGAAGGCCTGCGCGATATAGGGCTCGCGCCACACCTCGCCGAACAGTTCGGCCAGCGCAGCGAGGTTGGATCCGTCGCGGCCGATGCGGAACACCGCCGCGCCGGCATTGCCATGGAGCGGCTTGATCACGATTTCGCCGTGGCTCGCGTGAAACGCCTTCAGCTCATCGAGCGAGCGGGTGATGAGCGTTGGCGGCATGAACTGCGCGAAGTCGAGCACGAACAGTTTCTCGGGCGCATCGCGGACTGAGCGCGGGTCGTTGACCACCAGCGTCTCGCCCGCGATCCGCTCGAGCAGATAGGTGGCGGTGATGTAGCCGATGTCGAACGGCGGATCCTGGCGCATCAGCACGACATCGACGTCGGCCGCGAGGTCGATCGTCACCGGCGCGCCCGCGGTGAAGTGATTGCCTGCCTCGCGACTAACGCTGACCGGGCGGGCGAGGGCGCGGACCTGGCCGTCCTCGTAACTCAACGCGTCCGCCGGATAATGGAACAGCCGATGCCCGCGCGCTTGGCCCGAGAGCATCAGCGCGAAACTCGAATCGCCGGCGATGGCGATCGATTCCATGGGGTCCATCTGGACGGCGACGGTCAAACTCATGGGCTCAGCGCCTAGTCATGCACACGCGGCTTGTCACCCCAGCCAGACGTTGGCGAGGTGATGCGGAAGGCGGCCAGGCACGATGAAGATAGCGTCGATGCGGATGTCGTCGCCGGGGCGGGCGTAGCGCGGGCTCAGTAGCTTCGCGGCGACCGCCACCCGGCGCAGGCGATACTCATCGAGCGCGTTAGCCGCCGCCTCCACGGTGGCGCGCTGCTTGACCTCGACGAACGCGACCAGCTTGCCGCGCCGCGCGACCAGATCGACCTCGCCGCCGCGCATCTTCACTCGGCGGGCAAGGATCCGCCAACCGTGGAGGCGAAGCCACCAGGCGGCGAGGGTTTCGGCGCGGCGCCCGCGCTTTTCGGCGTCACGCCGGTTCAGCCGCCGCTCCCGAGCGCCAGGGCGCGGGCGTAAGCGCGCTTGCGCGGGATTGCGAGGCTGGCTGCAACCTCGGCCGCCGCGCGCGACGGGGTGAGCGTCTTAAGCGCCTCGCGAAGCGCCGCATCGAGCGCGTCGTCGCTCGCCGCATCGGCTTCGCCCGGCGGCCCGACGACGATCACGATCTCGCCCCTCGGCGGGGCATCGGCGTAGCGCGCGGCGAGATCGGCGAGCGTGCCGGTGACCGTCTCCTCATGGAGCTTGCTGATCTCGCGGATCACCGCCGCATCACGCGAGCCGAGACCACCCACAAGTGCAGCCAACGACTCACCGAGTCGCGGACCACTTTCGTAGAACACCAAACTCGCGCGGATCGCGCCTAGCTCGGCAATTGCATCGCCCCGCGCCTTCGCCTTGGCGGGCAGGAACCCGGCGAACAGGAAGCGGTCGGTCGGTAATCCGGCCAGCGTCAGCGCAGCGATCGCAGCGCAAGCGCCGGGAATGGTGTGCACCGTATGCCCGGCGGCCCGCGCGGCGCGGACCAGTTTGTAGCCAGGGTCGGAGATGAGCGGAGTCCCCGCATCGCTGACCAGCGCCACCGCCTCGGTCCCGAGTCGCGCCAGGATCCGGTCGCGTTCGGCCTCACTCGAATGGTCGTGATAGACCGCCATCGGTGCCGTGGCCGCGACATGCGCCAGCAATTTGGCGGTGACTCGCTTGTCTTCGGCGAGGATCAGGCTCGCCCCGCGCAAGGTCGCGGCGGCGCGCGCCGTCAGATCGGAAAGATTGCCGATCGGCGTGGCGACGATATACAGGCCGGGGGGTAGGGCATCGGACATCATTAGGACCAGTCATGGCACTTTCCCCCAAATCGCGGCAAGCGCAGCGAGCATCGCAGCAAGCGCAACACCCATCCCGGCAAGCGCGACGAGCGGCCCTGGCGATCATCGCCTCCAGCGCGTTCCTCCTCGCCGGCTGCCAGACCAGCACGCCGATGCGCCCGGTCAGCCCGATGCCGGTCGGTCCCGATGGCACCCCCGATACGCCGCGGCACCGAGTCGCGATGATCATTCCGCTCACTGGAGAAGAAGCCGGAATCGGCAATTCGATCGCCAATGCCGCGAGCCTCGCGCTGATGGACAGCGGCGACCGCTCGATCCGGCTGATGACCTACGACAGCGCTGGCGGCGCCGGAGCGGCGGCGGAACGCGCGATCGCCGAGGGCGCCGAACTGATCCTCGGGCCGTTGCTGGCCGAGGATGTGCGCGCGGTGACCCCGATCGCCCGGAGCTCCAATGTGCCGGTGGTGGCCTTTTCCAACGATTCGAGCGTCGCTGGCGGCGGAACGTACATCATGGGCGCGACTCCGGGCCAGGCGATCGACCGCGTGGTGCGTTTTTCGCGCGGCAAGGGCGCGGCGCGGTTCGGGGCGCTGGTCCCGACCGGACTTTACGGCCAGCGCGCGGCGCAGGCGATGCTCGGGTCGGTGCGATCTTCGGGCGGTCGCGTGGTGGGGCTCGAGACGTTCAACCGCTCGGCCCCCGCGGCGCGGTCGGCGGCGCAAATGCTCGGCGCCAAGGGCGAGATGGACGCGGTGCTGATCGCCGACAGCGGCAAGATCTCGGCGATTGCGGGCTCCGCGCTTCGCCCCGGCGCGCGCCTGCTGGGCACCGAATTATGGGCCGGCGACCGCACGCTTGGACAGACTCCGCGGCTCCGCGGCGCGCTTTATGCAGCGGCGCCCGATGCGCGCTTCACCCAGCTCGTCGGCCGCTACAAGGCGCGCTACGGGCGAGTGCCGTACCGAATGGGCAGCCTTGGCTATGACGCCATGCTGCTGACGGTTCGCGCGGCGCGGAGCTGGCCGATCGGGCGGCCGTTTCCGCTGCGCAGCCTGGCTGATCGCGACGGGTTCGCCGGGGTCGATGGCATCTTCCGCTTTGGCCGCGACGGAGTCGCCGAACGATCGCTCGAGGTTCGCCAGGTCACCGCTGAGGGAACGATCACCGTGTCCCCGGCCGCAACCAGCTTCCCCAAATAAGGCGCGCCGCAAGCCGCTTGAAACAAAAGTGAAATGGAGTCATTCTCGCCCTCCAAAGATCAGAGGAGGAGTCGATGATTTCATTCCTTATGGGTGGGGCGATCGGGCTGACCGCGATGCAGGCAGGGATCGACATGCCGCGCAAGAACTTTGTCGCCTGTTTGCATAGCGCGTTTGACACTGCGCTGACGCAGAACATCGCGGTGCCCGATTACGGTGCCTTCGCGCTCAAGACCTGCGATGGCCAGGCCAACAGCCTCAAATCCGGGCTGGTCGGTTTCGACGTCAAGAACGGCATCCGCCGCACCCAGGCTTCGGCCGATGCGCAGGCGCAGGTCGACGATTATCTCGCCATGTCGTCCGAAAAATATGAATCGAAGGTCGGCAAGCCGAAGTTGGCGGTGGCGGCGCCAAGTCCAACACCAGCACCGACTCCGGCAGCCGCGGCCAAGCCTTAAGCGGCAACTCCGGCAGCCGCGACCAAGCCTTGACGGGCAACTTCGGCAGCCGAGACGAATTCAGGAAGCGATCTCGGCGAGGATCGAGTCGAGCAATAGTCGGCCCGCCTCGGTAGTGGCCAGCCGCGTATCTTCGCGCTTCAGCAGTGCGTGGCCAATGAGGCGGTCGACCGCGTACCGATCGACAATCGAGCGGCCAAAGCGCTGCTCGAGCGCTCCAAGGTCGATCCCCTCGGCGAGCCGCAGCCCCATCACCAAAGCCTCCTTGGCCGCATCGACGGCGGGCAGCTCTTCTTCCTCGACCAGGCCGTGGCCGTTGCGCTCGACCGCAGCGAGGAAATTCTCGGGCTTCTTGTGGCGAACCGTGCGCATTCCGCCTCGCCGCCCGTGCGCGCCGGGACCGACCCCAGCATAATCGCCATATCGCCAATAGGTCAGGTTGTGGCGGCTCTCGGCGCCGGGACGGGCGTGGTTGGAGATTTCATACGCGGGGATGCCGGCGGCGGCAGTGCGCTCCTGAGTGAGCTCGAACAAGGATGCGGCGGTGTCCGCGTCGAGCGGCTCGAACTCGGCGCGGGCGACCATTGAAGCGAAGCGGGTGCCGGGTTCGATCGTCAATTGATAGAGCGACAGATGCTCGGTGCCGAGCCCGATAGCGCGCTCAAGCTGGCTCGCCCATTTCCACTCGTCGTCACCGGGAAGCGCGTAGATCAAATCGAAGCTGACCCGGTCGACCACCGATTGCGCCGCGGCGAGGGCGCGCTGCCCCTCATCGGCGCTGTGGGCGCGGCCGAGGAAGGCGAGGGCCTGATCGTCAAAGTTCTGCAGGCCAAGGCTGATGCGGTTGACCCCGGCAGTGGCGAGATCGGCGAAGCGCGCCGCCTCGGCGCTGTTGGGGTTGGCCTCGAGCGTAATCTCGACATCGTCGCTCGCCGACCAATGGTTTCGCGCAGCGGCGATCACCGCTTCGACTGTGGCGGGGTCCATCAGCGACGGCGTGCCGCCGCCGAAGAAGATCGAGGTCAGCCGGCGATCGGGGAGAAGCGCAGCTTCATGCGCCAAGTCGGCGAGCAAGGCGTCGCGCCAAGCTGCCTGGTCGACCGAATCGCGGACATGGCTGTTGAAGTCGCAATAAGGGCATTTTGAGACGCAGAATGGCCAGTGGACGTAGAGGGCAAGATTGCTCACTTGCCCAGCGCGGCCACCAACTTGTTGAACGCTTCCGCGCGGTGACTGATCTTATGCTTTTCCGCCGGCTCAATCTCGCCGAACGTCCGGTCCATCCCCGAAGCAACGAACATCGCGTCATAGCCGAAGCCATTCTTGCCGCGCGGTGGCCAGACGAGGGTACCGTGGACCTTGCCATCGAAGCTCTCGATCGCGCCGTCGGGCCAGGCCAGCGACAAGGCGCAGACGAAATGCGCGTCGTGGCCGGCTTCCTCGCCCGCGGCCCCGACCTCACGCCACACACGCTCCATTGCCCGGCCGAAGTCGCGGTTCCCTTCCTCGTCCTCGGCCCAGCGAGCGGAGAAGATTCCCGGCAGGCCGTGAAGTGCATCGACGCTCAGCCCGCTGTCGTCGGCGAGCGCGGGAAGGCCCGACAGATCCGCCGCCTCACGTGCCTTGAGTTCGGCATTGTCGATGAAGGTCACGCCGATTTCCTCGGGCTCGGGCAGATCCAACTCGGCCGCGCCGACGCACTCGATACCGTGCGGCGCCAAAAGATCGCGAATTTCGCGCAATTTGCCTTCATTATGCGTGGCGATAACCAGCTTGGAGCCGATTTTCTTCACCGGCCAGTCGCCACCATTTGCGCCTTGAAGATTTCGGCACAGCCGATCTTGGCGAGGCGCAGCAGGCGGAGCAACTGCTCCTCGTCGAAGGTCGCGCCCTCGGCCGAAATCTGAGCCTCGACGATCGCGCCGTCGCCGGTCAGCACGAAATTGCCGTCCGACCCGGCCGAACTGTCCTCGACATAGTCCAGGTCGAGCACCGCATTGCCGTCATGGATCCCGCACGACACCGCGGCGACCTGCGTGGTGATCGGATCGACCGCGAGATTGAGCTTGTCGACGGCGATTCGGAGCGCGACCCACGCGCCCGAGATCGAGGCAGTGCGGGTGCCGCCGTCGGCCTGGATGACGTCGCAATCGATCACGATCTGGCGTTCGCCGAGCGCTTTCAGATCGACCACGGCGCGCAGGCTGCGCCCGATCAGCCGCTGGATTTCCTGGGTCCGCCCCGATTGCTTGCCCTTGGCCGCCTCGCGATTGCCGCG
>JBBRTO010000002.1:0-67063 GCA_038244345.1 Sphingomonadales bacterium | reverse complement strand
GGAACACGATCAGCCCCGAGGCCGACCACATTTCGAAATGGCCGAGCCACAATTGCTCGTTGATCAGCCCCAGCGCTTCATAGATGGCAGCACGCTTCTCGACCGCGACCTTGATGTCGGGAAAAGCGAGGAACTGCAGCACCTGATCCTCGCTGCGCCACACGCCACGAAGCTCATATTGGGCCCAGCTGCCGGTCGCCGAGGCGACGATCTCGCCCTCCCCCGTCCGTTCGCAGGCCCAGCCGCGCGCCTCGAAATATTGTTCGAGCACGTCGATCGGTGCGCCGTCGTCATGCTCTTCGGGGGCAACATGGTCGGCCAGGATCGGGCTCCCGCACGCGGTTTGGGAGCGGGCTTCGATTTCGCGCCTTTCTCGAGCGCGTCGAGCCGCTTCCTCAGCACTTCATTCTCGTCACGCGCCGCGACCGCCATCGCCTTGACCGCCTCGAACTCGTCGCGGGCGACAAATTCCATCCCCCCGACCCATTCGCGCATTTTCTCGCGCATCGAGCCCTCGGCCTCGCGGCCCATCCCGGCCATCGTGCCGGCAACGCCGTTCATCATCTTGGCGAGATCGTCGAAGATCCTGTTTTCTGACTGCATAATATTAGCTCCTCGTAAGTCCCAGCGGCGCTGCGTCGGCCCCCGGGTTCAATCGTCCGGTTTCATAGTTGAGCGCGGTCGCCACGCACAGCCATGCTAGATAGGGAAGCATCAGCCATCCTGCCACCGGGCGCAGTCGGCGGAAGAAGTTCCCCGTCATCGCCGCCATCAGCAGCATGACGACAATCACCACCAGCGCGACGTCGATCATGTGCAGGCCGAAAAAGATTGGGGACCAGGCAAAGTTGAGGACCAGCTGGCCCCCGAATAACCACAAGGCATCGCGGCGCTGGTTCGACGGCGGCTCGTTGAGGATCGTCGCGAGCGCGATACCGAGCATCGTATAAAGTGTCGTCCACACCGCGCCGAACGCCCAGCCCGGCGGCTGGAAAGCGGGTTTGACAAGGTCTGCATACCAGCCGTTGGCGAAGCCGCTGTTGGAGACGAGCCCCATCAACGATCCGACAATGACGATCACCGGTACCGTGACCAACGCCGTCTTCCACAAGCCGCGATCGTTGCGCACACCTTCGTTCATCTCAGTCCCCATGTTCCGCGCCGAGCAAAAACTCGACATTGCCTTCGGGCCCAGTGATTGGACTTGGCTCGATCCCGATTACGCGCCAGCCCTTCGATTCGATCCACGCCGCGGCGTCGTCGCACACCCGTTGGTGGATCGCAGGATCGCGCACCACCCCGCCCTTGCCGACCTCGCCTCGCCCCGCCTCGAACTGCGGCTTGACCAAGGCAACCAGTCCGGCGCCCGGCCGGGCAAGACCGAGCGCTGCGTCGAGCACCTTGGCGAGCCCGATGAAGCTGGCGTCGCAGACGATGATGTCGACTAGCTCGGGGACGATCTCGGCGGTGAGGTCGCGGGCGTTGGTCTGTTCATGAACGATCACCCGCTCGTCGCTGCGCAGCTTCCACGCCAGCTGGTTGGTGCCGACGTCTATTGCGTACACCTTCGCGGCCCCGCGGGTCAGCAGCACGTCGGTGAAACCGCCGGTCGAGCTTCCGACATCGAGCGCCACCGCGCCGGTCACGTCGAACCCGAAATGCTCGAGCCCATGCGCCAGCTTGACGCCCCCGCGCGATACCCACGGGTGATCGCGCCCCTTGACGGTGAGCAACGCATCCTCGGCAAGCAAATCCCCCGCCTTGGCCACCCGCCGATCGCCGACAAACACCTTCCCTGCCAGGATCAACGCCTGCGCCCGGGTGCGGCTTTCGGCTAGGCCTTGGGCAAGTAGCAGTTGATCGGCGCGTGCCTTGACCGCCTTGCCGGCGCGTTCGGTCATTTCGCCGGCGAGTAAGCCCAGCATTCGATCTCGACCTTCGCGCCGAGTGCAAGCCTGCCTACCTGAAAGGCCGACCGCGCTGGGTAGCGGCCTTTCTTGAAATAGGTCGCGTAAATGGCGTTGAAGGCCGGCCATTCCTTCATATCGACGAGCATTGCGGTGCATTTGACCACCGAATCCATTGCCAGCCCGCGGCGCTTCAGACTGGCAGCAATATTGTCGAGCGCCTGGCGGGTTTCGGGATCGATCCCGCCCGGGACCAACGCGCCTGCGCCCGGCTTTGCGCCGACCTGCCCCGACAGGATCAGCATGTCCCCGACCTGCACCGCGTCGGAGAAAGGATAAGGGAATTCCGAAGGATAATAGATCGGCGGCCGAGCCGATGCGGTCGCGCCGGATGCCGCGACCAGCGCAGCGGCGAGCAAGGCGCGAATCACGCGATCGCTCCGGCTCCGGCCTCCACGCCAATGTCATTATGGCGCAGCGCTTTGAGCACCGTCTCGACGATCTGCGGCGCATTCAGTCCCGCCTCGTCATATTGCTTGGCCGGATTGTCATGGTCCTGGAAGCGATCGGGCAGGCGCATCGTGCGCAGCTTCAGCCCGCCGTCGATCAGCCCTTCGTCGCTCGCCAGCGTCAACACGTGCGCGCCGAACCCGCCGATCGAGGCTTCCTCGATCGTCACCGCGACCTCATGGGTGGTGAGCAATTTGCGGATCAGGCCGACGTCGAGCGGCTTGGCGAAGCGCATGTCGGCGACGGTGGTGGACAGGCCCATGCCTTCCAATGTTTCGGCGGCCTTCTCGGCCTCTTCGAGGCGGGTGCCGAGCGACAGGATGGCGACCTTCTTGCCCTCGCGAATGATTCGACCCTTGCCGATCTCGAGCCGGGTCGGGGTAGTCGGCATCGCCAGCCCGCGGCCGTTGCCGCGCGGGTAGCGAACCGCGCTCGGCCCGCTATCGTGGAGCGCCATGGTGTGGATCATGTCGGTCAGCTCGACCTCGTCGGCCGCCGCCATCACCACGAAATTGGGCAAGGTGCAGAGGTAAGCGAGGTCGAACGATCCGGCATGGGTGCAGCCGTCGGCCCCGACCAGTCCGGCGCGGTCCATCGCGAAACGCACCGGCAAATTCTGGATCGCGACGTCATGGACCACTTGGTCATAGGCGCGCTGGAGGAAGGTCGAGTAGATCGCGCAGAACGGGCGATAGCCCTGCGCGGCGAGGCCCGCGGCGAACGTCACGCCATGCTGCTCGGCGATCCCGACGTCGAACGTGCGGTCGGGAAATTCGGCCTGGAACTTGTCGAGCCCGGTGCCAGACGGCATCGCCGCGGTGATCGCCACCACCTTGTCGTCGCGCCGCGCCTCGGCGGTCAGCGCATCGGCGAACACCGTGGTATAAGCCGGCGGCCCGCCGCCCGGGCCCTTGTCCTGCTTGCCCGAGACGACATCGAACTTGACCACGCCATGATATTTGTCGGCCGAAGCTTCGGCCGGGCCATAGCCCTTGCCCTTCTTGGTCACGACATGGACCAGCATCGGCCCTTCCTCGGCGTCGCGGACATTCTCCAGCACGTCGACCAAAGCCTCGACGTCATGGCCGTCGACCGGACCGACGTAATAGAAACCGAGTTCCTCGAACAGGGTGCCGCCGGTCATCATCCCGCGGGCATATTCCTCGACCTTGCGCGCAGCGCGGTGGAGCGGTTCGGGCATTGCCCGGGCGAGCTTCTGTGCGACCCGGCGGGGGACGAGATATTTGCCCGAACTGACCAGCCGGGCGAGCGAATTGCGAAGCGCGCCGACCGGCGGCGCGATCGACATGTCATTGTCGTTGAGGATGACGATCAGCCGGTTGCCAGCGGCTTCGGCATTGTTCATCGCCTCATAGGCCATGCCGGCAGTCATCGCGCCGTCGCCGATCACCGCGATCGCGCGCTTGGTGCTTCGGTCGAGCTTGTTGGCGATTGCAAAACCCAGCGCGGCGGAAATCGAAGTCGAGCTGTGCGCTGCTCCGAACGGATCATATTCGCTTTCCGAGCGCTTGGTGAAGCCCGACAGGCCGGCACCCATGCGCAAGGTGCGGATGCGGTCGCGGCGGCCAGTGACAATCTTGTGCGGATAGGCCTGATGCCCGACATCCCAGATCAGCGTGTCCCTGGGTGTATCGAAAACATGGTGCAGCGCGACGGTCAATTCGACCACGCCAAGACCTGCCCCCAAATGCCCGCCGGTGACGGACACCGCCGAGATCATCTCGGCGCGAAGCTCGTCGGACAGCTGTGGAAGCTGCTCCTTGTCAAGCGCGCGAATGTCGGCCGGCGTGGCGATGGTATCGAGGAGCGGGGTGTGGGGACGATCGGACATCGGACACACACTAACGGGTGACGACGCGCCTGTCGAACCTAAGTTAGCTGCAGTCGCCGCACTTGCCGCGAACCTCGATCACCGGTCGGCTGGCCTCGAACCCGGCGTCGGCGGCGGCCTGGCGGACCCCGCCCGACAGGCTGTCATTGTCGATGTGCGTCGTCGTCCCGCAGCTGTCGCAGATCAGGAAGATGCAGTCGTGAAGGCAGCCGGGATGTTGGTTGGCGACATAGGCGTTGGCACTTTCGACCCGCATCGCGAGGTTGGAGGTGACGAACAAATCGAGGATCCGATAGACGCTGTTGGCGGCGACCCGGCGGCCTTCGGCCTTCGACACCGCTTCGGCGATGTCATAAGCCGAGGCCGGACGATCGAAGCTCGCGAGCGCCTTGAACACCGCTTCGCGCATTTCGGTCCACTGCTCGCCCTTGCCGGTCAGCCGGTCGCGCGCGGCGTCGTGCAGCGATTCGCCTTCGTGGAGGTGATGATCATGTCTGCCCATGCCAGGTGAAATAGGCCGACGTTGCCGCCGCCACAAGCGCCCTGGCTATTCGGCGGCGATAAAGTTGAGGCGGTGGCCGAGCGCCAGGATTGCCACCCCGATCACCGTGTACAGCGCCTCGCCGCCATCATGCGGCAGGGTCAACGCCCCGGCCATGATCCCGAGCCCAAGCCCACCGACCGACGCCGGCAAGGTGTAGCCATGGTCGAAAATCCCCTTGCCGAGCGAAATCGCGCCGAGCAGCATCGCCAGGCTGAGCCCGACTTCGTGGATGATCGGCGCGCCGAACACTCCGCCCGCGCTGGCCAGCACGGCGAGCACGACCGCGGTACCGAGGCAATGCACCACGCACAGCCCGGACAGGCCGATCGCCAGCCGGTCGAGGCGGTGAGTGGGAATCGCGAACGCTTGCATGGCCGAGGATATAACGTCACAAAGTTGAAGTTACAATATCTCATTGAAAGATCGTTGCTCCCTTGGCAGGCGCGCCGGCCAGCGCCATATCGCCCCGCATGGACTCGCCCCCTCCCCCCGCCCGATCCCGCATCCGCCCGCACGCCATGGCCAACTGGCTGCTGGCCGTTGCCTCCCTGGTGTTCGCGATGGTGGTGATCGGCGGCATCACTCGCCTTACCGAGAGCGGGCTGAGCATCACCGAATGGAAACCGGTGTCGGGCGCGATCCCGCCGCTTACCGCGGCCGACTGGGCGCATGCCTTCGACCTCTACAAGGCGACCTCGCAATACCAGCAAGTCAGCGGCCCCGCCGGGATGAGCCTCGGGCAGTTCCAGTTCATTTTCTTCTGGGAATGGATCCACCGCTTGCTCGGCCGCATGGTCGGGCTGGCCTTCGCGCTGCCGCTGGCGTGGTTCGCGGTGAAGCGGGCAATTCCCCGCGGCTATGCCTTGCGGCTGGTCGCGCTGCTGCTGCTCGGCGGGGCGCAAGGCGCGCTCGGCTGGTACATGGTCCAATCGGGGCTCGCCGGGCGGACCGAGGTCAGCCACTTCCGGCTGTCCGCGCATCTGCTGCTAGCGTTGTTCACGCTGGGCGGTCTGGTGTGGACCGCGCTCGACCTGCGAGCCTTGGCCCGCGATCCCGATACCCGCCCTGCCCGCTTGCGCCTGTTCACCGCCTTGGTGCTCGCCGGCCTTGGGCTGCAACTGATGGTCGGTGCGTGGGTCGCCGGGCTTCGTGCCGGGCAAGTCGCCAACAGCTGGCCACTGATGAACGACCGGCTGCTGCCGGAGGGCATCGACTGGTCGCGCGGCGCCGGTTTCGCCTTCACCCACGATCCGTATCTGATCCACTTCATTCACCGCTGGTGGGCGTGGGCGGTGGTCGTCCTGCTGGTGCTGTTTGCGCGGAAGGTGAAGCCGATCGACCGCCGTGCGTCGATCGCTATCCACAGCGCGCTCGGGCTGCAGATCCTGCTCGGTATCGCCACGGTGATGAGTGGGGTCGAATTGTGGCTCGCGGTACTCCACCAGGCGGTCGGCGCCAGCCTGGTCGCGGCGGTCGCGTGGGGCGCGAATGCCTTGGGGCGTGAACCAAGGTGACGGCCGAAGAAACCAACGGGTAACATTTTACCCGTCGAGAATCGCCTGCATTTGCTTGACTTTTTGGTCATGGGCGGCGAATAGCCCGCTTGACGGCGCTTCCATCGGGGGCGCCTCTCGCACATTTTAACGAAGAGGTCCCAGCCCATGAAGGCGCTGATGAAGACCACCAAGTCGATCAAACCGGCTGACGTGGTGAAAAAGTGGCATCTGATCGATGCCGACGGCCTGGTGGTCGGACGCCTGGCGTCGATCATCGCCAACATCCTGCGTGGCAAGAACAAGCCGAGCTACACCCCGCACGTCGATTGCGGCGACCATGTCGTCGTCATCAATGCCGGCAAGGTGCGCTTCACCGGCCGCAAGCTGCAGAACAAGATCTACTACAAGCACACCGGCTATGTCGGCGGCTTGAAGGAAGTCACCGCCGACAAGATCCTTGAGGGCCGCTTCCCCGAGCGGATTCTGGAAAAGGCCGTCGAGCGGATGATCCCGCGCGGGCCGCTCGGTCGCGACCAGATGCGCGCCCTGCACCTCTACAACACCGCCGAGCATCCGCACGGCGGCCAGAGCCCGGAGGCGCTCGACGTCGCCGCGATGAACCGCAAGAACAAGGTGGGCGCATAACATGGCCGACAAGAAGAAGTCCCTGTCCGACCTCGGCGCGCTGACCAGCGAAAAGCCCGAGGTCCCCGCCGAGACCGCCGCCACCGAAACCACGGTTGCCGATGCTCCCGCCGCGGACGCTGCTCCGGCTGCCGAGGCCGAAGAAGCTCCGGCCCCGGTCAACGTCCAGCCCGAGGCTCCACTTCGCGAGCAGCAGCTCGACAAGTTCGGCCGCGCCTACGCCACCGGCCGTCGCAAGGATGCGGTCGCCCGCGTCTGGCTCAAGCCGGGCTCGGGCAAGATCACCGTCAATGGCCGCGAGCAGGAAGTCTATTTCGCTCGTCCGACGCTTCGCCTGGTGATCAACCAGCCGTTCGGAATCACCGATCGCGCCGGCCAGTATGACATTGTCGCCACCGTCAAGGGCGGCGGGCTGTCGGGCCAGGCGGGCGCGGTGCTGCACGGCATCGCCCAGGCGTTGACCAGGTACGAGCCGGTGCTCCGCACGACCGTCAAGCGCGCCGGTTTCCTGACCCGCGATAGCCGCGCGGTCGAGCGCAAGAAGTACGGCAAGGCCAAGGCGCGCAAGAGCTTCCAGTTCAGCAAGCGATAAGCGAGCCTCCACCTACAACGAAGGGCGGTCCCGCCAGGGCCGCCCTTTTTGTTTGCCTGCGCTAGCGGTTGACCGTCGCCATCCCTTGCGCGTGATACCGGTCGCCGCCCGCGGCGCCGGGCGGCAGGATCGCATCCAACGTGTCGAGTTCCGCGCGGCCGACCGTAATCTTGGCCGCCGCGATATTCTGGTCGAGGTAGCTGCGGCGCTTGGTCCCGGGGATCGGGACGATGTCGTCGCCCTGGGCAAGTACCCACGCCAGCGCCAGCTGCGCTGCGGTCACGCCCTTGGTCTTGGCCAGCGCCTCGATCCGGTCGACCAAAGCGATATTCTTGGCGAAATTCTCGCCGGTGAAGCGCGGGTGGAAGCGGCGATAATCATTGTCTGGGAAATCCTCTGGCCGGCGGATCTCGCCGGTCAGGAAGCCGCGCCCGAGCGGCGAATATGCGACATAGCCGATGCCAAGCTCGCGCACTGTCGGCAGCACTTCATCCTCGGCATCGCGGCTCCACAGCGAATATTCGGTCTGTAGAGCGGTGATCTTGTGAGTGGCGTGCGCCCGGCGAATGGTGTCGGGCGCCGCCTCGCTGAGCCCGAGGAAGCGGATCTTTCCTTCCTCCTTGAGGCGCGCCATCTCGCCGACCGTATCCTCGATCGGCGTGTCGGGATCGACCCGGTGCTGGTAATATAGATCGATCGTCTCCACCCCGAGCCGCTTCAGGCTCGCCTCGCACGACGAGCGGACATAGTCGGGCTTGCCGTTAACCCCGAGGAACGCGCCATCGGCCCCACGCATATTCCCGAACTTGGTCGCCAGGAACACGTCGTCACGACGGTCGGCGATCGCCTTGCCGACCAGCTCCTCGTTGATGAACGGCCCGTACATGTCGGCGGTGTCGAGGAAGTTGACGCCCTCCTCCAGCGCATGATGAATCGTCGCGATCGACTCGGCATCGTCGCGCGACCCGTAAAATTCGCTCATTCCCATGCACCCAAGACCGATCGCCGAGACCGTCGGCCCATTGCGGCCAAGTGTGCGCGTGGCAATCGTCATGTCATTCTCCAGATAATTCGCTGATCCAACGCCACTGCCGCGAAATTGCTGCATCACCGCGTCCACATTGTGATAGTCGCTCGCCCGTCCTTGTTGCTTCGCCGGATAAACCAGTAACCACGAGGGGCAAAGGCATGAGCACCAACAGGCAGCGGTTAGACGGCAAGGTGGCGATCGTCACCGGGGCGACCGGCGGTATCGGCGAAGCGACCGCCAAACTGTTTCTCGAACTTGGCGCGAAAGTGATGCTGGTGGCGCGCTCACCTGCCAAATTGGCGGAGACCAAACAGCGGCTCGAAAATATTGGCGAATTTGACGGCGCGATCGCCGATTCAACCGACGAAGCGGCGACGGCCGCCGCGGTGGCCAAGACCATCGAACGGTTCGGCGGACTCGACATTCTGATCGCCAATGCCGGGACCGAGGGCGTACTGAAGCCGATCGAAGCGCTCACCGTCGAGGATTTCAACGATACGTTGCAAACCAATGTCATCGGCGTGTGGCTGGCGATGAAGCATAGTGTCGCGCCGATGAAGGCGCGCGGTGGCGGCTCGATCGTCGCTTTGTCGTCCATCGCCGGAATGATCGGCTTTCCCGCGATGGCGCCCTATATCGCAAGCAAGCATGCGGTGTTCGGGCTGGTCAAAACCGCCGCGCTCGAGCTCGGACCGTTCAAGATCCGCGTCAACGCGGTCGGGCCGGGCCCGATCGACAATCGCATGATCGATTCGCTTCAAAACCAGCTCGCGCCCGACGATCCCGCCGCGCTGCGCGAAGGCATTGAGGCCAGCATTGCGATGAAGCGATATGGCACCAGCGAAGAAGTGGCGCATCTGCTCGCTTTCCTCGCCAGCGATGCCTCCAGCTATTGCAACGGCTCGATCCACATGATCGACGGCGGATTTATCGCCGCCTGAACCATCAATCGAGCACCATCGAATCGTGCAATTCGCCGGGCACTTCCTTCTTCGCCGGCCGGAGCAGCAGCACGAGCGGGATCGCGGCCAGCGTGACCCACATCATCAGATAGAAATCGTCGATGTAGGCGATGAACGCCGCCTGGCGGTTGATCTCGGCATTGGCCAGCACGACCGCGGCTTCGGCAGGCAGGCCCAATTGGCTGACCACCGCGCCGCTCAATGGCGGCAGCGTCTGGTCGCTGATGTGGCCGACCATGTCGGCATGGGCCTGCTGGATGTTGCGCGCCAGCAAGGCCGCGACGACGCTGATCCCGATCGACCCGCCGATGTTGCGCGACAGGTTGAGCAGGCTTGCGGCGGCGGTCCGCAGACGCGGCACCAGGGTCGCGAAGGCGAGACTCTGGATGGTGACGAACATCAATCCGAGCCCGAGGCCCTGAATGACTCCGGAAATGATCACCGGCCGGCTGCCCATTTCGATCGCGAAGCCCGACATGATGTGCAGCGACCAGGCCATCAGCGCCATGCCCAGCGCGACCAGGATTCGAAGGTCGATCTTGCCAATCAACCGTCCGGCAAGCAGCATCGAGATCAGGGTCCCGACCCCGCGCGGCATGGTCAGCAGGCCCGACTGGAACACCGAATAGCCATAAAGCCGCTGGAGCAACGGCGGAAGCAAGGCGAGGCCGGCCAGCAGCAGCAGCCCGGTCACCACCATGAAGAACATGCCGAGCGCGAAATTGCGATCGTTGAACATGACGCGCTCGAACAACGGCTCGCGCGCGGTCAGCGTGTGGGTGACGAACATCCACGCCGCACCAAGACACAGCCCGAGTTCGATCCAGATTTCCCAGCTGGCGAACCAGTCGAGCTGCTGCCCGCGGTCGAGCATCAGCTGCAGGCTGCCAAGCGCAAGCCCGAGCAAGGCGAAGCCGAATATGTCGAACTTGCGCGGGCTGAGCGGGCTCTTGGGCATGTAGCGCAGCAACATCACGGTGGCGATCACGCCGACCGGAAGATTGACCAGGAACACCCAGCGCCAGTTGAAGCTGTCGGTTAGCCAGCCGCCGAGCACCGGGCCCATGATCGGCCCGATCATGATCCCGCCGCCGAACAAGGCCATCGCCCGGGCGTGCCGCTCGGGCGGGTTGATGTCGAACAGGGTCGCCTGGCTCAGGGGCACCAGGAACGCCCCGGTCACGCCCTGGATCGCGCGGAAAACGACCATTTCGTTGAGGCTGGTGGCGATAGCGCACAGCAAAGAGGCGATGGTGAAGCCGATCACCGCGAGGAGCAACAATCTCTTGCGCCCGATCTTGTCGGCCAGCCAGCCCGAGATCGGAATGGCGATGGCGCTGGCGACAATGTAACTGGTCAGCACCCAGTTGACGCTCTCCTGGGTCGCGCCGAGGCTGGCCTGCATGTGCGGCAAAGCGACATTGGCGATGGTCGTGTCGAGCACCTGCATCAGCACCGCCAGCATGACCGCGATGGTGACGAGGGCGCGCTGGGCCGGGTCGAGCGTGTGCTCGATCATAGGCTTGGCCTAACGCTTGCTTTGAAGGTCGATTTCGACCTGCGCGGACAGGCCCGCGATCATCGAGCGCTTCGGGGTCTCGTCGAATGCCACCCGGACCGGAACCCGCTGGGTCACCTTGACCCAGTTGCCGTTGGCATTCTGCGCCGGAAGCACCGAGAATTCGCTTCCCGTCCCAGCCCCGATCGACGCGACATGGCCGCGCACCTTGAGGCCCGGATAAGCATCGAACTTGATCGTCGCGGGCTGGCCAACCTGCATCCTGGCGAGGTCGCTTTCCTTGAAATTGGCTTCGACCCAGCCGGCCTTGTCCTTAACGATCGACAGCATCGCGACCCCGGTGATCGCCGACTGCCCGACCAGCAAGCGGTCCGAATTGGCGACGATCCCGCTTTCCGGCGCTCGCACCAGGCCGCGGGTCAGGTCGAGCCGCGCCTTGGCGATGGCGGCGCGCGCGGCGGCGATCTGCGGTTGGTTGCCGGTCGACGCGATCGCGGCATTGGCGTTGGCCGCCTTGGCCCGCGCATCGGCCAGCTGGGTCTCGGCTTTCTGCACTTCACTGACCGCATCGTCATAATCCGACCGCGTCGTAAAACCGCGCCCCAGCAACGCCTGTTGACGGGCAAGCGCGCGGCGCTGGATGGCGAGATTGGCGGTGGCGCCAACGATATCGCCACCGGTGCCGGTGGCGGCAACGCCCAGCTGACGGGTCTGGAGATCGGCGGCGGAAAGCTGCGCTTCGGCCTGCAGCAAGGCGACCTCGGCCGATCCGGGATCGACCCGGTACAAGGCATCGCCGCGATTGACGTGCTGGTTCTCGCGCACGAACACCTCGACCACCGGCCCGTTGATCTGGGTCGAGACCGAGACGATGTCCTGCTTAACATAGGCATTGTCGGTCGACACGCTGCGCCCACTGGTCAGCCACAAATAGCCGCCGACCACGAGCAGCAGCAGCGGCAACGACAGCATCAGCGCCCAGCGCTTCGCATTGCGCTTGGGCTTGGGCTTGACCTCGACCGGGGCTTCCGCCTCGGCCTGGATAGACTTCATCTGGTTCACGCCGACATCCTTTTGGGCGAAATTTCGTTGGGCGACACCGGGGCGGCGGAAAGATTTTCACGCACTTGCGCGAGCGCCTCGCGCAGCAAGTCGATCGTCTGCGGAGTAACGCCTTCGAACGCTTCCTGTGCCATTTGCCCGGCGAGCGCGCGCATTTGCTCGAGCAGGGGCTCGCCCTTGGGCGTCAGATGAAGCCTCCATGCGCGCCGATCCTCGGGGTCACGGCGGCGCTCGACCAGGCCCGATTCCTCCAGCCGATCGACGATCCGGCACAAGGTGATCGGCTCGATGTCGAGATGATCGGCAAGCTCGACCTGGCGAAGCCCGGGCTCGCGCCCAAGCCAGGCGAGCGCCCGCCACTGCGCTCGGGTCACGCCCAGCGGGGCGGCGCGACGATCAAACTCGCGACGCAGGCTGTGCGCCGTCTCCGCGATTTCGAAGGGAATGCTTTCAAGGGCCATAACCACCCATATAATAAGTACGCTTATTAAATCAACCGTTACGGTCGCCCCTTGCGTCGCGCGCCTTGAACCGGCAAGCGAGGCCATGATGACCAAGATCGAGGCGATCCCCGCCCTGCTCGACGCGCTCGAGGCAATTTACGATGAATCGGTCGACAATCTGCGAAGCGCCCTGTTGGCGTTCGCAGCTGACGGCACCCGGCCCGACCCAGCGGCTCGCGCTGCCGGTGCTTTCGCTTATCCCGAACTCAGGATCGACTACGACCCGACCACCCCACCCGCGCCATCGATGCGCGCCTTCGCCCGGATCAGTCAGCCGGGCAGTTACACCACTTCGATCGCCCGCCCGGCCTTGTTCCGCGCATATCTGACCGAGCAGCTCGAGCATCTGGTGCGCGATTACCCGGTCGAAATTTCGGTCGGCCGTTCACCCAGCGAAATCAGTTACCCTTACGTCCTCGACGGCGGCGAGCTCGTGCTTGGCGGTCTCAGCCCCGCCGAACTGTCGCGCTGGTTCCCCTCGACCGAGCTTGCCCACATCGGCGATGAAGTGGCCGACGGCGTGTATGACGCGACCTCGTCCGACAGTCGTCCCCTGGCTCTGTTTGACGGCCCGCGAACCGACTTCAGCCTGGCCCGGCTAAAGCATTACACCGGCACCTCGCCCGAGCATTTTCAGCACTTCATCCTGTTCACCAATTACGTCCGTTACGTCGACGAATTCGTTCGCTTCGCGATCGATGCTTTGCGCTCGCCCGACAGCCAATTCACCTCGCTGTCGGTCCCAGGCGGGCGGTTCGAGCGCGGTGAATTGGAGGATGCCGAGGCGCAAATCGCCGCCGGCTCGTGGCGCCGCCACCAGATGCCGGCCTATCATCTGATGAGCGACAAGGGCGAGGGGGTGACCTTGGTCAACATCGGCGTCGGCCCGAGCAACGCCAAGACGATCTGCGACCATATCGCGGTGCTCCGTCCCGAAGCATGGCTGATGATCGGCCATTGCGGCGGGCTTCGCCTCAGCCAGACGATCGGCGACTATGTCCTCGCCCACGCTTACCTTCGCGACGATCACGTCCTCGACGAAATGCTGCCCCCCGAAATCCCGATCCCGGCCATCGCCGAGGTCCAGAACGCACTGTTCGACGCAACCGTTGCAGTCACCGGCGAAGATGAAGACAGCGTCAAGAAACGCCTCCGCACCGGCACCGTCGTCACCACCGACGACCGCAATTGGGAGCTCCGCTACACCTTGAGCGCGCTGCGCTTCAATCAGAGCCGGGCGGTAGCGATCGACATGGAATCGGCAACCGTCGCCGCCCAGGGCTATCGCTTCCGGGTCCCTTACGGCACCTTGCTCTGCGTCTCGGACAAGCCGCTCCACGGCGAGCTTAAACTCCCCGGCCAGGCCAACGCCTTCTACGAGCGCGCGATCAGCCAGCATCTGCGAATCGGGATCGAAACGCTCCAGCTCCTAAAACGCGAAGGCGACGCGCTGCACAGCCGCAAGCTCAGAAGCTTCGACGAACCTCCGCTCCGCTAAAGCTTGGGAGCGATCCAGCCCTTGGGCGTAAGGTCGGTGATCCTGCTCGCCTTGGGCGCCGCTGGGCGGGTCGCGAGATAGGCTTCGGTGGCGTCGAGATCGAGGCCTCCGTCGACCGGGTCGCGGCCCGCGCTGAACAAGGTGAAATTGTCGCCGCCACTGCTGAGAAAATTGTTGATCGCGATGCGGTAGATTCGCGCCGCTTCGATTGGCTTGCCGTCGAGGCTCATTGCGACGATCCGCTGTCCCGCCGGACGCGAGCGGTCGTAGCTGAAGGCGAAATTGGATGAAGGCAGCAGGAGGTTGGGGTTGGCCACCGTGTTGCGGCCGCTGTCGAACTGCTGCTCGAGCACCGCCTTCAACTCGGCCCCGGTATAGCCGCGGGTGACGATGCTGTTGGCGAACGGTTGCATCGCGAAGATCTGGCCGAAGCGAACCGTGCCATCAGCCTCTGGGAGCAAATCGGTGCGCGCGCCGCCATTGTTCATCAGCGCGAGGTCAGCCCGGCCGCGCGTCGCACTGCGAGCATCATATAGTTGAGCATCGGAGATCAGCTCGGCCGCAGTCGATTCCGCACCCAGGTCCTCGCTGTGGACAAGCGTGCCATCAAGCTTGCCGACGGGGCGATCGGCCTCCGCGGCGGCGGCGTCGTGATAGCGCTGGACGAGTTCCGCGACCGCGGGGTCGGCGGCGAATACCGGGTACGATCGTACCAGGGGGGCCGACAGCCGGGCGGTGGCGATCGGCTCGCCCTGGACGATGACGAACGAGCCGCGTTCGCTGACCAATCCGCCGCCCGCCCGAGCGAAAGTCAGCCTTATGTCGGTCACCAACGCGCCATATTTGCCCGCGCTGGTCAGCAACCGCTCACCGCCGCCCGCAATGGGCATATGGCAAATGTAGGCGTTATGCGTGTGGCCCGAGACCACCAGCCGGATTGCCGGATCGAGCCGGTCGAGGATCGGCAATATGTCGCCGCTCAGCCCCGGGCAGCCCTGGTCGTCGAAGCGACCGGTCAGCGCACCGCCCTGGTGGATCAACAGGACTATCGCCTGCGCTCCGGCGGCTTTGAGGCCCGGGACAACGGCATTGGCGGTATCCGCCTCATCGGTGAATCGCACCCCCGCTACCCCGGCCGGTGTGACCAATGTGCCGGTCGCCTTCAACGTCATGCCAATGAAGCCCATTCGGATTCCACCGATGGTCTTGATTGCGGTGCCCGGGAAGATGCTTGTCCCGCTGCCGTCGATCACATTGGCGGCGAGATAGGAGAATTTGGCGCCCGCAAACGGCTCGATCCGGCACGGTTTGCGGGTTGTCGGATCGACCTTGACGCAGCCGCCCGACTGCATCCGCTTCAGCTCCGCGACGCCCTTGTCGAATTCGTGATTGCCGACCGAAGCCAGCTCGAGCCCCGCCATGTTCAGCGCGGTCACCGTCGGCTCGTCGAGAAACAACGCCGAGCTGATCGGGCTGGCACCGATCAGATCGCCCGCCGCGACGGTCACGCTGTTGACGGTGCGGGTTTGCTTGAGCGCGGTGGCGAGATAGGCCGCGCCACCCGCCGGGACCGCTCCGTCAGCGGCGGGAACGGTCAGCCTGGGTGGCTCGAGATTGCCGTGGAAATCGTTGATCGCGAGGATCTGCACCTCGACCGTCCCCGCAGACTGGCGCGGCATGCTGGCGCAGGCGGCAAGCGGGGCGAGCAGTACAGCGATCCAGAATCTCATTCACTCACTCCGCATTGTCGAGATGATTTTCGCTATCGCGCCGACTAAGGTCAATTGCATGACAGACCAGGAATTGATCGCCGCTGCACGCGTGGTCGCTTTGCGCGCTTATGCGCCTTATTCGAAATTCTCCGTAGGATGCGCCATCCTCAGCATCGACGGCGAGGTGGCGACCGGGGCCAATATGGAAAACGCCTGCTACCGACTCGGGCTGTGCGCGGAGGTCAGCGCGCTGAGCGCCGCTCAAGCAAAGTTCGGGCTCGACAAGGTCGCCAGGATCGCGGTCGCGGGCGGCGATGGCTCGGGGGCGGAGCTTGCCGGGAAAGCCGCGGTCACGCCCTGCGGCGGGTGCCGCCAGTCAATCCTCGAAGCCGCCCAGCTAAGCGGCCGCGACATCGAAATCCTTTGTGCTAGCGGTGACGGACAAACGGTCGAACGCCACACAATTGGCGCGCTCATCCCATTCGGTTTCGGCCCGGCCAGCCTCACGGACGGCGGTTAGGCCTCAATAACTGACGACAGCCGGGGTCTCGGCCTTGCGGACCAGTTCGGCCTCGCGCAGGCGGTCGGATTTTTCCGAGCGAGAGGCGAGCAGTTCCCACGCGGTCGCCGAGCGGATGTGGCTTTCCTTGACGTTGCTCAATTCGGTCGCGTCGGCACGTCCGCGGGCTTCGGCGGCGCGCTCGCGGTAGAAATTGGTCTGGTTCGACATAGTCCTTGGGTCGACTTTCTAACGCGTTGCTTGGGTGTCGGAATGGCCCGGCCACGCTCTTGCGCGACCAGACCGATTAATTCGCCCTCGAAGCTTAGATCAGCTTGAGGTTGGTCGCGCTTTCGCGGCCGCGGCGGTCCGGCTCGAGATCGAACGAGACGCGCTGGTCAGAATCCAGTCCCGACAAGCCAGCGGCTTCCACCGCGCTGATGTGGACAAAGGCGTCGTTTCCGCCGCCGTCCTGAGTGATGAAGCCGAAGCCCTTCATTTTATTGAAGAATTTGACGGTACCTTGGGGCATTGATTGGGTCCTTCCCATCAGGCAGACCGATTGTCGATCCGCCTTAGGCTAGAAGAGGCGGAGAAGAAGGAGATAGCGGTCGCACCGCTCGTAACCCACGTCATGCGACTGGTAGCAATAGCCTGATACGCCACATCGCCGCCGAACGCAAAGAAAGGGGCCAGCGTCGCCGCCGGCCCCTCATTTGCGTCAGTGTTGCGGCGGCTAGTTGCAGCGCATGCCGCCACGTTGGATTTCGCGTCCGATGATCGCCCCTGCCGCGCCACCGATGATGGTGCGGACGGTCTTCGACCCGCCAAGGTCGATCTGGTTACCGGCAAGCGCGCCAAGTCCACCGCCGATGATCAATCCGGTCGTGCCGTCATTGCGGCGGCAATAATAACGCCCGTTCTGGCCGCGATAGATGCGGTCGTTGGTGGTCAGGCGGCGTTCTGCATAATGATTGCCATCGCGATAATAACGGTCGGCATTATACGTATTATAGCCTTGCTCGTAGCGGTTGTAATCGTAACGGTTGTACTGCCGCCAATTCTGGTTCTGGGCACGATTGGTGCGATTCTCAGCGCGGCGAAGTTCCCGGTTACACTGGCGAAGATTGGCAATATATCCAACATTGTCGCCGATCCGGCGAAGCTCACGATTACACTGGCGCACTTCGCGCTGGTAACCGTTCTGAGCGACGGCGGGAGCCGGCACCAGCACGGGCGAAGCGACGGCAAGCGTGAGCGCCGAGAGGATGATCCGGTTCATAAGATAAGTCCTTCAATCTGGAGCCCGAGTAGATCGGGGTCGAAGGCTATAACCAGTCGGCGAACCGCACCGTTGCATGAACCTAAAACAACAAGCCGGGACGTCGGCGCCTGCCGATCAGTCGTTACGCCAGCTTGATCTCGCGCAACCGCTCCTGGAGATAGTCGTGGCTCGAGATCGGCGGCCATTTGGGCTGCTCCCCCGCCGGCACCGTCCCGGGCAGTGCCTCGATCATGAAATCGGGACGAAAGTGGAGGAAGAAGGGCATCGAGTAACGTGCCTTCGACGCCCGGTCGGGGGCCGGATTGACCACCCGATGGCTGGTCGACCGCAACCGACCGTTGGTCAGTCGCTGCAGCATGTCGCCGATATTGACCACCAATTCGCCGGGCTTGGGGCTGACCGGAAGCCAGCGGCCGTCCCTGGTCTTGAGCTGAAGGCCGGCTTCCTCGGCGCCGAGCAGCAAGGTGATGGTATTAATATCCTCATGCGCGCCGGCGCGAATATGGTTGCCGGATGGTTTGTCGACCGGCGGATAATGCAGCAGCCGCATCACCGAATTGCCGTCGCGCACCGTGTCGGTGAAATAGTCCTCATCGACCTGCAAGAAGCGGGCGATGGCGCGGAGCACTTTGAGGCCCGCCGTGTCGAACGCCTCATAAAGTTCGAGAAACGTCTCTTTGAAACCCGGAATCTCGGTCGGCCAGACATTGTCGGCCATCACGTCGCGAAACTGGTGCCCAGCGGCAAGCTCGCGCCCGACGTGCCAGAATTCCTTGAGATCGGACGCCGTTCCACCCTTCGCGGTCTCGACCCCGAAGGCGGTATAACCGCGCGCGCCGCCCCCGCCGCCAATCAGATAGGCGCGCTTCGCCTCCTCGGGCAGCGCGAACAATGCCTTGGCCATCGTCTCCGCGCGGTCGATCAGCTCCTGCGGGATGCCGTGATCGCGGACGATCGCGAAGCCGTAATCGACGAAGCTGGTACCCAGTTTCTCGGCAAAAACTTCCGGGTTGCGGTCGGCGTCCTTGAGAGACACCGAGGCGACAGTGTCGCTGGTCAGAATGTCGGTCATACGAGGCTCTTAGCAAAAAATCAGGGCAGCATCAGCCCGGCCAACGCGGCGCTCATCAGATTGGCGAGGCTGCCGGCGAGCAGCGCTTTCAATCCCAAGCGCGCGATCACCGGGCGCTGGTTGGGCGCGAGGTTGCCGACCACCGCCAGCTGGATCGCGATCGAACTGAAATTGGCAAAACCGCACAAGGCGAAGGTGACGATCGCCCGGCTCCGCGCGCTAAGGATTGCGGCCGGGCCAGCAGCATTGCCGAGGTCGATGAAGGCGACGAATTCGTTGAGCACGACCTTGGTTCCGAACAACCCGCCGGCGACCCCTGCCTCGTTCCACGGGATTCCGATCAGATACATCACCGGCGCGAACAGCGCTCCGATCGCGCCTTGGAAGCTCCATTCGGGATGGCCCACCAAACCGCCGATCCCGCTCAATATGCCGTTGGCGAGGGCCACCAGCGCCACGAACGCGAGCACCATCGCCCCGACCGCAACCGCCAGCTTGACCCCGGTCTGCGCGCCCTGCCCGGCGGCCATGATGATATTGGCCGGCTGTTCGCCTTCTTCGAAACCGTGGATTTCGAGATTGTCCTCGGGCGCCGCAATTGCCACGCCGCCTTCCAGCGCAAGCTCGTCCTTGGGCGCGGGATCGTCGGGCATGACCAGCTTGGCCATCAGTATTCCGCCCGGTGCCGACATGAAGGCGGCCGCCAACAGGAACGGCAGATATTTCTCGCCCAGCAGCCCGGCATAAGCGGCGAGGATGGTCCCGGCGACCCCGGCCATTCCGACGGTCATCAGCGTGAACATGTGGCTTGGCGCGAGCGCCGCCAGATACGGCCGAACAACCAGCGGGCTTTCCGACTGGCCGACGAAGATGTTGGCTGCCGCGCCAAGGCTTTCGACCCGGCTGATCCCGGTAATCCAGACGATCCCGCCGACAACCCAGCGCACCACGCGCTGCATGATCCCGAGATAGTAAAGGATTGAGACCAAGGCCGCGAAAAACACGATCACCGGCAGCGCGAGCAAGGCGAAATTCTTGCCCAACGGATCGCTGGCCAGCGCGCCGAACAGGAATTCGGTACCCTTGCCGGCATAGCCAAGCAGTTTCGAAACGCCATCGGACATCCCCTGGATCACCGTCCGCCCGCCGGTCGTGCGCAACACGAGGAAGGCGATCAGCGCCTGCAGCGCGAACGCCGCGCCGACCACGCGCGGACGGATCGCGCGGCGGTTGGACGAGAACAGGATCGCGATGAGGATGATTGCGACAATGCCGACGACACCGAGCATGGATTGATTCATGAAAACGCCGCCCCTCCCAAGGCGATTACCAGGTGACCCCTTGTGCGGCGCTTTTCGAAGCGGCGTCCAGTAGGTCGATGGCTTGGCCCGGGGTTTCGGCCTTGAGCAGTTGCGTGCGCCGAGCATTGCTCAGGAACCCGCTGGCGACGACGTGATCCATGAAGCCGGCAAGCCCGTCCCAGAAACCATTGACGTTGAGCAGGCAGAATGGCTGCGCGTGATAACCAAGCGCGTTCCAGGTCCAGGCTTCGAACAATTCGTCGAGCGTTCCAATGCCGCCGGGCAGCGCGACGAAAGCATCGCACAATTCGGTCATCTTGGCCTTGCGCTCGTGCATCGTCGCGACGGTGAACAATTCGGTGCAGCCGCGGTGGGCGACTTCGTGCGCGACCAGGGCCTCCGGGATCACTCCATAGACCTTGCCACCGCGCTCAAGGACGGTGTCGGCGATGATCCCCATCAGCCCGAGCTTGCCGCCGCCATAGACGAGATCGATGTCCCGTTCGGCCATGACCCTGCCGAGATGGCGAGTTGCCTCGGCGAACTCGGGGTCGGCTCCGGGAGCCGAGCCGCAATAGACCGCGAGTCGCTTGATCATAGCTTCACCAAGGTTCGAAGGTCGGCTTCGGGGCGGGCGCCGAAGTGCGAGATGATTTCCGCTGCGGCGACTGCACCGGTTTCCAAACAACGGCCCAGTTCGTGCCCGCGCGCCCGGGCGACGAGGAAGCCGGCGGCGAACAAATCGCCCGCCCCGGTGGTGTCGACAACGGTGCCGACCGGGGCCGCTGGAACCTCGACCCCCTCTCCTTGGTCGAGCGCCAGCGCCCCCTCGGCGCCGCGAGTGATGACCAAGGTCGGGACCTTGCCGGCGAGCATCGCAAGTGCCTCGCCGAGCGCCGCCGCGCCGGTCAGCTGGAGCGCCTCATCCTCATTGGCAAACAGCAAATCTACTCCGCCCCGATCGATCATGCTGGTGAACGCCTCGCGGCGGCCGGCGAGGCACACGCTTTCCGACAGCGTGAAGGCGATTTCGCGCCCCGCGTCATGCGCGATATCGATCGCCCGCATCATCGCTGCACGCGGCAGTTCGGGGCCGAACAAATAGCCTTCGAGGTAGAGGATCGCCGCAGACGCGATCAATTCCTCGTCGAGCGCAGCGGGCGCAAGCAGGTGCGATGCGCCGGGCGACGTATTCATCGTCCGCTGGGCGTCGGGGGTGACGAGGATCAGGCAGCGCCCGGTCGGCGGCGAGCCCGGGTCGGTCAGCGGCGGCGTGTCGAACCGCACCCCGAGCGCCTGCATGTCGTGGCGGAAGATGTCGCCCAACTGGTCGTTCGCGACCTGGCCGATGAACGCCGCGCGGCCGCCCATCGCGGCGATCCCGGCCATCGAATTGGCCGCCGACCCGCCACTCGTCTCGCGCGCATTGCCCATCGCCGCATACAGCCGGTCGGCCGAAACGCTGTCGAGCAATTGCATCCCGCCCTTGGGCAGATGATGCGCATCGAGGAAGGCGTCGTCGCAGGTCGCGATGACGTCGACGATGGCGTCGCCGATGGCGATGATGTCGATGGCGGGCTGGGTCACGGAGCGCGCGCTAGCCGCGTGGGTCGGGGCTGGTCAACAAAACCCTTGCGGGGGCAGGCAAAGCCGTTAGGCCTTCGCCGCCATGAGCAATGAGTCCACCGACCCCACCGCCACCGGCATCCGTCCTTCCCTGTTTGCCTTCGCCGTCTTCTACGGCGGGATGGTGTGTATCGCCGGCGTGCTCGGCAACAAGCAGGTCGCGCTTGGCCCGCTCGCGGTCGAGGCGGGGATTTTCGCTTTCCTGCTATTGGTCATTACGTCGAGCGCAGTGGCCGAATTGCACGGCCGCGAGACCGCCAACAAACTGGTGCTGCTCGGCTTCGTGCCGTTGCTCGGCTCGCTGCTGCTGACCCTGATCGTGCTGCGCGTGCCCGCGGCCCCGGCGATGGACCCGGCGCGGCTTAGCGCCTTCGAGACCATGATGGGCGGCACCCCCAGGATCTGGCTCGGCGGGATTTTGGCTTACGGCATATCGACCTTGCTCAACGTCACCATTTTCACCCGGCTGAAGCGCGAGCGAGGCAAGTTGCTGTGGTTCCGCTCGGCAGTCGCGAGTGGCCTGAGCCAGGTGGTCGATACGTTGATTTTCATCGGAGTCGCTTTTTACGGCGTGTTCCCGATCCGCGAGCTTTTGCTCGGGCAGATGCTTGCTAAAGTGACACTGTCGCTGATCATCGTTCCGCCGCTAATCTACCTGTTCGTGGCGATCGGGCGTCGGCTCGACCGGGGGCTCAATCAGGGGCGCGACCACCAAGCTTACTGACACTCTTGTAATCAGGCGAAAAACTTGCTTTAGGCCTCGCCCAGCGGGGCCGGTCAGGCGCCGGCGTGGCATTCCAGCAACGCATTGTCATATTCCTTAATGGTCCCCTGTGGACCGTCATTTAACCGTCTCATTGTGGCTATAGCAGGCACAGCGACTCGCAATTCAGCGCTTACCCTTGGGGGGTCTAACACCGTGAAAAAGCTCGTTCTTCTCTGCACGTCGGCGGTTATCTTTCCGACTGCCGCTTTCGCTCAATCGACCGGCACTCAGGACTTCGAAAAGAAGGAAGAGGCGATCGTCATCACCGGCACCCGCGCCCAGCAGGTCGGCGGCGTCGTTGCTCCCGACACGTCGAAGGCCAAGGCGGTCCTGACCCAGGAATATATCGCTCGCCAGAACCCCGGCCAGACGATCCTCGACACGATCAACGCCGTCCCGGGCGTCAGCTTTCAGAACAATGACGCCTATGGCTCGTCGGGCGGAACGCTCAACATCCGCGGTTTCGATTCGTCGCGCATCAGCCTGACCTTCGACGGCATCCCGCTCAACGATTCGGGCAATTATGCGATCTTTTCCGGCCAGCAGATCGACCCTGAGTTGATCGACCAGGTCAACGTCAACCTGGGCACCACCGACGTCGATTCGCCCACCGCCTCGGCGGTCGGCGGAACGGTCAATTTGCGCACCCGCACGCCGAGCAAGCAATTCGGCGGTCGGGTCGTCGGATCGCTCGGCCAGTTCGACTTCCGCCGCATCTTCGCGGTGATCGACACCGGCGAGATCGGCCCATGGGGCACCCGCTCCTACTTCGCGGTCAGCACCGCCAAGAACGACAATCCGTTCAACAATTACGGCAAAGTCGACAAGCAGCAGTATAACGCGAAGATCTACCAGCCGCTCGGCAGCAACGGCGATTTCATCTCGCTCGCCGGCAACTACAACCAGCTCCGCAATAATTTCTTCGGCTCGCTCCCGCTGCGCACCGACCGCACCCAGAGCGCGACGGATCTTCGTCCGCGGACGGTCGGTCCCAACAGCACCCAGCGCTACCCGACCAGCCGCGACGAGCGCGAATTCGATATCAACTATCCGTGCCAAACCGACACGCCGCAGGCTGGCGTCGCCGACGCGCCGACCGCCGCGACCCTCGATCTCGCCAGCTGCGGCACCGAGTTCGACCGTCGCTACAACCCGGCGAACACCGGCAACATCAAGGCCCAGTCTCGCTTCACGCTGACCGACTCTTTGACCCTGACGATCGACCCCAGCTATCAGACAGTGAAAGCCAACGGCGGCGGCACGACCTCAATCAGTTCGCCGGCGCGCGAATATGGCTTCGATATCAACCCGACCGGTGGCCGCGCCAATTGCTCGACCACGGCCAACAGCGCGACAGTCAATTGCATCGGGGGTTACTTCGGCGGAAGTCCCTATGCCGGCGGCCGGGACCTCAACGGCGACGGCGACATCCTCGACACCGTCACCGTGCTCGCACCGAGCCAGACCCGCACCAAACGCTATGGCGTCATCGTCGGCCTCCGCTGGGCGATCAACCAGCATCACACGATCCGCCTGAACTACACGCTTGACCATGCCGACCATCGCCAGACCGGCCAAGTTGGCCTGCTCGATCGCACCGGCGAGCCGTTCGACGTGTTCCCGGTCAACGACCCGCTTCACGCCAGCAACGGGTCGCCGCTGCAGAAGCGCGATCGTCAATCGTTGGCGATCCTCAACCAGGTTTCGGCGGAGTATCGTGGCGAATTCTTCGACGATCGTCTGACGGTCACTGCCGGCCTCCGTCTGCCCTATTTCACGCGCAAGCTAGACAATCGCTGCTTCACCAGCTCGGCCGGCGGTTTCGTCGAATGTTCGGGTGGCGATGCGGCGCTCGATGCAATCATCGCCGCGAACAATCCGTACACCTTCACTCCGCCCGTCGGAGCGGTGCTCGGTTCCGTGTCCGGCTTTGCCCCTCCGGGCAAGCGGACGCTCAAGTATAACGACGTGCTTCCGAACATCGGCTTCGTCTATGACGTCACGCCGCGAATCAGCGCCTTCGGCAATTATGCCAAGGGCCTGTCGGTGCCGTCGACCGACAACCTCTACAACGCCTTTTTCTTCCCGGCCGGAACGTCGCAGGCCAAGCCGGCGCCGGAAACCACCACCAGCTTCGACGGCGGCTTCCGTTATCGCAGCACCAAGGTTCAGGCGCAGATTGCGGGCTGGTACACCAAGTTCAACAACCGCACCGCCTCGGGTTACGACCCAGAGCTCAACGCGACCGTCTTCCGCAACCTGGGGACGGTCAATAAGTGGGGCATCGACGGCTCGTTCGCTTACTCGCCGGTCAAGCAGTTCACGCTCTACACCTTCGGATCGTGGAATCAGTCGCGGATCCAGGACAACATCCAGACCGGTTTGCTGCCGGTCGGCGTGACTTGCGACAACATCACCCCGGGAACTCCGAGTGCGCTACGTAACTGCGCCTTCACCGCCGGACGTCGCGAATCGGGATCGCCGAAATATACCTACGGCTTCTCGGCGCTTGGTTCGCTCGGACCGGTTGACCTTGGCATCACCGCCAAGCGAACCGGCCCGCGTCAGATCTTCGACAATGGCGCGGCGATATTCCGCGGCGACGTCGATTGTCCCGGTACCGTATTGGCGGGTTGTCCGTTGACCGTTCCGCTGGCCTCGCCGCAGCAGATCTACACCTCGACTGCTCCGGCCTACTGGCTGGTCAACCTTGATGCGCGGCTGAACATGAAGTTCGTCGGACTCAAGGAGACCTACTTCCAGCTCAACGTCTACAACCTGTTCGACAAATTCTACGTCGGCGGGTTCGGCGGTGGCCTTAACCAGACGATCAGCGCATCGACTGGTGTCTACGGCGCTCCGCCGTTCGTCCAGATCGGTGCCCCGCGCACCGTCTCGGGCTCGCTCAGCATTTCCTTCTACCCGGCCCGGCTTCGGCCGGATCGAGAGCTGCGGCGTCGTCCCTCGGGGCGGCGCCGCTTTTCTATGTTGCCCGCCGCGCTTCGGCTTGCTCTACTCGCTCGCGGGCGTTTGGGGGCAGACATGGCAGTGACGATCGATCAGGACACACCGCCGCTGCCACGCCGTCCCTGGTACCGCCATCTCTACCTCCAGGTGGTGGTGGCGATCGCGCTGGGCATCGCGATCGGCCATTTCGCACCGGCCACCGGGGAAGCGCTGAAACCGCTCGGCGACGCATTCATCAAATTGGTCAAGATGGTCATCGCGCCGGTCATCTTTCTGACCATCGTCACCGGCATCGCGGGCTTGCGCGATCTCGCCGCGGTGGGCCGCGTCGCCTTGAAGGCGATGGCCTATTTCCTGACCTTCTCGACCCTCGCCCTGATCCTCGGGTTGGTTGTCGCCAATACGGTCAAGCCCGGCGCCGGGCTGATCGTCAGTGCGGTCGCCCCCGATCCTGCCAAGATCGCC
Source organism: Sphingomonadales bacterium (assembly GCA_038244345.1). Lineage (GTDB taxonomy): Bacteria > Pseudomonadota > Alphaproteobacteria > Sphingomonadales > Sphingomonadaceae > Sphingomicrobium. The sequence continues at coordinate 41,250 of JBBRTO010000002.1, read as the reverse complement.
GATTATGCTGCCAAGGCGCATGACACGACTTTGTCGGGCTTCCTGCTCGAGATGATCCCCGACACATTGGTTTCGGCGCTGACCGCGGGCAACATCCTCCAGACCCTGCTGGTCGCGATCCTGTTCGGGGTCGCGCTGACCCTGGTCGGCAAGCCCGGCGAGAAATTGCTCGCCACGTTCGAGGATCTCGCCCGGGTGGTGTTCAAGCTGGTCGGCCTCGTCATGCACCTCGCCCCGCTCGGCGCGTTCGGGGCGATGGCCTTCACCATCGGCAAATATGGCCTCGGCGCCGTTGCCAGCCTGGCCGGACTGGTCGCCACATTCTACGCCACCAGCCTGTTCTTCGTGCTGGTCATCCTCGGCCTCGTCGCGCGCGCTTCCGGCTTCTCGATCTTCCGGCTGATCGCCTACCTCAAAACCGAATTGCTGCTCGTGCTCGGCACCTCGTCGAGCGAGAGCGCGCTTCCCGCCTTGATCGAGAAAATGGAAGACGCCGGCTGCCCCAAGTCGGTGGTCGGGCTGGTCATCCCGGCGGGCTATTCGTTCAACCTCGACGGGACCAACATCTATCTGACATTGGCGTCGCTGTTCATCGCCCAGGCCTACGGGATCGACCTCAGCTGGGGCCAGCAGGCGGCGTTGCTCGGGGTGGCGATGCTGTCGTCGAAAGGCGCGGCCGGAGTCACCGGCGCAGGCTTCATCACACTCGCTGCAACGCTCGCCATTGTCCCCACCGTTCCGGTTGAGGGCATGGCGCTGATCCTCGGCGTCGACCGCTTCATGAGCGAATGCCGCAGCCTGACCAATTTCATCGGCAATGCGGTGGCGACGATCGTCGTTTCGCGCTGGGAAGGACGGCTCGATCGCGATCGGCTCGACGCCGCGCTTCATGGCCGCTCAGCGGGGCTCGACCGGTTCGATCCGGAGACGGTCGAAGCATGACATTGACCGCATCCGACGAGCATGGCAGGTGAGCGCCGCGCTGGTCCGCGGGTGTAGCTCAATGGTAGAGCTTTTGCTTCCCAAGCAAGTGACGAGGGTTCGATTCCCTTCACCCGCTCCACCGAGAAACCTGTCCGGGGGACAGATTTTGGTGGAGCGCGCGGCGGAGCCGCGGCGACCTGGAATGCCGGAGCGCAGCAACGGGCGGCCTCGACGAAGCAGTCAGCGCACATGACAGCCACTTCCCGCCGCGTCGTCCCGTTCATCCTGATCACCGTGCTGATCGATGCGATCGGCTTCGGGATCATCATTCCCGGGCTGCCCGGCCTGCTAATGCGGGTCGGCCATCTCGATCTGTCGGGCGCGACCCGGATCGGCGGCTGGCTGGCGCTGACCTATGCGCTGGTGCAATTCGCCGCCGGGCCGACCATCGGCAACCTCTCGGACCGGTTCGGGCGGCGCAAGGTGCTGCTCGGTTCGCTCGGCGGCTATGCCATTGATTTCGCGTTGCTGTGCTTCGCCAACTCTTTGCCGTTGTTCTTCCTCGGCCGGGCCCTGGCCGGCCTGTTCGGCGCGACCTATGGCCCGGCGACGGCGGCGCTGGCTGACGTCACCGAGCCGGCCCAGCGCGCTCGATTGTTCGGCTATATCGGCGGCGCGTTCGGGATCGGCTTCATCGTCGGCCCGGCGATCGGCGGGCTGCTCGCCGGGTTCGGCCCGCGCGTTCCGTTTGCCGCAGCGGCTGTTATCGCCGCCGCTAATTTCATCTACGGCCTGTTGCTGTTCCCCGAGACTCTACCGCCCGAGCGCCGCCGCGCGTTCGACTGGCGGCGAGCCAATCCGCTCGGCGCGATCGCCGTCGTGCGGTCGATCCCCGGCCTGCCGATCATCGTCCTGGCTTATTTCCTGTGGCAAATGGCGAGCATGATCTACCCGTCGATCTGGGCCTATTACGGGATCGCCAATTTCGGCTGGTCGGCGCGGATGATTGGCGTTTCGCTGGCGCTGGTCGGGGTGATGATGGCGCTGTGCCAGGTTTTCGTCACCGGCCGCGCGGTCAAGCGCTTCGGCGAACGGCGCACCGCGCAGATCGGACTTGGCGGGGCGATGCTCGGCTTCATCGGCTTTACGCTGATCGGCAGTGGCACGATCGCGCTGCTCGTCCTCGCCGCGATCGCCATCCAGTCGCTGGTCCAGCCGAGCCTGTCGGCGATGCTGTCGCATCGGGTGCCGCGCGATGCGCAGGGTGAACTTCAGGGCATCAGCGGCAGCGTTATGGCGCTCGGCGCCTTGTTCGCGCCGCTCATCTACAATCCGGTGCTCGCCTGGTTCACCGCGCCCGGCCATCCCCACTGGCCCGGCGCCCCGTTTGCCATCGCCGCTCTGTTCGTCCTGCTGACCTTCGCCACTTTGTCGCGGATCCCCCGCCGCAGCGCTGAAGAGTGATCTAGTGCAAATCCCGCAAATTCGGATAGTCTCCGCGGCGAAGGGGAAGTTCGATGCGTAAATTGTCGCTGATCGCGCCGTTCGCCTTATTGCTGTCATCTGCCGCGCCAGCCCAAGCCGATCCCGCGCCAGCCACTGCCGACGACAGCACCGAGACCAACGTCCCGTGGCAGGCGCAAATCTACTCGAGCAACACCGAATGGACCGCGACTGAACTCGCCAACCGCGAGGGCTGGGACCTCGCCCATAAATGTGGCGGAACGCTGATCGCCACCGGCTGGGTGTTGACCGCGGCGCATTGCATCAATGCCGAGCGGATCAAGAATGGCCACCGGGTCCGCCTCGGCGCGGCGACGATCGACCTTGAGGAAGGCGCAACCTATCGGATCGATCGGATGGTCCGCCACGCCGACTATGACGCGCCAAACCATTATTACGACATCGCGCTGGTCCATTATGTCGCCGATGACCAAACCGACGAGGCCGATGCCGGCGAAATCACGCCGATCGAACTCTACGACGGCGCACCGCTCGGGGCCGGCACCAAAGTCTATGCCACCGGCTGGGGTCAGGGCGAGGAAGGCAAGGGCAAGGGGTTCCAGGCCGACCTGACCCAGGTCGATCTGACCGTCGCCGATTGCTCGTCGTTTGACGAATATGACGGCGAGACGACCGAGTATCAGCTGTGCGCCACCTCGCCCGACAGCGATACCTGCACCGGCGATAGTGGCGGCCCGCTGGTGATGGAGGTCGACAAGCCGGTGCTGGTGGGAGTCGTGAACTGGGGTCACGGCTGCTATCGCGAGCACAGCGCCGGGGTTTATCTGCGCATTGACCGCGATCACTTCCGCGACTGGATCGACCGCGCGATGGCGACCGATCCGTCGATCAGCGAGATGCGCTAGATAATCTAACGGTCGTCGGTACTGCCGCGGTCGTCGGTACTGCCGCGATCGTCGGTACTGCCGCGGTCATCGGTACTGCCGCGATCACCGTCGGCCTTGTTCTCGGCATCGTCGTCGTCGTCATTCGGGCCGAAGCCCAGCGCGTCGATCATCATCGTCTATCTCCCTGCGGTACCTTGAGCCGCGCGAATGTGACACGGATTCACCATCTCGAACAGCCCCGCTCAGGCGAAACCGATCTCCCGGACAAAGGCAACGAAGCGCGGATCTTTGGCGATCGGGTCGAGCAACGGGTCGCTGGCGATGGCCGTGAGCCCGGAATCGCCGACGGCGCGGGCCCGGGCGAGCAGCGCCAACGCCTCGTCGGGCCGATGGAACTGAGCCATCACTTCGGCCTGCTGGTACAAAGCGGTGTCGCCGACTTTGCTGACCAGTTCGTCATACGCCTTTTGCGCCGCCGCCTGATTGCCCTGGCGGGCTTCGAGGATGGCGAGCGCGGTCAACCGGAACATCGCGCTCGGCTCGCGCAGGATCGCCGCGCGTGCCTCACTCGCCTTGCCGCCCTCGAGCAGGCTCAGTCCGAGAAACGCATTGGCGTTGGAAATGGTCGGGTTAAGCTCGAGCGTGCGTCGCAAGTGGACCGCCGCACCGGCATAATCGCGCACCGCAAAGCCGATCATTCCCGCTGCTCGGTTGGTCCGCGCGTTGAGCGGATCGAGCGCCACCGCACGTTCGATCGCCGCGCTCGCTTCCCTCGGTCGACGAGCGCGAACGATGAACAAGGCGTAGAGCAACAGGATGTCGGCATTGCCGCGCCCATGGCGATACGCTGCGTCATAGGATGAACGCGCATTCTTCACGTCGAGCCGCCCGGCGAACAATGCATAGCCAAGCGCCACCTGTCCGTCGGCAAGGTTGGGCGCCAGTTCGACCGCCTTGCGCCCCTCGGCGATCGCCGCGGCAAAGGTCGGCTTGATCTCCGGTCCCGGCGCATAGGCGCTGGCGATGGTCGCCAGCACGCGCGACAAAGCGGCGTGCGCGAGCGCGAAATTGGGATCGGCTGCGACGCTGTTTTCGAACAAGGCACGGGCCTGACGGTCGGTCGCTTCGTCCTTGGCCAGATTGTACAGTGCCTTGCCGCGCAGATAATCTTCGTAGGCGGCGACGTTGCGGGTTCCGCCGGGCGCCGGATCCTGGGTCGCCATCCGCACCGACAACGCGTTGGACACGGTTCGAGCGACATCGCTCTGGAACGTGAAAATGTCGGTCAGCCTGGCGTCGATCCGCTTCGACCAGATCGAGAAGCCGGTCTTGCCGTCGGTCAACTCGATCGCGACGCGGACCGCGTCACCCGCCCGCTGGACCGAACCTTCGAGGAGGTTGGCAACCCCGAGCTTGGCGGCAATGGCGGTCGCGCCGTCGGTATGATCGCGAGCGGTGTTCGAGCTGGTCGCGGCGAGCACGCGAAGACCGGAATTGCGGGTCAGCGCGGCGCGGATTTCCTCGGTCAGCCCGTCGGACAGGTAAGCCTGGGCCTGGTCGCCGCTGAGATTCTTGAACGGCAGCACGGCGATCGTCCGTTCGCTTGTCGAAGGGCCTAACAGGCGGTCGCGAAAAGCGTAAATCCCGCCGCCCGCCGCAATCACCGCGGCCGCGCCGGCGGCGATCTTCAGCGACTGGCGGCGATCGACCCCTGCCCCATGGCCTAGCGATTGCGGTCGCAATATTCCGGGCGAGGAGCCGATCGCCTGACCGATCGCCCGGTCGATCGAATCTAGCTGCGGACCGGCTGCCTTGCCGCGCCAGTTGGCGAGATCGATCGTCTGATATTGGCGGAAACCGAGCGGCGGCTGGCTTCCGTCGAGTGACAATGGGACCAGCCGTTTGCGATCGCGGCCTTGCGCGGCTTCGTCGGCCACCCAGTCGGATTCGATTGAGGATTTCGACCATAACACGACCACCGCATCGGCGGATTCGAGCGCCACTCGGATCGACTTGGCGAATTGCGCGCCGCCCTCGATCAGATTGTCCCACCACACGGTGTAACCACGCGCCGACAAAGCCGAGGCAAGCTGCTGCGCGCGCTTGGCGTCGGCATGCGCGTAGCTCAGGAAGATCGTCGGTTGACTGGTCTCGCTCGGCATCGGACGGCCCCGCCCCCTCGGGAGCCTTGAAGCCTATCGTGTCCCCAGCGGCATTGGAATAGCCCCCGGCCGGGTCATGCCAGCGCTTCGACCCCAACGACCACGTCAGTCGGAGCATCGGGTTGGTCGCGATGGCGCAGCACCTCGCCCCTTGCCCGAGCCCGCTGGGCAAGTGCCTCGTCGCGGTACAGCCCTGCCAGATCGGCGCCGAACCGCTCGGGGTTGAGGTTGCCGAGGGCAACATGGCCCCCCAGCCCTTCCCGTGCCACCGCCAGGCCATGAAGAATTTTTTCGAGATCGAAATGGCACACTACCTGGGGCAGACCCGCCGCCATTGCCGCACAGACGAAGCCATGCCCGCCATGCGACACCAATATTCTTGAACGCGCGGCGATGGTCGTGAAATCGACCGGTACGGGCTCGACTGCGAAGCCGTGGCCGGCAAGTGCCTCGAGCAGGGCCGCGGGCGCTCTGAGCGGATGGATCCGGATCGGCAGGCCTGATGCGGCAAGCCCGCGCCACAAGGGCGAATCCGTCGCCATCCGCTCGGGCACGTAGACGAACACTTCCTCCCCCGACCCCGCACGGGCGGCGAAGCCGGCTGGCAAGGGGCTGGCCAGCGCGATTTCCCGGTTGGCGGCATAAGGATCGAGCTCGGCAAAGCCGTCGGCAATCATTACGTCGGCATCGAACAGCCGGGGTAGCGCTTCCAGCGGCGGCGTGCCGACCGTCGCCAGTGCGCGATTGATCGTTGCCAGCAACGCCAATTGATCGACCGCGCCCGGTCCATCGATCAGTTGCGGCAGCTGGTGCGTGGTGGTCGGCGGCTGGCTGAAGGCCGTGCCGATCGCGATCGACGGAATGCGCCCGCGTGTGGCGAGCAGCAGGAAGGGCGCATATTCGGCGACCACGACGTCAGGGCGGATGGCGGCGATCAGCCGGTGCCAGCCGGTGATCATGGCCGTGACGATCCGACCGTCGTCAAACCCCAGCCGGGCGAGAATGTCGGCCATGCCGGTGGTCGCGGTGCCGCCGAAGCGCGATCCCGTAATGAGCAGCCGCGGGGTCAGTGGCGCTTGCCACATTGGCGATCCGCCCGCCTCCGTCTCGCTCAGCGCGTCGATCCGCTGGACCGCGAAACTGACTTCATGGCCGGCATTGCGAAGCGCGACGCCAAGCGTCTGCAGTCGCACCACATGCCCGCGATTGGCGCCCAATTCCCAGCCCAGCAGGACGTGCGCCATCAGCCGTTCACTCTCCCTTGCCCGTAAAATCAATATGCACCCTGACCCAGGTTCCGACCAGCGGCTTGCCGTCGACCCGCGGCGGGCGAATTCGGAACTGCCACCCGGCCTGCCGGATCGCGCGGGCGAGCCCCGATCCGGGCGGCGATTCGCCCAGTGCCTGGCAATTCTCGACCCGATTGTCGGCAATCGTCTTGCACGCCACTTCAGCCCACGATCCCGGCTCGACGCTCTTGGTCATATAGCCGTTGAGTTCGGCATCGCTCGGTCGGCGAAACCACTCGGCCTCATACAGCGTCGCGCCGCCCGGCCCGACACCGACGCTGGCCGACGAGCCCGCGCCCGATGTCTTGCCATGCCCGCCGGCCGAGCCAAGCTTGGAGATGTCGGCGGCAGCGAACTCCTCCTTGGTCAGCTTGAGATAAGGCGATTTGGCGAGCGGGGTCGGCGGGATGAAGGGGGCGTGTGTCTTGGGCGGTGCGGAAGGCGTCTTGGCCGAGGGGGTCGGCGCTTGGGCGTGCGGCGCTGGCGGCTCGGGCAGGAAGACCACGTCGGTGACTTGCGATACCTTGCGCGGTGCCTCCCACGATGACGGTCCGAAGCCGAGCAGCACCAGCAGGAACAGCAATTCGGCGAGCAGGGTGAGCGCGATCACCAGCAGCCGCTGCGGCACGTTGGGGCGCCGCCAGTCGGCCGGGGACTGGAGGAAGGCCAACCGCATCGCCGGTCCGCCTAGCGGGCGATCATGGCCGGATAAAGCATGTTTCGATCAATCGACCGGCAAGTGAGGTTGTCAGGCTCAGATTCCGCCGTCGGTCACCGGATAGCCCGCGGCGTCGAGCGACTGGGCGAGTTCGTCGGCGACGCGGCGGGCGAGCACCTCATCTTCCGAGCGGATGACGAAATTGCCGCCGACCTTGCCCGCCTTGAAGAACGGATAGCTGCCGATCGAGACGCCGTCGTTGCTCTTTTCCGCCAATCGAAGCAGCTCGGCGACCTCGCTTTCGGGAGCGAAGGCGCCGATCGTCACCGACACCAGGGGCCGGCCGCCCTCGAGCGTGCCGGTCAGCGCGTCGAGCATCCCCGCGGTGATGTGCGGCACCCCGGCCATGACGAACAGGTTGCCGATCCGGATGCCCGGCGCCCCCGACATGTGGTTGGGGATCAGTTCGGCGCCCTCGGGCACTCGCGCCATCCTCAGCCGCCCGTCGTTGACCCCGCCCTTGTCGGCATAATATCGCTCGAGGATCGCGCGCGCCGCGGGGTGGACAAAGACCCCTACCCCCAGCGCCGCGGCAATCGAGTCGACCGTGATGTCGTCGTGGGTCGGTCCGATCCCACCGGTGGTGAACAGATAATCGTTGCGTGCCCTGAGCTGGTTGACCGCCTCGACAATCGCCGATTCGACATCGGGCACGACCCGGACTTCGGCCAGACGGATGCCCTGGATGTTGAGCCAGCTGGCGATCTGCGCGACATTCTTGTCCTGCGTCCGCCCGGACAGGATTTCGTCGCCGATCACCACCACAGCAGCGGTCCAGATTTTCGATTGGGTCATGGGCCGACCCTAGCCTGTGCTCCGCTTCGCGCAACGGATCTTGACGATGCGTGTTAATTAAGTAATACAGTTAGTATGTTCACCGCCTTGACCGCGCTTGCGCTCGCCGCCGCCTCGCCCTTCACCCCGCCGCTCGGCGCCCATCCGCCGGTGACCGGCGAGCGAACGCAAGTGCTGACGCTGGGAAGCGCGCATCTGTCGGAGTTCGAGGCGATGAAGCCGGCGGTGCTCGAGCCGTTGATCGCCAACCTCGCCCGCTTCAAGCCGACCATCATCACGGTCGAAAACCTGTCGGGCGAGCAATGCGACATGCTCCACCGGGCGGCCAAATATAAGGATGCGTGGGACGGCTATTGCAACGATCCTGCCGACGCGCAGAAGGCAACCGGTTTGAGCCAGCAGGAGGCCGAAGCGGCAAGCGAGGCGACGTTCACCCGATTTGTCGCGCCGGGCGCCAAGCCGACCGCCTCCGACCGCCGCAAGCTGGCGCTGACCCTGCTCGCCGCGAATGAGCGCGGATCGGCGTGGGTGCAGTGGCTAAGGCTTGCCCCGGCCGATCGAATCGCCGCCGACGGGCTCGACGCGGAGATGGTCAAATCACTCAACCGCGAAGGCAAGAAGCTCAACGAAAGCTACAATGTCGCCGCAATGCTCGCCGCCCGGCTCGGGCTTGATCGGCTATATCTGGTCGATGATCACAGCAGCGACGGCGCCCTGCTCCACGCCGGCAAGGACTATGAAGCGGCGCTGACCGCGCGCTTCGCCAAATTCCGCGACGATCCGATGCTCAAGGACTATCAGGCGCGGTCGAAAGCGGTGGTCGATGGACGATCACTGCTGTCGTTCTACCGCTACCTCAACGACCCGGTTCGGCTGAACAAGCAGATCCAGGGCGACTTCGGCGGCGCGTTGTCGGACAAGATCGCGGCACCCTACGGCCGGATGTATGCGGCCTGGTGGGACGTCCGCAATTTGCGCATGGCGGCCAACATTCGCGCCGCGATGGCCGAGCATCCAGGCGCCCGCGTGCTCAACATCGTCGGCGCCTCGCACCGTCCCTGGTATGAGGGGTGGATGCGGCAGATGTCCGACGTCGAGGTCGTTCCGCTCGAGCCGTTTTTGCGTTGAGGCGCCCCTTTTGCGTTAGGACCGGCGCGCCCCTATATCGGGCGCCATGACCGAATATATCATTGTCGGCCCGGAAGATCGCGCCGAGGCCAGATCGAACACCATCAAGCTGCACGGCCCCGACGGGTTCGAAGGGATGCGCCACGCGGGACGCTTCGCCGCCGAGATTCTCGACGCGTTGGTGCCCCACGTGGTGCCCGGGGTGACTACGCAGGAAATCGACGACATCGTCTATCGGATGACGGTCGATGGCGGCGGGGTGCCAGCGACGCTCGGCTACCGCGGTTACACCAAAAGTTGCTGCACCTCGATCAACCATGTCGTGTGCCACGGAATCCCGTCGGACAAGGCATTGAAGGACGGCGACATCGTCAATATCGACGTCACCCCGATCCTCGGCGGCTGGCACGGCGACACCAGCCGCATGTACCTCGTCGGCGACGTGCCGCTGAAGGCACGCAAACTGGTCGAGGTGACCTACGAATGCCTGATGCTCGGGCTCGAGCAGGCGAGGCCCGGCAATCGGCTGGGCGATATCAGCCACGCGATCCAGTCCCACGCCGAAAAGCATCGTTACGGCGTGGTGCGCGATTTCTGCGGCCACGGGCTTGGCCGGCTGTTCCACGACAGCCCAGAAGTGGTCCACGCCGGGCGCCCGGGGACCGGGCCGGAGCTCAAGCCGGGCATGTTCTTCACCATCGAGCCGATGATCAACATCGGCCGTCCCGACTGCAAATTATTGGACGACGGCTGGACCGCGGTCACCCGCGACCGATCGCTATCGGCGCAGTTCGAACATTCGATCGGGATCACCGAGACGGGGCATGAAGTGTTCACCAAGAGCCCGCGCGGGCTCGACAAGCCGCCTTACTAGTCACCCCACCCCTTCACCAGCGCCTCGGCGGGCGCGACATCCTCGGGGAAATCGACTTCGCCCCATTCCTCGCCGCTGATATCGAGCGTCCACACGTCGCTGTTCTGCGCGAGGTGGTGGATCACTCGCAGGTACCAGATCGTGGTCCCCTCGGCGGTTCGCATCGCCTTGTCGATTGCTTCCGCAAACCGCTCCGCCCCGCCGCCACGAAACGCCAGCAGGCCGATCGATTCGGCGTTGACCCCTTCGGCGACCCGCTTGCCGATCGCGCGCAGCCGCCCGTCATCGTCGGCGACAACCTTCATATCGTCGTCGTCATACGCGTCCTTGCGGTCGATCGTGACGCAAATCCCGTCCTGGCCCGCATTGCCCACCACCCGCGCCATCAGCGCCTTGGACACCAGAGTATCGCCATTCCATACCAAACATTCGCCGGTCAGCTCGCCGCGCACCAGATAGAGCGAGCCGAGGTTATCGGCGACCTTGAAGAACGGGTTGAAGACGGTCCGCACCCTCGGCCCCCCGCTCCGCCGCGCCAGCACCGCCTCGATCTGGTCGTCTCGAAACCCGGTGACCACCACGACGTCGTCGATCCCGTTGGCGGCGAGCGTATCGAGCTGCCAGTCGAGCAGGCTCCGCCCGCCGAACTCGATCAGGCATTTGGGCCGGTCGTCGGTCAGATGGCCGAGCCGCGAGCCCTGGCCGGCGGAGAGGATGATGGCTTTCATGTCGGCGCCCGCTTCGCGATCAATTGCGGCAGCGATGCGGCAAGCTTATGCGTGGGTCCATGAAAAAGGTCGAAGCGATCATCAAGCCATTCAAGCTCGACGATGTGAAGGATGCGCTTCACGACGCCGGGGTCAGCGGGATTACGGTCAGCGAGGTCAAGGGCTTCGGCCGCCAGAAGGGTCATACCGAGCTCTATCGCGGTGCCGAATATGTCGTCGACTTCCTGCCCAAGGTGAAGGTCGAAGTGGTGGTCGAGGACGATCAGGTCGACCGCGTGGTCGAGGCGATCGAGGCCGCCGCGCGCACCGGGCGAATCGGCGACGGCAAGATTTTCGTGATCCCGATCGAGCAGGCGATCCGGATCCGCACGGGTGACCGCGGCGCCGACGCGATCTAGGCGTGGACGACCCCCGTCTTGCCTCGATGTCGCCCGACGAATTGCGCAGCGCGATGCGGATCCTCGGCTATCGTACCCAGTCCGATTTGGCCGGAGCGATCGGGGTCAGCCGATCGACGGTCAGCCTGTGGCTCGAAGGCAAGGTCGGCGTGCCGCGCCCGGTGGCGATGCTGCTGCGCATGCTGATCGCGGCGCAACGTCGGGTGTTTTAGGGCTAATCCTGATGTCCGCTTTGGGTCAAAAGCGAACATTAGCGAGTCGTTTCGCAAGGACCGATCTCGACCGCGAACCGATTGTCGCTCGCGTCATGCTCGCGGATTTGGCCGATCACCGAGAGGTGCTTTCCAACGTTGAGCGGATCGATCGGGCCGCGCGCAATGTGCGGTCAAACAGCGCCAGCTTCTGATCGAGGTCGCCGATGTGCCGGGTCAGATCCTGCTTTAGCTCTGGCGCGGATCGCAGCTCGGCGGCGGCGCGAGCGGCCATCGCAGGGTCAAGCCCAAGATTGCAGTTGGTCGGCAGTGAAATGCCGACGCTTCCCTCGGGCAGTTCGCGAACGATGTCGTCGCATCGGGCTCGGATTCGCTCCTGCACATCAAAATCCATGATCCGCCTCAGTCGATCTCGATAGGCTGTCATCGACAGCGCGGAATTATCGAACCCGCGAGCGGATACATAATAAGCGGACAATGCTGCGCGCGTCGCCGTGTCCCCCACCTGCCGCGCCAAGCCGCTGGAGATCAGTTCCTCATAAGCCGTTTGTTCGAACGGCCGGAGCCAGACCTGTGAAGCCTGATAAGCGTCGATCAGGAACGGTTCGCTCGGTGGCTCGTCGGGCTGCCGCAAAGCCCCAAGCGCCGCAACCGCATGCGCGCGCACCTGCCGATAATAAGCGATCCTGGCAACGGTGTCGGCCTCATTGACCCTGATATTGGCGATGATCTGCTCGCGATATGCTGCAGCGTCGGCGCGATCGTTCCGTGCCTGATTCCAGTTGCTGACTTGGGTGCCGAGGAACACGCCGATCACGACGATGGCAAGATCGATCGCCACTGCGAACCAATTGTGGCTGGCGACATGCTCGCGAATACGGCGGATGACCATGGCTGGCGTTCCTTTCCGAACGAGAGTCGGATCTCTCGACGATAAAGACAGCACACCCGAACCAAATGCAATTCACCCGCGGATTGAGTCAGGTGGCCAGATGCTTCTGGTTAGGGTCGGGGACGTGCTGGGGCTGTCGACACTCGTGCGTGGCCCAACCGCACCCCACCAATGTCCGATATGGCTCTCCGTCGTCCCTGACCGTCTTAGCTTGCGTTAATGTTAATTATTGATTAAACGATTCGCATGGCTGCAGACTCAAAGGGTGCTGCACGTGTCTGTGTAAGAGGGGAATAATCATGAAGTACGGACTCGCTTTGGTTGCTTTGAGCGCAGCTTTTTCGGCGTCGGCCGCTCAAGCAACCACGAATCTTTTAATCAATGGCAGCTTTGAAACCGGCGATTTTACCGGCTGGACACTCACGAACAGTGAGAGCAGCTCGGGCACCGGCTCAGCACTTCCAGTTGTGATCGCCTACAATCAGGCATCCGGCTATCCAACCGGCGCCTTTGGCGAAGCGATTCCGACCGATAACGCCGCCGGCAATCCTTCTCCTGACGCAGCTGGCCGCTACGGTGCCTACTTTGTTTCCGATTTCGCCAACCCCCAGTCGATCAGCCAGACGGTGTCGCTCCTCGCGGGCACCAGCTACACGTTCGGCTTCGACGTGTACAAACCTGCCAATGGCGACAGCAACCCGAACGGCGCTACGTTCACGGCTTCGATCGCCGGGTTGCCATTTGCTTCCTTCACGGCATCCGCGCTTCCTGTAACGACCTGGCAGACGGTCAACGGCGCCAACTCGTTCATCGCCGCGATTTCTGGCCAGTTCAGGTTCGATTTCACGTCTAACGGTTATCCGGCGAAGGACTTCGTTATCGACCGCGTCTATTTGACCGCGACAGATTCTATTCCCGCCGTACCCGAGCCTGCTTCTTGGGCGATGATGATCGGCGGTTTCGGTGTGATGGGTGCGGCTTTGCGCCGACGTCGGAAGGTGGCCTTGCGCTTGGTCTGATCCAAAAATACTTCAACATAAAGGGCGTCGGGTTTGTTGATCCGGCGCCCTTTTTTTGCCCGTTTCCGCGCGGCTTTTAATCTTCCAAACTTGGCTCGCCCAACGGACGGGAGGAAGGAGTTGGTTAGGCACGGCACGCATATTCGGAGGCCGCCTAATGTCCGCATTGGGTGGAAAGCGGACATTAGACTATTGTTCCCCGGTCAGCTCCAGCACTCGCCCATTTGACTGACATATTTGCACGAATGATATTCTACAAGGGCGAGCTGGTCAGCGAACGGCGCTTCTTCAACGATCGCCTGGCAATGTTCCTGATGCGCTATCGCGAACCGACGCGCTACGGCAAATGGCACGACCAGGCGATCAGCCAGCGCGCACCCGATGGCGCGTCGCAAAGCCTGGCCGATGCGGTCCACCATTTGATGGAAGATGCCACCGCCGACGAACTTGGCACCGCCCGCCCCGTTCGCCCGCCGATCGTGCTTCAGCGAACCATCCATGAGCAGGAGTGGGCGGATGAGCGACGTCCTCGCGAAAAGCCCATCAAAGGGGGACGTAGTGTTCGCTTTGTTCGGTTCCGAGCGGCGCCGGGTGAAAAGTTCACGCCGCCAGTGACTCTCCTCCCCGCTTCCGCAAATCGCTGTCTTGAAAGCGGTCCGGGGGCCGTCTGATTCTCAACTTCAGCGAATGGAGCCGGGCATGGCGAGCGAAGCAGCGAAGATTTTGAAGGCGATCGAGGAGCAGGAGATCGAGTGGGTCGACCTTCGCTTCACCGATCCCAAAGGCAAGTGGCAGCATCTCTCGATGGTCGCCTCGGCAATCGACGAGGACATGCTGACCGACGGCTTCATGTTCGACGGCAGCTCGATCGAGGGCTGGAAGGCGATCAACGAGAGCGACATGATCCTCAAGCCGGATCTCGGCGCGACCTATATCGATCCCTTCTCGGCGACCCCGATGATGATCGTGGTGTGCAACATCGTCGAGCCGTCGACCGGCGAGCTGTACGGCCGCGACCCGCGCTCGACCGCGACCCGCGCCGAAGCCTATCTCCAGGCGACCGGGATCGGCGACACCGTGTTCGTCGGGCCCGAAGCCGAATTCTTCATGTTCGACGACGTCCGCTTCGAGGACAGTTATGCGACCAGTTTCTACAAGCTCGACGATATCGAACTGCCGGGCAATTCTGCCAGAGAATATGAAGGCGGCAACCTCGCCCACCGGCCGCGCGCCAAGGGCGGCTATTTCCCCGTCGCCCCGGTCGACAGCGCCGGCGACATCCGCGCCGAGATGGTCTCGACGATGCTCGAAATGGGGCTGCCGTGCGACAAGCATCATCATGAAGTCGCCGCTGCTCAGCACGAGCTCGGCCTGACCTACGGCAAACTGGTTGAAACCGCCGACCGGATGCAGGTCTACAAATATGTCGTCCACATGGTCGCCCACGCCTACGGCAAGACTGCGACCTTCATGCCCAAGCCGATCGCCAAGGATAATGGCAGCGGCATGCATACTCACATGTCGATCTGGAAGGGCGGCAAGCCGTTGTTCGCCGGCAATGGTTACGCCGGGCTGTCGGAAATGGCGCTCTATTACATCGGCGGGGTGATCAAGCACGCCCGCGCCCTGAATGCGTTCACCAACCCGACCACCAACAGCTACAAGCGCCTCGTCCCCGGGTTCGAAGCCCCGGTCCTGCTGGCTTACTCGAGCCGCAACCGCTCGGCCTCGTGCCGCATTCCCTATGGCGCCGGCGACAAGGCCAAGCGCATCGAGTTCCGCTTCCCCGATGCGCTTGCCAATCCCTATCTGGCTTATTCGGCGCTGCTGATGGCCGGGCTCGATGGCATCCAGAACCGGATCCACCCGGGCGAGGCGATGGACAAGAATCTGTACGACCTTCCGCCGGCCGAGCTGGTCAATGTGCCGACGGTGTGCGGAAGCTTGCGCGAAGCCCTGGTCAGCCTCGACAATGACCGCGCCTTTTTGACCAAGGGCGACGTGTTCAGCGACGACCAGATCGACGCCTACATGGAGTTGAAGTGGGCCGATGTGATGCGCTGGGAGACCACTCCGTCGCCGGTCGAGTTCGACATGTATTATTCCTCATAGTCTTTCCTCCCCGAGCTTGCTTGGGGAGGGGAACCGCCGAAGGTGGTGGAGGGGCTCTTTGAAGCAGCGGGAAAATAGAGGCAATTAGCCCTTTCGTAACCATCGCGCGTCATGGTGACCGAGCCATGGCATGCGAGGTTCGATCAATGAACAGTTTCCGCTCCGCACTCGACAAGGGTGACGGACTGCACCCGTCCGGCCCGACCATGCCGACCAAGAAGCCGTCGGGCGCGACCGAGCAAAAGGGACTGGGCTCTATCCCCGTAGAGCGCGAGGTCGTCCGCAACGTCAATCACCGCGATGACGATCGCCACCGCTTGCAAGCCGAGGAAGCGGTTATCCGCATTGGCCGCAAGACGCACTCGGTCGAGCTGATCAACCTGTCAGGTGGCGGCGCGATGGTCCGCACCGATGCGACGCTCGACATGTGGCAGAAACTATTCCTGACGCTCGGCAATTGCGACGCGGTCGAGGCCGCCGTGCGCTGGATTCGCGGCGACCGCATCGGCCTTGAGTTTGCGCACGAAACGCAGGTTGGCGGCGACGCGCACAAACGCGATGCGATGCTGCTCGACGTGCTCAAGCGCTCGTTCCCCGACGCCGGCAAGCCCAGCGCGAGCAGGCCCGCCAGGGCGGTCGACCAGGTGCCCGTGGCGCCCGCCAAGGATGCCTCGACCGGCGAACAGCGCCGTAGCGATCTTCGCCATCCGCTGATCTGGTGGGGTGAAATCCACTTCAGCCACGAATCGACCCGGGTCAGGCTGCGTAACATTTCGGAGCGCGGCGCGCTGGTCGACAGCGACGTCGCCTTTCCGCCCGATGCCGAGGTGCTGCTCGACCTGGGCGCCGCGGGGCAGCATTTCGCGACGGTCAGCTGGTCGCGCGGCGATCAGGTCGGGCTGCGCTTCGCAAGCCCGTTTGACATCGCTCTGCTGGCCAAGGTCAAGCCCGAGGTGGCGACCCATAAATGGACCCGGCCGTCCTACCTGAAGAGCGGTCGCCCGGGGCGGTCCGACTCGTCGAACGGCTGGGGAAGCGCCAGCCTCCCCGACTTGCGGGACGATCTCGAAGGCTTCCTCAAGCGCTAGCGGCGGCGGTGGATCACGGCGACCTTGTCGGCGTAGATCCGCTCCCACGCCGGGTCTGAATCGAGCCGCCTTATCAGCTTGGGATAGCGCGGGGCGAGCATCGTGTAGCGTAGACCGTACCGCGCCGCCGCTCGGTCGAACGCAGCGCGATCTCCATCTAGGATGCGTTGGTAATCGATCACGAACGCGTCGCCATACATGTCCTGCCGACCGTCGATATAGGGCTTGATACCCGCCTCGATCAGCGGCCCGCCAAAGCTATAATCATTGAGCCCCGGCGCATTGCGCAAGTCCGCCGGAAGCGCCGCGATGGCCGCCCTGGGGTAAGCGCCATTGTCGGTCGGTTCGAGCGGCATCAGGCTCCGAAACAGCAGCAGCGCCGCAACCGCGGCGCATCCCAGCGCGACAACGCGCGCTCGATGCGCCGGGTCGAACAAGGCCGGTCGCACGCCCCGACCGAGGGCTCGTGGCAAGATCATCGCCGCGACAATCGCAAGCACCGCCTGATGACGCATCTGGTGAAGCGCGAGCACCGCGAGGAAAAGTAGCAAACCGGCGATTACCGGGCGTATCCGAACCCCGCGCCACGCCATCAGCACCGCTGCCACCCCGAGCGACACGAAGAAGAAGGGCGTCCGCCCCCAATCGCTCGACCGCCATTCGACGATCAGGGTCAAACTGGTCATGCGCGCGACCGTCAGCGGGTGGAGGAACCCGGCGAGCCCGTTGGGCGTCACCGCCGCAGCCGCCGTCGAGACTAGCCCGAATATCAACCAGCCGCGCACCACCGGCCAGCGCCACTTCTCCTCGATACAGGCGTCGAGAGCGAACCCTGCCGCAATGATCAATCCAATCGCGAAACTGCCGTGCAAATTCGCCCAGACAATCATCACCAGAGCAAAGATCAAAGGCGGGGTTTTCCCGTGTTCGCGGGCGCTCAAGAGTATCCCGACCCAGAAGGCGAGCGGCACCCAGGCCAGCACATGCGGCCGCGCAAGGGTCATCGGAATGAGCACCAGGTCCAGCAGAATGATGGTGATCGCGATCCCCAATGGGCCGACCCACCGCCGTGCTTGCGCGACGATGATCAGGTGCAACGCGATCAGCGCGGCGGTGACGATCGCGGCGACTCCGGCAAATCCGGCGCTGCGGTGCGCGGCGCCGAATAAGGCTTGGGATGCCCATTCGAACGCAGTCCACGGCTTGCCCGCCGCCGTGAACGAAAATGGGTCGGCCCGCAGGATCGCGTGATGGTCGATCATCCATTGGCCTGCGGCGATGTGCCAGTGGACATCGCCATCGTTGAAGATGGTCAGTGAGCTACCAATGATCGCGGGGACGATCAGCCCGAACGCAACGACCGTGATCCGTTCGATGTCGATCCGTTCAATTGCCATCGATCAGGCTCGTTTGCTTGGTCTCGCGCATCCGCACATAAGCGACGAGCGAACCGAGGATGACGATCGACACGTAAATATAGAACCAGCGCTCATGCCCTGCTTGCTTAAGATACAGAGCGACATATTCGGCTGTTCCCCCGAACAGGGTGTTGGCGATCGCGTAGGGAAGAGCGACGCCGAGCGCTCGGATATGCGCCGGGAACAGCTCGGCCTTCACCACCGCGTTGATCGAGGTGTAGCCCGTGACCATCACCAGCGCCGCCATCACCAGCCCGAACGCCGCCAGCGGGCTGGTCGTGGTTTCGAGCGCGACGAACAACGGGTAGGTCAGCAGCGCCCCGCCGATGCCGAAAAAGATCATTACCGGGCGCCGCCCGATCCGGTCCGACAGCGCGCCGCCGACCGGCTGGAGCAGCATGAACGCGAACAATGCGGCGGTCATGATCCGCGACGCCACCGCGCGATCGAACCCGACGGTGTTGGCGAGGTATTTCTGCATGTAGGTGGTGTAGGCGTAGAAGGCGAGCGTTCCCCCGGCGGTCAGCGTCATCACCAGCAGCGCCTCCCTGGGATGATCGCGAAACAGGCTGGTGCCGCTCGACATTGGTTTGCCCGAAGCCGCGGCGACCTTCTCGAAACTCTCGGTCTCGGCGAGGTTGCGGCGGATGATGAAGACCACCACCGCCAGCAGCGCCCCGACCCCGAATGCGATCCGCCAGCCGATCGCCTCCATCCCCCCTTCGCCAAGCCGCGACTGCAGGACCAGCAGCAAGGCCAATGCGAGCAATTGCCCGGCGATCAGCGTGACATATTGGAAGCTCGACCAGAAACCGCGTCGCTCCTTGCCCGCCATCTCGCTCAAATACGTCGCGCTCGAGCCATATTCGCCGCCCAGGCTCAATCCCTGGATCATCCGCGCGGCGATCAGGATCGCCGGCGATGCCAGTCCGGCGGCGGCATAGGTCGGTGCCAGCGCGATCATAAGCGAACCAAGGCACATCAGCGACACCGACAGCGTGAGCCCCGCTTTGCGCCCGCGCCGGTCAGCGTACATCCCCATCACCCAGGCGCCGATCGGGCGCATCACGAACCCGACCGCGAACACCGCCGCGGTGTCGAGCAATTGCGCGGTGGAATCGCCCTTGGGGAAGAACACCGGTGCGAAATAGAGCGCGAAGGCTGAATAGACGTACCAATCGAACCATTCGACCAAATTGCCGGCGCTTCCGCCGATGATGTTGGTCAGCCGTTTCGTCGCCCCCTGCCCCATCAATAATCCTTCGACACGCGGACGTTGGCGCTGGTCCGGCCGACGGTCGAGATCGAGGACAGGATCGAGAGCCAGCGGGTGACCTGATATTCGATCCGGGTCGCCGAATAGCCCTGCCCGTCGGTGATCACTTCGACATACAATTTGCGGCCGAGATATTTGCCCGCCGAGATGGCGGTTTTCTGCCCGGTGGCGATATCGGCGGGGAGGATTCGCAAGCGATCAAGCCCGACCGCCCGGCGGATCGCGTTGATCGGGTCGAGCGAGCCTTTGCCCGATTGCAGCGCGGCAATCGCCGAGGCGAGCTGGACCGCGTCAGCCGGCGAGAGGTTGGTGATCGAGGTGCCGAACAGGATCCGCGACAGCAATTCGTCCTGCGGCAACTGCGGGACCGAGGTGAAGGCGATCTCGGGCTTTAGCCCGGTCCCGCGAACGGTGACCGCCGCATTGAGCCCCTGGACCTGCGCTTCGGCGTGGATATCGAGCGATGGATCGGGCGGGTTCTCGCCGCGGAAGCGGATAATCCCCTTGTCGAGTTTGAAGCCGCGCCCGGCGAATTCGTAATTGCCGCGGATGAGGTCGGCGCGACCGTTGAAGCGCGGCGCCGCAACATTGCCCGAGATGGCGAGATCGGTGGTCCAGCGGCTGTCGATCCCGAGCCCGCGAACAATGAGGTCGCCGCCCGCGACCTTGAAATCGAGCGTCCACGGGGTGAGGTCGGCGATTTCGATCACATCCTCGGCATCGCGCCCGACATGGCGCACTTGGAGCCGCGGCACCGCCGAGGCGGCGCTGGCCCTGCCCAGCGTGAAGCGGCCCCGGTCGAGCTTGAGCTGCCCCGAAATTCGCCCGCCGCGCCCGTCGGAGCGGATCGCCAGCGGCCCGGTGACAGTCGCCGCAATATCGTCGCGGTCGAGCAGTTGCGCTTTCACCACGTTGAATTTGAGGTCGAGCGCTGGTCGGCCGCCTGAGAAATCGACCGATCCCGCGCCGGCGATGGTCCCGCCCGCCGGGGTCTGTCCGGCGATCTGGTCGAGCACCAGCCGCGACCCGCCGAAGCGTCCGGTGGCAGAGAGATTCTGCACCACCATCCCGGTCACCGCACTTTCGATCCGTGCATTGACGGCCCGGATCGAGCCGCGAATCTGCGGATCGACGATGCGGCCGCTAATGTCCGCGCCGATTGCAACCGGCCCGCTCAGATCGATGATTTCGACCCCCGACAGCCGCCACAACGTGTCGATCGGCCCGGCGTAGCGCACCTGCATGACCATCGGCGCGTTGACCAGTTCGGCCAGGATCGGCCCGCGACCCAACGGGGCGAAGCGCGCTTGCGCCCGGCCGATAGTCTTGCCGTCGCTTACCGCCACCGCGCGCATCGCCGCCTTGCCGCCCTCCAGCACCGCTGCCAGCCCGACGTCGATCGGCTTCGACGACAGCACCAGTCCGGCACGGCTGAGCCCGCGAACACGCAAGTCGGCTCGCCCGCTCGGCGCTCCATTGGCGCCATGCCAGCGATAGTCGAGCCGCCCGGTGGCGATCCCACCGAGGCCGAGGTTAGCCCAGCCGATGTCGAGCAATTGCAGCGGCATTCCCTGGAGGTCGGCGTGAATTTCGGGACTCGATCCCGTGCTCCCCGAGACAGTCGCGCGGCCGCCACCGAAGCGCAGCCGGGTCGGCGCGACCCGCCAGCCGTCGCCGTCGCGGGTCAGCACCGCGGCTGAATCGAGGATCAACGCCCGCCGGTCGACCTCGCCGCGCCCGGTGACGCTGATCCGGTCGGGTGACACATCGGCGAGCGCGACCAGATCGAACGCCCGGCCGCGACGCCCGGCGATCGCCGCCCGCACCTGACCGACTCCATTGACCAGCTTCGCGCTGGCCGTGAGACGGGCAATGTCGATCGCGCCATAAGCCATGCCGCGGGCGACGAATGTCCCCTCGAGCGAGGTGCGATTGTCCTCGAGCAGGATCGTACCGTCGAGCTTGCCAGTGCGGATCGCGATGGTCGGCGAGCCGGCGAATTGCGCGTTGGTCGCGGTCAGATGCGCCTCGATCAATTGCGATCCATTGACCGGCCGGAAGCCGAGCGACCCGCCAAGCCCTCCGCTCACCGCCAGCTGGCCGGTGAACCCGCCGGGGTCGGAGCGAAGGTCGCCGCGCGCCACTGATCCGGCGACGTTCAATGCCGCGATCGAAATCGTCGCTCGTCCGCCGTGGGGCAGCAGGATCCGCCCGGTCGAAGTGAACGGCCCGAGCTTCGAGCCGCCGCTGGAGCGATAGTCGAAGCCGTAGTCGCGTGGGTCGAGCGACAGCCGCATCGCACTGATCCCCATCGCCGGGTTCGGACTGGGCAGAAGCAGTTCGACGTGCGGCCGCTCGATATGCCCGTCGAGCGTCATCCTGACCGGGCCATATTTGGCCTGTCGCCCGCTGGCCTCGATTTGGAAGGTGCCATCGCGGCGGCGGATGCCCGACCCCGCCAGGCGCAGCTTTGGCGAATATAACTGGAGATTGCTGAAGTGCAGGATACCGTCCGGCGTGCGTTCGAGATCGGTGGTCAGGTGCGGCAGCCCGCCGGTGAGGCTGGCGAAAAAGTCATTGTCGAGCCGCCGCACCCACGCTTCGGCCTTGCCCACCACCCGCGCCTTGTGGTCCGGCCCGGGCACTACATGAAGGTCGCTCTTGACGTCGACGAGGCCAATCCCGGGGATCAGGTATCGCGACAGCCCGCCCGAAATAACGATGTCGAACCTGCCATCGCGAAGGTCGATCAGCAGCGACACCTTGCCGTTCAACTTGTCGCTGGTGAGTTTCAGATCGTCGCCGCGCACAACTTTGTCGGTCACTGACAGCATGCCTTCGAGGCGCACGTTGGCGAGGATCGAGCCGGCGACGTCGCCGACCCCGGTCACCGCTCGCGCCTGAAGCCGGAGCGGGACCCGCATCGGCCACGGTGAGCCGGTGCCGCGTCCCTCGGCGCGAACGTCGACGAAGCCAATATTGTCGAACTGCACTTGCGGCGAGGTCAGGCGGTAGGCGTAACTGGCGCTGCCGAATGGGCCGTCGAGCGTCCACACCAGCCGCACATTCTTACCGCGCATGTTGCCAAACAAGGCTGGCGGGCGGAGCAGGTCGATCCCCAGC
Source organism: Sphingomonadales bacterium (assembly GCA_038244345.1). GTDB lineage: Bacteria > Pseudomonadota > Alphaproteobacteria > Sphingomonadales > Sphingomonadaceae > Sphingomicrobium. The sequence continues at coordinate 18,743 of JBBRTO010000002.1, read as the reverse complement.
CTCAACTGGCGATAGGCATTGCCGCCAAGGTCGATCGCACCGCGTGCCACCCCCCGGATCGACGGCGACGACAGGCGAAGCTCGCCGTCCATCAATCGGCCCTTGAGCATCACTGCGCCCTTGACGTCGATCACCGGCGCACTCAGCTGCTGCAATCGCCCTTTGAGGAACGGCGCCGGCGCCAGCTTGCCCGACAGGCTGTAGCGCCCCGAATCCGCCGCCAGCGCGAGCGCTGCGACCGGCCGTCCGGACAGGCGCATCGCCGCCTTGCCGCGCCACCGGGTCCAGCGCCCGTCGCCGTGAACGTCGAGCAGCAGCGGCCGTTTTGATCCGAACAAAGCGGGCAGCAGGCCATTCTCTGGCGAGCTTGCGTGGGCCTCGATATCGAACCGATCGCGGTCGGGCTCGGCGTCGAGCGCCAGGTGCAGCCGGTCCAGGTCCCTGACGGCAGCGTCGAGCCGGACGAGCGCCCGGCCGCGGCGGATGTCGGCCGATCCGCTGAGCGCGCCGATCCGCGGGCTTCCGGTCACTGCCGATCCGAGCTCGAGCCGACGTACTTCGAGTCGGCCGATGTGGATATCGAACCCGGGCAGGATCGGCCCGGTCCGGCCGGTCGGCTTCAGCGCCGGCAACCGCGACAGCGTCACCCGTTCGGCCTCGATCCGGTCGATATGCAGCCGGTTGCCGAGCCATGCGCCGGGCGCCCAGTCGAGCAAGATGTCGGGCGAGGTCAGGAACACGCCCTTCTGATCCGACACGCGGACGTTCTTAAGATGCGAATTGCCGAACACCGAGCCTTCGATCCGACCGATCTCGATCTTCAGGCCCGTGGCAGTTTGAAGCCCCGCGATCCGGTCGGCGAGCCAGCGATGGCCCGGCGCGGTGTCGAGCAGGACCAGCCCGGCGACGAGCAGCAGCAGCAAGGCGAGCAGCAGCGCGAGCAGCTCATTGAGCAGCCGCCGCGACCAATGCTTGCGGACAATGATCGTCTGCGTCCCGGCTGCAACCTCGTTCATCCTAGAACGCCTGGCCGAGCGACACCACGACCGCCACCCGGCTGTCGCCCGAGCGCGGGTTGAGCGGGGTGCCGACGTCGACCCGGATCGGCCCGAAGCTCGAATAATAACGCAGGCCAAGCCCGGCGCCCAATTGCCAATGGCGAAGGTCGGGGGTGGAGCTGTCGGTCAGGGTCCCGCCGTCGACGAACGGGACGACCCCGAAATTGCCGCCGAACGCCTTGAGCCGAACCCGCGCCTCAAGGCTGAATTCGGCGAGGCTTCGGCCGCCGATCGGGTTGCCATCGACGTCGCGGGGCCCAAGCTGCTGATAGCCATAACCGCGCACTGACCCGCCGCCCCCCGAATAGAACCGCCGCGACGGAGCGACGTCGTCGCGTGCCGCGCCAAGGATCGTGCCGAGTCGGATCCGCCCCGCAGCGACGATGCTGTCCGATATCGGGCGGTAAGCCGAGGCGTCGATCTGGGTGCGGACATAGGGGACGGTCCCGCCCTGGAAGCTGAGCTCGGGGCTGATACGCCCGCCCAGCCGGAAGCCGGTGTGCGGGTCGAGCAGATCGTCGCTTCCGTCATAGCCCAGGCTGGCCGGGATCGCGGCGACGAAGAAGGTCCGCCGCCGGGCCGCGCCGGTCGCCTTGATGGTGTCGCGCTCGTCGGACGCGACGAGTTCGCCGCCAAGACTCCAGGTCCATTTCTTGTGCCAGATGAAATTGCTCTGGCGCTCGATTCCGCCCGACAGCTGGAAGGTCTTGGCGGCATAGGCCTTTCGGTCGACATTGCTGGCCGAGATGAGCGCCGTCAGCACCTGATCGCGCTGGCGGAAATTGCTTCGGCGCAACGAGACCGAGGCGAGCTGTTCCTGGGTTCCAGCCACCCCGCGCACCGTCAGCGCGCCTTCGGGATTGAAGAAATTGCGATGCTGCCAGCTGGCCTCGACCCTGACTCCTTCGCCGGTACCATAGCCAAGCTCGCCGGCGATGGTCCGCATCGGCGCCGGCTCGAGGTGGACGTCGATATCGACCGTTCGTCCCCCGTCGAGCGGTACGACTTTGGCCTCGACCGACGCCACCAGCCCGGTCGCGACCAGGGCGCGGCGCAGATCGTCGACGTCCGACCGCTCGAACTTGTCGCCGCGCTTGAACCGCGCGATCACCCCGACGTGCCGCGCCGAAAAGGGCGGCTTGCCGCTAACATGGATCGCGCCGAAATGCGCCACCGGACCGGGCTTGACTGGAAGCACCAGCCGCGCGGTCAGCGTCTGATGGTCGATGACGATGTCCTGGTTGCCGATATCGGCGGTGGCGAAGCCCTGCTGGCCGAGCGCAACCTTCAGCGCGATCCCCGCGGCGATGACCTTCTCGGCGATCACCGGGTCGCCCGGCTTCACTGCAAAGGCTTCGCGCAGCGGCGCCGCTTCTCCGCCCGCCTCGGCCAGCCCGGGGAAGTCGACTGTCTCGAACTTGTAGAGCGTTCCGGGGCTCGCTCGAAGCGACACCGCGACTTTGTCGCCTTCGAGCGCGATTTGCGGGTCGACCTCGGCGTCATAATAGCCCTGCGCCTGGAGCAGGCTGGTCAGCAATTCGGAATCGGCCCGCGCCCGGCGGTCGATCTGCGCCGCGTTGGCGGGCTTGCGGTCGCCTTCGTCGAGCGCCGATTGTTGCTTGAACGTCTTGAGGATTTCCGCATTTTCCGCCGCGCCAAGCCCATCGATGCGGAGCACATAGCGCCGCGCCGCTGCGGAATCGTCGATCGACACGCTGGCGTCCGCGGGCTCGCTCGCCGCGACCTCTGCGCCGGTTGCTGGTTCGGGTTCGGGCTTGGGGTCGGGCGCGTTCATGTCGGGCCATTCGACTCCAAGGTCGGGCATCGCGTCCATCGGTGCACTGGGGTCGAGCTCGGCCGGGTCGGGCGCTGTTTGCTGGGCCAGCGCCGGCGCATGGAAGCCGAGTCCACATACCGCCACCGCCAGCAGTCCCGCCCGCCGGCGCCTAATTCCAACCGATACCATCGCTTCAGCCTAGAGCGCGCGCCTTAACCGCGCCAGTCCGGGCTTGGCCTAGTGCACCGATCCCTCGATATTGTTGCTTGCGAGCAGCGCCGACAGTCGCTCGATCTGCCGCCAGTGGCAGAATCTGAGTACATTGCCGGTGTTGCGGCTCTGCACCGCGCGCATCGCCGCGGCGAGTGGCGCGTCGGCGCCATATTCCTCGACCAGCGACACGGCGTCAGTCACAGCGGCCCGGCAGGCGATGAAATATTCCGACATGCGCTCCCGTTACACGCTCAAGCTTTCCCCACCGCGCACGAACGCCATCAACGTCGCGTCAACCATCTATTGTTGCTCGCCGCGCCCGGTCAGGGCATGGGCCATTCCATGACCGATCGACCCTCCGCCGCTGGCGGCTTCTTCCTGATCCTCGCTATTCTCGCCGGCTTCGGGCTCGGCGCGCATTTCGGCATCGCCTTGTTCGGCACGCTCGCCGGAACGCTGGTCGGCACCCTCATCGCGGTCGCCGTCTGGCTCAAGGACCGCAAGCGTTCCCGCTAGGCACTAGGCTAGACGACCTTGCGCCCCGCCCAGATTACCCGACCAATGCAGGTGAATTCGCCGATCGCGCAGTCGGGCCAGTCGGGGTAGGCCGGATTGTCCGACTGGACAGTGACATGGCGGCCCATCGGGTGGACCGCGAGCCGTTTGACCAGCAGGTTTTCCTCGATCCGCAACACGTAGATGCCGTCGCGCAGCGGTTCGCCCGAGTCGCGCAGGTCGACCATGATGTCGTCGCCGTCGTTGAGCGTCGGGGCCATCGAATCGCCCTCGACCCGAATGATCGACAGGTGATCCGCCGTGGCGCCGGTCAGTGCCTTGAGCCAGCGCCGCTCGAACGCGAAGTAAGGCGTCGCGACTTCGTCGCCGGCGATCGCGCCTGGCCCGGCGGAAGCGCGCGCCGCGCTCCGGCAGACCGCGATCATCCCCGCCGGCCCGTCTTGCGCTTGCTCGGGAGCACCGAGTAGCACTTCGGAAATCCCGAAGTAGCGCGCCAGCTTGCCGCGCTCGTCCTCGCCCAATCGGCGCGGCGTTCCGCGGCGAATGAATTGCTGGATGTACGCGGGATTCCTGCCGATCAGGCGCGACAGGCCGGCGAAATCCTCGCCACGCTCCGCACATAGGCGTTCCAGCACCTTTCTTGGATCGTTCGGCATGGATTTTACCATATTCATAGGAAACCGCCTAGACAAGTAGGAATTGCATTGGGAAGACTTCATTGCCGAGTCGTTCTCAGGTCGGGGGGTTCTAACAGTGCATTTATTGCGAGAGATCGAAATTTTCCTTCGTTCATCAGGTGTTCCAGCGGCGCGATTCGGACGCGACGCCGTCAACGACCCCCGTTTCGTTTTTGACTTGCGAAGAGGTCGCGAACCACGGCCTCAGACGGTCGCAAGGATCGTCGATTTCCTGGAGGAAGTACGATGATGAAACTGGCGATGTCGACCGCCGCGGCGGGCCTGCTGCGCGTCCTCCTGGCAAGGGCGGGCGTGGACAGGAATAGGATTTTGCTAAGCGATTTCCGTTCGACCGACTGGAATTCGCTGACCTTCGCCGGGGAGCGGCATGAAATCACGCTTCGGATCCCCGGCCCCGACGCCGTTAGCGTCGCCGCGCTTCTGGCCGACGGGCTGGAGGATGCCGATTTCGCTATTCCCGGCCAGATCGTCGCTGACATCGCATTGGTTCGCCGCCCGATCGAGCAGGCCGATGGCGCGATATTGATCGAGATCGAGGCGCTGACGGTTGCCGAGTGAAGCGGTTCAGGCCTGGCGAAGTGAGCGGCGAAGCTCGGCCAGTGCCTCGCCCAACGCGTCCGAGGCATCGCCAGCCGGCGCCGGTTTGCCGGAATCGGCCAGATGCCGGTCGATGCGGGACTTGAGCTGCCCCGCGCTCGGCATCCGCCCGTCGGCGAATAATTGGACCACGCGCGAATCGGGCGCCGGCGCGGCAAGCGGGTCGTCGAGCAACAATTCAGCGACCGCTTCAGTCGCTTCCTCGATCAGCGGTTGATCGAGCAATAATTCATCGAGCATCGGCACACGCTCGTCGAGCAGCAATTCCTGTTCGAGCACTACGCCCTCGAAATCGGGCAACGCCAAATGTCGTGCCTCGGGCGGCACCACCCGCATCGCTGCAAAGGCCGCCGCGAATATTCCGCCAGCGCCGACCAGCACCGCGGTCGAGGGCGCCCAGCCGTTGACCGGTGCAAGCTTCGCCGCGGCGAATGCCGCCGCCATCGCCGGGGCAGTTGCCCCCGCTACTTCGACCAGCCAGTCCAGTCGTCCACGATCATGGGTCTTGCTCATGACCATTGGCTTAAGCGAAAAACCCTACCGACAGGTTAGGATAGCAAGGCCCTGGCCAGCGCCTCGGTAAAAGCGGGGACGTCGTCGGGCTTGCGGCTGGTGATGATATAGCCGTCGGTCACCGCCGCTTCGTCGACCACTTCGCCGCCGGCATTCGCAAGGTCGGTACGGATCGACGGCCAGCTGGTGACCCTTTTACCGCGCACCACGTCGGCCTCAACCAGCAGCCACGGCCCGTGACAGATCGCCGCGACCGGCTTGCCCGCATCGACAAAAGCACGGACCAGCGCCACCGCCTTGTGCTCCATCCGCAGTCGGTCGGGATTGCCGAGCCCGCCGGGCAGCAACAGCGCGTCATACTCGTCAGGGTTCACGTCGCCGATCAACAAGTCGGGCGCGATCTTGCGCCCCGGCTCGTCGTGAACCGTCCCCATGATCTCGTCCATCTTGAGCGACGCCAGGGTCACTGCCGCGCCGCGCTCGAGCAATATCTCGCGCGGGCCGAACAGCTCGCTTTCTTCGAACCGGTCGGTCGCCATGATCAGCACCGTCTTGCCGTCCAGATCCACCATCTGCCACTAATCCTTTCGTATCGGGAACAACCGGGGCGCTCGCCATTTGTTGCCCCAAACGAAGGGCTCCGCGACATGTTGCGTCATTCATCCGATAGCGAACCGGGTTATACGCGCCAGCGCAAGGGCGGCGCGTGGGCCTATTTCGACGGCGACAAGCGAATTACCGACCGCGACGAGATCGATCGCCTCAATTCGCTCGCCCTGCCACCGGCCTATACCGACGCCTGGTTCTGCAAGGCTGACAATGGCCACATCCAAGCCACCGGCATCGATGCCCGCGGCCGCAAGCAATATCGCTATCACGCCGACTATCGCGCCAAACGGGATGCCTCCAAATATGCCGGCTGCCGCGAGTTCGGCGAGGCGCTGCCCAAAATTCGCAAGCGGGTCGAGCAGGATTTAAAGCGCCACAGCCTGGGCCGCGACCAGGTACTCGCCGCGGTCGTCCGCTTGCTCGACACCGAGCATATGCGCATCGGCAACGAACAATATGCGCGGGCCAACAAGAGCTTCGGCCTGTCGACCCTGCGCTCGCGCCACGTCCGCAAGCAGAACGGCCGGATGAAGCTTCGCTACACTGGCAAGCACGGCATCGTTCACGAAGCGACGATCACCGACTCCAGCCTGAAGCGGATTGTCGCGAAGTGCCAGGAACTGCCCGGCCAGATGCTGTTCCAATATCTCGGCGAGGACGGCGAGCCGAGTGCGATCAGCAGCTCTGACGTCAACGCCTACATCCGCGATTCCTCGGGCGGCGATTTCACCGCCAAGCATTTCCGCACCTGGGGCGCGAGCGTGATCGCGTTCGAACAATTGCTGGCCAAGGACGACGCCCGAAGACTTAGCGTCAAGTCGATGATCGAGCCGGTCGCCGAAGCACTCGGCAATACGGTGACGATGAGCCGCAAAAGCTATGTCCACCCGGCATTGATCGACGCGCTCAAGGACCGACCCGACGATCCCTTGCGCGGCATGACCCGCCCCCGCGCGCGGCGCCGCCTGTCGAGCACCGAGACCGCGTTCCTGAAATTCCTCAGCAAGAAACCGCGAGGGAAGAAAGCGGCGGGCTAGCTTGGTCTTGATCCTCCGCTCCACCTCCGCCATTCCCCGGGGGTGAGAAACCCGCAACCGCAAGCCGTCATCGACTGGCTGATTGCCAACCGCGACCAGGCCCTGCTCGGCTCGCTCGTCGCGCTCGGGCTCGTCGGGCTGATGCTGATCGCGCGCGCGATCGGCCGGCGGATGGTGGCGAGCGAGAGCGAGGCGACACATATCGGCTGGCGAAGCGTCGCCGGTCGAGTGCTGGCGCGGACCACCATCCTGTTCATGGTCGCCGCCGCGATCGACATGGTCGCAAGCTATGCGATGCCGCCCCCGCGCGCCCAGCATCTGATCGACATCGCCTTCACCATCGCCTTCGCGCTGCAGGGCGCAATCTGGGCGCGCGAACTGATCCTCGGGATGATCGCGCGCCGGGTCGGCGAAAATCCCGGCGAGACCACGCTGGGCAACGCCACCTCGATCATCCGCGTCCTGGTCAGCGTTGCCTTGTTCGCGCTGGCGATCGTCTTCATTCTCGACAATCTCGGGGTCAACGTCACTGCGCTCGTCGCCGGGCTGGGAATCGGCGGAATTGCCATCGGCCTCGCCGCTCAAGGCGTCTTCTCCGATTTGTTCGCCGCGCTGGCGATTTTGTTCGACCGCCCGTTCCGCCGTGGCGACACGATCCGCTTCGATAATAGCGTCGGAACGGTCGAGCGGATCGGGCTCAAGACCACCCGGATGCGCTCGCTGTCGGGCGAGCAGATCATCATGGCCAACACCAAATTGCTCGAGCGCGAGATTCACAATCTCGCCGACGGCCGCTCGCGCCGCACGACCTTGCAGTTCGGGGTCGCCTACGCTGCCGCGCCCGAGGCTCTGGCGCGCCTGCCCGACATGGCGTGCGAGGCGGTCGAGGGGTGCAAGGGGTGCAAATACGTCCGCTGCGGGATGACCGGCTTTGCGCCGTCGAGCATCGACCATGAGCTGATATTCGACAATCGAACCCTCGACGCCGACCGACTGGCGGCGGACAAGTCCACGATCATGCTCGCGCTAATCACTCGTTTCGCCGCCGAGGGCATCGCTTTCGCCGCCCCCACCCAGATCGCTTTCACCGCCGCCCCCGATGGCACGCTGGTGATGCCCTATCCCGTCGTTCCCGCCCCGTCGGAGCGCTAAATCTGCGCCTGCCGTAGCGTCACTTGCGCGGGGCTTGTCAGGCGCTTCCCGGCGCGCCTAGACCCGGCACCATGCCCATCGCCACCCTCGATCAAATCTGCGGCTCGATCGGCCAGCTGATCGGCTCGTCCGACTGGATCATGGTCGACCAGGCCCGCATCGACGCATTCGCCGACACCACCGAAGACCGCCAGTTCATCCACATCGATCCCGCCCTTGCCGCGCAGACTCCGTTCGGCGGGACCATCGCCCACGGCTTCCTTTCGCTGTCGCTGCTGTCACGCATGGCCGCCGACGCTATGCAGCTCCCCGAGACCACCAAGATGGCGGTCAATTACGGGCTCGACCGGGTGCGGTTCATCGCCCCGGTCCGCGCCGGCAAACGAGTCCGGGGCCATTTCACGCTTGTCTCGATCGACGACAAGGCGCCCGGGCAGACTTTGTTCAAGCATCATGTCACGGTCGAGATCGAGGGCGAACTCAAACCCGCCCTCACCGCCGAGTGGCTCGGCCTCATTTTCACCTAGGAGAATATCCATGTCCGCACGCGACGCCGTCATCGTCTCAACCGCCCGCACCCCGATCGGCCGCGCCTACAAGGGTGCGTTCAACGTCACCCCGGGCGCAACGCTGGGCGCGCTGTCGCTGGCCCCGGCAATCGACCGCGCGGGGATTGAGGCGGGGGAGATTGACGATGTCGTGTGGGGCTGCGTGCTGACCCAGGGAGTCCAGGCCGGCAACATCGGCCGCCAGGTCGCCCTTCGCGCGGGTTGCCCGGTCGGGGTTTCGGGCCAGACTATCGACCGCCAGTGCGCATCTGGGCTGATGGCGATCGCCACGGCGGCCAAGCAGGTGATTACCGATCGCATGGATATCGTCGCGGCCGGTGGCCAGGATTCGATCAGCATGGTCCAGACTCCGGAAATGCGGATCGGCGGCGACCCGTCGCTGATCGCCATGCACAAGAATGTCTACATGCCGATGTTGCAGACCGCCGAGACAGTGGCGCGCCGCTATGGCATCGGCCGGGAGGCGCAGGACGAATATGCGTTGCGCTCGCAGCAGCGCACTGCGGCCGCCCAGGCCGAGGGCCGCTTCGCAGCGGAAATCGTCCCGGTGACGACGACGATGGGCGTCAAGGACAAGGACAGCGGCGAAGTCTCGATGCACGAGATCACGCTCGACAAGGACGAAGGCAACCGCCCCTCGACAACCTATGAAAATCTGGCCGCGCTCAATCCGGTGCTGGGCCCGGACACCCACATCACCGCCGGCAATGCGAGCCAGCTAAGCGACGGCTCTTCGGCCTGCATCATCATGGAAGCCGCTCTTGCGGAGAAGCGCGGCCTCGCCCCGCTTGGCCGCTATGTCGGCATGGCGGTGGCGGGCACCGAACCCGACGAAATGGGCATTGGCCCGGTGTTCGCGGTACCCAAGTTGCTCGAGCGGTTCAGCCTCAAGATCGGTGACATCGGCCTGTGGGAATTGAATGAGGCGTTCGCGGTGCAGGTGCTTTACTGCCGCGACAAGCTCGGCATTCCTGACGAACTCTTGAACGTCGACGGCGGCGCGATCTCGATCGGCCATCCCTATGGCATGAGCGGCGCGCGCCTCACCGGCCACGCCCTGATCGAAGGCAAGCGCCGCGGCGCGCGCTACGTCGTCACCACCATGTGCATCGGCGGCGGCATGGGCGCGGCTGGGCTGTTCGAGGTGCTGTAAGTCGAAAAGTCCCTCTCCATCGTGTTCGATGGGGAAGTGGCAGCCGCAGGCTGATGGAGGGGTCTTGCGAACCAGCTCCCTCACCCCTTCAGATATTTCACGCCCCGGATCCAGCGGCTCGCCATCCACTTGACCCCGCTCGTCACTGGCAACCCGGCGTGGATCATCCGCTGATCGGGCATCCCCTCCGCAGTGACGTTGTGAAACAGCAGCATGTCGCCGACCGCGCCCTTCACCCGCACGCCGACATCGGGGAAATCGGTTTCGCCACCGTCATAATCCTCGTTGAGCCAGATCAGCGCGGTCCAGTGTCGCAGCGCATCAACCGCCCCGCCGGCGTCATGGTGCGGGCGATATTGCTGGCCGGGTTCGTAACGCAAGATGGTTAGCGGCTCGCCCCACCCCTTGTCGGTGCCGCTCGCGGCAGCGATGCAGGCGTTGATCTGCTGCACCACCAGATCCTCGGCCAGTGGCGGGAAGCTCGACGTGTCGGCGTCGCGAATGGCATCGATCACCCCGGCGCCCGACGCCTCGTCGATCACCATCGCCCGCTCGAGCCACGGCGTTCCGAGCAACGTCAGATAGCGACATTCGGCAGCGCTGAAGAGCCCGCGATGGATGGTGATCCGCGGATCGTCCAACAGTATTTCAGGCGCGACATCCGCCAGCCGCCGATGGCAGGTGACATGGTCGAGAAACGCCAGCTGGACCGCCGCGAACCGGTCCTCGCCCGCCAGCTCGGCGAGCATCGCCCGCGCCGCCTCGCGATCCGCCGCCAGCCCGATCCCGGCGCCGGTCATATAGACCAACGCCCGTCGCGCATCGGTATTGCCAAGCCAGGCGGCCTGCTCGACAAGCGCCAGCGCCGCCGCCGCATCGGGCGCTCCGCCGTCACCCATCAGCCGCGCCTCGGCCAGCGCCAGCGCCGCTGCACCGTCGCTCGTCGCCCGTCGCGCCAAATCGTCGAGGTCGGTCATTCAAACGTCCTGCCGCCTCCTTGTCCTTTTGTCACGAGCCTCTAGGTTCGCGGGCGCACAGGGAGCCCCCAATGAGCCCGATCGAACTCACCGCGCTTGCCGCCTCGACTAGCCTGCTTGCCGGATGGCGACTGTACCTCGTTACGCTCGTCACCGGGCTGGCGATGAAGTTCGGCTACATCGCGCTGCCCGATCAATTGCAGTCACTCGACATCCTCACCAACAATTGGGTGATCGGCGCTGCGGCGGTCGGGACCTTTGCCGAATTCTTCGCCGACAAGATCGCCTGGGTCGATAGCGTGTGGGATGCGGTGCACAGCTTCATCCGCCCGCTCGGCGGCGCGCTCCTGAGCCTTGCGATCATCGATAGCGCCGATCCGGCGTGGCAGGTGGCGAGCTTCCTCCTGGGCGGCGGCGCGGCGGCGATCGCGCATGCCGGCAAGGCCGGCGCGCGAACCCTCGTCAACGCCAGCCCCGAACCCTATTCCAACATCGCCGTCTCGACGATGGAGGATGTCGCAACCGGTGGCCTGCTCGCGCTCGCCATCGCCAACCCGATCGCGGCCGCGATCATCGCCGCGATCCTGGTCTTCCTGTCGCTCTGGCTGGCCTATAAGGCGCGCCGCGCGATCAGGCGGCTGATGGACCATCTCAGCCCACCGCCGCGCCCGATGAAAGACGTCACCCCGCCGCCAACTGCACCGACCGCCTGACCGTCCAAAGGAGAAATCGATGCCCGAAGCCCACACCTTGCTCCCCGAGCGGATTGCGCGCGTCCTCGCCGGTTACGCGCTGAGCAGCAATGCGCGCGGCGACGAAGCTTCGGCGAGCGGCAAGGTCGATGACGCCTGGCACGAGTATCGCGGACAGGCGCTGGCGGTGATCCACGAACTTCGCGAACCCGATCCGGTCATGGCTGCCGCCGGTGATACCGAGACGTGGTCGGCGATGGTCCGCGCCGCCCTCGACAGCGCTGGCGCCGACCACGCGTGAGCGCCGCGCGCTCCCGGGCGAGACCGCGCCACGATCCGCGCTGGACGCTCGCCGCCTGCGTGCTCGCCTCCAGCCTGTCGTTCGTCGAGGGCAGCGTACTCAACGTCGCCTTGCCTGCGATTCGCGCCAGCTACCGCGCCGGAGCGGCGGACGTGCAATGGGTGGTCAACGCCTACCTCCTGCCGCTGTCGGCGCTGCTGCTGCTCGGCGGCGCGCTCGGCGATCATTATGGACGGCGCCTGCTACTGCTGACCGGCACTGGACTGTTCGCCGCCGCAAGCCTCGCTTGCGCGCTTGCCCCAAGCCTCAACATGCTACTCGCCGCGCGCGCCGTGCAAGGCGTCGGCGCGGCGTTACTGCTGCCCAACAGCCTCGCCCTGCTCAACGCCGCATTCCAGGGTGAACAGCGTGGCCGCGCGGTCGGTATCTGGGCCGCCGCGGGCGCGGCCGCGGCCGCGATTGCGCCGTTGATCGGCGGCTGGCTGGTCGACCATGTCGGCTGGCCGTCGATTTTCTTCATCAACCTGCCGCTTGCCGCCGGCGCGATCCTGCTCGCGCTCCTGTTCGTCAGCGAAAGCGAGGACAAGGGCGCCGCCCGCACTGATTATCCCGGCGCCTTGCTCGCCACGCTGGGGCTGCTCGGCGCGACCTATGGCCTGACCCGCTGGTCGTCCTCGAACCATCTCGAGCCAATCGCCATCGCCACGGTCGTCGGAGGTCTCACCTTGCTCGGGTTGTTCCTGTGGGTCGAAGCGCGGCGCGGCGAGAGAGCGATGATGCCGCTCACGATGTTCGCCGACCGCTGCTTCACCGGCCTCAACCTGATGACCTTCCTGCTCTACGGCGCGTTCGGCGCGGCGATGCTGCTGATCCCCTACGTGCTGATTTCGGCAGCCCATTATTCGCCAGTTCAGGCGGGGATGGCGATGCTCCCGCTGCCGATCGTGCTCACCCTCGCCTCGCCGCCGATGGGCCAGCTCGCCGCCCGCATCGGCCCGCGCTGGCTATTGACCGCCGGGCCGCTGGTGGTCGCCGCGGGGATGCTGCTCGCCCGCCGCATCGGCGCCGATGCCGATTATTGGACGGCGGTGTTCCCGGCGATGGTGGTGATGGCGGCCGGGATGGCGCTGGCGGTCGCGCCGCTCACCAGCTCGGTGCTTGGCTCGGTCGACGAAAAGCATGTCGGCACCGCCTCGGGCTTCAACAGCGCAGTGGCGCGGACAGGCGGGCTGATCGCCACCGCGATGCTCGGGGCGGTCCTGTCGCGCGACGGCGACGCGCTCATCGCCGGCTTTCATTTATCGCTGATCGGCTCTGCAATCGCCGCCGTCGCCGCCAGCGCGGCGGCGCTGCTGCTGGTCGGCAATGTCAGGATGAAGAACGGCTGATCGGTTGCTCGACTTGGCGGGTTTTCCAAAGCGACCAGCCGACCCCGGCGGCAAGGATGGCGAAGGTGATACCGAGCGATAGCGACGGCGGGATCTTGGCCAGACCGAACATGTCGGCGACGAAGATCTTGGAACCGATGAACACCAATAGCACGGCGAGCGCATATTTGAGATAGTGGAAGCGGTGAACCATCGCCGCAAGCGCGAAATAGAGCGCTCGAAGCCCGAGGATCGCGAAGATGTTCGAGGTGTAAACCAGAAACGGGTCGGTGGTGATCGCGAAGATCGCCGGAACGCTGTCGACCGCGAACACCACGTCGACCACCTCGACCATCGCCAGCGCGAGGAACAGCGGCGTCGCCAACCAGCGCAGCTTGCCGGTCTTTGGATCAGCCTGACGGACGACAAAGCGCTCACCATGGAAATTTTCGGTGACCGGCAGGTGGCGGCGAAGGAAGGCCAGCGCGCCGCTCGAGCCGACATCATAATCTTGCTCGGCCATCCGCCACATCTTGATCCCGGTAAAGATCAGGAAGGCCGCGAACAGGTACAGCATCCAGTGGAACTGCTCGACCAGCGTCGCGCCCAGCCCGATCATGATCGCGCGCAGGACGATCACCCCGAGGATGCCCCAGAACAGCACGCGGTGCTGGTAAAGACGCGGCACCGAGAAATAGGAAAAGATCATCGCGATGACGAACACATTGTCCATCGCCAGGCTCTTTTCGATGACGAAACCGGTGACGAACTGGAGCCCGGCGGTTTCGCCCAGATACCAGTAGACCCAGCCGCCGAAGCCGAGGCCGAGCGTGATATAGAAGGCCGACAAAGCGAGGCTTTCGCGCACCCCGATCTCGCGCTGCTTGCGATGCAGCACACCAAGATCGAGCACGAGCAGGGTGACGACGATCGCGAGGAACGACAGCCACATCCACAGCGGTGTGCCGAGCCAGTCAAGAAACAGAAATTCCATCGGTCGAATCCAATCATTTGATCCCGCTGGGAGCGGCGGATAATCGATCCGACATCACGACTTGTCAGTCGCCAGAGGGGCCCGGATCCTCTCTAAAATCGGGGCGGCAAGCGCAAGCGCCGCCGCCCCCGGAGGTCAGTCGAACATTTCCGACAGGAACGACTTTTTGCGCTTGGAATGACGATAATGGTCGTCATCTCGGTCCGGCCGCCAGCTGTCGCTGACGCCGCGTGGCGGCGGCGAAGCGGCGCGCACGGGTTCTGCCGCGCTGCGCTCGACGATCTTGTCGATTTCGCCGCGATCCAGCCACACCCCGCGGCAGGTGGGGCAATAATCGATTTCCACCCCCTGCCGCTCGGACATTGCGAGTGCGGTGCGGCACACCGGGCAGGCCATCGCCGCCACCTGATTTTCGCTGCGCATCAGGCGATCCCCCGGCGACGATTGTAGTGACGGTACATCCGGTCCTTAGCCAGCAGCTTCAGTTTCTTCAGCCGAAGCAATTTGATGGAATTGGGAAAACGCTGCGACAGTTCGCGACGGATTTCCTCGTCGAGCTTGCGATGCAGCATGCTCAACCGGTGTAACAAGGCGTTCATATGCTCCTCCATTCACGTGAGTGACGAGGGCGTTTGAAGATGGGGATCGAACGGAACCACGGACCCCAAAGCATCGAGCGCACTCGATGCGGTCCGACATCACGATCATCAGGATCGTCAGAGGGGCCCGGCCCGCACGCGAATCACATAGGCTTCATGTCCGGAAATTTCAAGTGATTCGATATCAGCCGTTCGCGGCGATGAATTTCTCGACCACCGGGGCGATCCGCTCGCGCCATTTGCGGCCGTTGAAGATGCCGTAATGGCCGACATCCTTGGCCAAATAGTAAATCTTCTTGTCGGCCTTGAGCTTGGTCGCCAGATCGAGCGCCGCTTTGGTCTGGCCGAGCCCCGAAATATCGTCGCGCTCGCCCTCGATCGCCAGCAGCGCGGTGCGGGTGATCGCCGCCGGATCGACCTTGCGCCCGCGGTGCATCATTTCGCCCTTGGGCAGCAGATGGCGCTGGAACACCACGTCGATCGTCTGCAGATAAAATTCCGCCGCCATGTCGGCGACCGAGCGATATTCGGCGTAGAAATCGCGCGTCGAATCGGCGCTTTCCTCGTCGCCGACGACGAGATGCTTGAACATCTCCCAATGTGAAACCAGGTGGCTGCCAAGGTTCATCGTCATAAAGCCGGCGAGCTGGAGGAAGCCCGGATAGACCTTTCGCCCGGTGCCCGGATAGATCATCGGCACGGTGGCGATGACGTTGCGCTGGAACCATGCGTGGGGTCGTTCGGTCGCCAGCGTATTGACCGCAGTCGGCGCCTGGCGCGTATCGATCGGCCCACCCATCATCGTCAGGCTCTTCGGCGTTGCAGGGTTCTTGTCGGCGTTCATCAGCGCCACCGCGGCGAGCGCCGGGACCGCCGGCTGGCAGACGGCGAGCATATGGGCATTGGGCCCGATCGCGCCGAGGAACTCGATGAGATAATCGATATAATCGTCGAGGTCGAAGCCGCCAGCCTCGATCGGCACCAGCTTGGCATCGGTCCAATCGGTAATGAACACGTCATGCTTGGGCAGCATCCGCTCGACCGTGCCGCGCAGCAGGGTCGCGAAATGGCCCGACATCGGCGCGACGATCAGCAGCTTGGGCTGACCTTCCACGCCTTCTTTCTTGAAATGCTTCAGCCGCCCAAACGGCTTGGTCAGAACGATTTCCTCGCTGACCTCGACCAGCTTGCGACCGACCGCCACTTCCTTGATCCCGAATTCGGGCTTGCCGCGCGGCGCGGCGGCGTGGGCGAAGACGTCGAGGCTGGCGGCGACGATCGGCCCCATCGCGCCGTACGACCACGGATTGGCGGGGCTGTTGAGCCATCCGGAACCGAAGGATGCGGCCCGGCCGGCCCCCGCCATCAACGAGCGTTGCACCTCATAGGCGTCGTATAGCATCCGAATTCCTTGGGGTGGTTAGCGGGGATAACGAGACTGCACCCCAAAGGCTCCCCCCGCAAGGATTATGCTGCGCCGCACTCGCCGCATTGCGGCAATTGAGGCGCGCGCGCCACACTGCTAGGCACTTCACCATGGCTACCCGTCCCGAACCGCCCAAGGCGAAGAACCTATCCGGCCTTCGCATGGTATGGAGCTTCGCCGCTCGCTACCGGGCGCAACTCGCCGCCGCCGCCATCGCCTTGCTGTTCGCCGCCGCCGCGACCTCGGGCGTGCCTTATGCGTTCAAGCTGATCATCGATCGCGGCTTCAAGGGTGGCGGCGACATCGCGCGCTGGTTCGAATATCTGCTGCTGCTGGTGGTGGTCATGGCAATCGCCACGGCGGTCCGCTTCTACTTCGTCAGCTGGATCGGCGAGCGGGTCGTCGCCGACATGCGGCTCGCGGTGCATCGCAACTTGCTGCGCCTCGCGCCCGGCTTCTTCGAGGAAAATCGCCCGGCCGAGATTGCCAGCCGGATCACCGCCGACACGACGATCATCGAACAGACCGTCGGCACGACCATCTCGGTCGCGCTACGCAACGTGGTGATGGGCACCGCCTGCGCGATCATCCTGTTCGTGCTCGCCCCGGCGCTCGCCGCCCGGCTGCTGATCGCGATCCCGCTGATTGTCCTTCCCCTCGTGCTGCTCGGCCGCCGGATCCGCGCCATCTCGACCAGAAGCCAGGACCGGATCGCCGACGTCGGCACCATTGCCAGCGAAGTGCTCGGAGCGATGAAGATCGTCCAGGCCTATAACCAGCAGGACCGAGAGGCCGCACGCTTCACCCTCGCCACTGAAAGCGTCTTCGCCACCGCCAAGAAGCGGATCTTGTTGCGCGCGATCATGACCGCGATCGTCATCGCGCTGATGTTCAGCGCGATCACGATGATCATCTGGAAGGGCGCGACCGATGTCGCCGAGGGCCGCATGACCGGCGGAACGATTGCCGCCTTCGTCCTCTACGGCGGATTGCTCGCCGGCGCGTTCGGCGCGCTCAGCGAAGTCTATGGCGATTTGCTCCGCGCTGCCGGAGCGTCGGAACGGCTCGGCCAGTTGCTTACCGCCCGGCCCGAGATCGAGGCCCCGGCCAACCCGGCCGTCATGCCCACCCCGTCGCTTGGCACGCTGGAGTTCGAGCATGTCGGCTTCCGTTACCCGACCCGGCTCGAAGTCTCTGCGTTGCACGATTTCTCGTTGAAGGTCCGCCCCAACGAACGCCTCGCTCTGGTCGGCCCGTCGGGCGCTGGCAAAACGACCCTGTTCCAGCTCGCCGAACGTTTCTACGATCCCCAGGAAGGCCGCATCACCCTCGACGGCGTAAATCTCAAAGACGCCGACCCGGCCGACATCCGGCAGCGGATCGCGATGGTGCCGCAGGAAGTGGTGATCTTCGCCTCCTCCGCCCGCGACAATCTGCGCTACGGCAATTGGGACGCGTCGGAGGATGAGATATGGGCCGCCGCTCGCGACGCCAATGCCGAAACCTTCCTTCGCCAGCTCCCCGACGGGCTCGACACCTTCATGGGCGAAGGCGGCGCCCGGCTGTCGGGCGGCCAGCGCCAACGGATCGCGATCGCCCGCGCTTTACTCCGCCGCGACGCGCCGCTGCTGCTGCTCGACGAAGCGACCAGCGCACTCGACGCCGAGAGCGAGGCCGCGGTGCAGGACGCGCTCGAGCATCTGATGGAGGGCCGCACCACGATCGTCATCGCCCACCGCTTGGCCACCGTCCGCGCCGCCGACCGGATCATCGTCATGGACGGCGGCCGGATCGTCGAGGAAGGCACGCATTCCGCTTTGGCCTCCGCCGGTGGCCTCTACGCACGCCTGGCCAAGCTACAGTTCCACGGAGAAGCGGCCTAGCTCAGCGTTTGCGCGCTTTCGACGGATGGCCCTGGGCATAGGTCTCGGGCAGATCGGCCAGCATCAAATAACCGCGCTCCTCGGTGTCGAGCAGGTTGAAGCGACGCTGCGCGGCGGAGCGCATCTCGCCACGGGTGACAATGCCGCTCAGGTCGGTGTCCATCGCCATCACCGGCTCAGGAATGTTGATGATCCCGTAGCTGCCACCTCCGCGCGAGTTATCCGAGCCTTGGTGGCGATTCCAGACTTCCGGCACATGCGCCTGCAAGTCGTCCGTTTGGATCTGCAACAGGCCGAGCGCGCGGCGGCGGCTGCCTGGCGTCGCGGCGCCGCGCGTATTCCAGTCAATCGCACTGAAGCTGCCGCTTTGGACTTCGGGCGCGATGTCTTTTTCGTAATGCTGAATCTCGGTGCTGTTCAGCTGTTGATCATGGTCGAGATCGAGCGAATCGAAAAAGCGCGAGGCATCGATGATGAACTCCCCTTCGGTCAGTTTGCCGTCATGATTGACATCGGCCGCGGCGAACCAGGCGGCAACCGGATAGGGCTCGCCCGCCCCGGCCCTGAACGGCTCGCCCGAAGGGGCGATGAACAATTGCGTCCACGTTCGGC
>JBBRTO010000001.1:0-73682 GCA_038244345.1 Sphingomonadales bacterium | reverse complement strand
GTCGGCAGCGCATATTTGGTATGCGGCAAGCTGATCTCGACAATGTCGGCGCCCGCATCCTTGAGCCACGCGATCCCCTGGTCCCAGATCGCATTGATCTCTTCAGGCACGCCGTCGATGCGATATTCCCTGGGAATGCCGACCCGCTTGCCCTTGAGATTGCTCGACAACCCGGCCTCCCACGGCGGCACCGGCACGTCGAGGCTGGTCGCGTCCTTGGCGTCAAACCCGCACATAGTCTCGAGCAGGATCGCGCAATCGCGCACCGTCCGCGCCATCGGCCCCGCCTGGTCGAGCGAGCTTGCGAATGCCACGATCCCCCACCGCGAACAGCGGCCGTAGGTCGGCTTGATCCCCGATATGCCGACGAACGCCGCGGGCTGGCGGATCGAGCCGCCGGTGTCGGTCCCGGTGACCCCCGGCGCCATCCCCGCCGCGACCGCCGCCGCCGACCCGCCCGAGCTTCCGCCCGGGGTCAGCGCCGCGTTCGAACCATCGTTGCGCTTCCACGGCGAAATCACCGGGCCGTAAGCGCTGGTCTCGTTCGACGATCCCATCGCGAACTCGTCCATGTTGAGCTTGCCCAACATCCCCGCGCCCGCCGCCTTCAATTTGCCCGAGACGGTGCTTTCATATGGCGGCGTGAACCCGCGCAGGATGTTCGATCCGGCGGTCGATCCCACGCCCTCGGTGCAGAATAAGTCCTTTATTCCCAACGGAATACCACTCAGCGGCTTCATCGCATCCGAACCCCGCGCCGAATCAGCAGCATCAGCCGCCGCTAACGCAAGTTCAGGCGTCTCGACAGTCCAAGCATTAAGCGCCCGCCCCGCCTCAACCGCCGCATTAAATGCCCCGGCAATCTCCCGCGCCGAAAACGCGCCGCCGCGAAACCCGTCGCGAAGCTGGGCGATGGTTTTGGTCGTCAGCTCCGACACTATTCGATCACCTTCGGCACCGCGAAGAAGCCGTGCTGCGCATCGGGCGCGTTGACGAGTATCTTGTCGCGAATATCGCCGTCGTTGACGACGTCGTCGCGCAGCCGAAGCTTGAGCTCGATCACCGCGGTGAGTGGCTGGACCCCGTCGGTGTCGACCTCGCCAAGCTGTTCGACCCAGCCGAGAATATTGTTGAGTTCGGGCACCATCTTGTCGATCTCGGCATCGCTCAGCGCGAGCCGAGCGAGCTTGGCGACGTGGCGCACTTGGCTTTCGTTGACTGACATGGAAGTTCTTGAATTCCTCGGATCGACAAGCGACCCGAGGCGCCTAACAGGGCGCCCTCCCGCCTTCAAGCGCAGTTGCCGCGTTGGGAGTCGGCGGCTAGGGCGCGGCGATGCTCGCTCGTCGGTTCCTCGGCTGTATTTTCCTGCTCACCGTGCTCGCGGTGGCGGTGGCTTTCGCTTTCTACCAGTTCGGCAGCCAGGTCTTGCTCAGTCAGGCCACCCCCAAGGGACATTACGCTGCGCCCAAGGCCAACGACGGGCCGGATTACGCTAGCAACGCGTCGTGGTTGGCCAAGCCCGGGCTTCCCGGCGACCCTTCGGCGTGGATGCCGGACAATGACGTGCGGGTCGATCCCATCGCGATCGGAGCCGCCACCTTTTACATTCATCCCACGACGTACCTCGACCGCGACCGGTGGAATGCGCCAATCGATGCTGGCGGCCAGACCGCTGGTCGCGATCATCTGTTCGTGCAGAGCCAAGCAAGCGCATTTAACGAGCAAACCGAAATCTGGGCGCCGCGCTATCGTCAGGCGGCCTATGGCGCCTTCCTGCTCAAAGGCGACGATGCGACTCAAGCGCTCGACCTCGCCTATCGCGACGTCCTCGCCGCGTTCGATGTGTTCCTCGCCGCCCAACCCGCGAACCGCCCGCTGATTCTCGCTGGGCACAGCCAGGGTGCGTTGCATCTGTCGCGGCTGCTGATCGACCGGCGCGATGTGCTCGAGGGCCGACTGGTCGCGGCTTACGTCGTCGGCTGGCCGCTCTCCGCCACCGCCGATTTGCCGACGATGGGCCGCACGGCCTGCAAGACACCCGACGAAACCGGCTGCATCCTGTCATGGCAAAGTTTCGCCGAGCCGGCCAATCCATCCTTGATCATGGATAGCTGGGTCGGCACGAAAGGCGCCAACGGCCGCCTTCGCCAGCGCGCCGACATGGTCTGCGTCAACCCGCTGACTGGGACCAGCGGCGGCTCGGCTCCGGCATCTGCCAACCTCGGCACGCTCCAGCCATCGGCCAGCTTCGCCACCGCCACCTCATTTCCCGGCCGGGTCAGCGCGCGCTGCGACCAGGGACTGCTGCTGGTCGGCGGCGAATTGCCCTCGGTCGGCGGGTTCGTCCTTCCGGGCAACAATTATCATCCGTTCGATTATGCCTTGTTCTGGGGCTCGATCCGCGCCGATGCCAAGCGCCGGTTGCACGCGTTCGCGACCAAATGATCGCCTTCACCGCCGCCGACTTCCGCGCCGCGCTCTCCGCGCATGGCGGTCGCCTGCTCGGCCTCGATGTCGGCACCAAGACCATCGGCCTCGCCACTTGCGACGCCAGCTGGAGCTTCGCCACCGCGGCCGAGACCGTTCGCCGCTCCAAATTCACCGCCGACCTCGCTCGCCTCAGCGACATCTGCGCCCGCAACTCGATCCTCGGCCTCGTCGTCGGCCTCCCACTCAGCATGGACGGCAGCGATTCGCCGCGTACCCAGTCGGTGCGCGCCTTCGCCCGCAATCTCATCCCCCTCGCCCTCCCGATCCTGCTGTGGGACGAACGCTGGTCGACCATCGCGGTCGAGCGGGTGATGATCGAGGCCGACATGAGCCGCGCCAAGCGCGCCAGCCTGATCGACGCCCACGCCGCCGCGCACATCCTGCAAGGCGCGATCGACGCACTGGTCAATTTGCCGGAGCCCGGCTAGCAGCCAAGCTCATGGACCTGCTTTCGATCGACGGCCTCACCGACGGCGACATCGCCACGATCCTCGATCAGGGCGACTGCTGGTTCGAGTATAACCGCCAGCCGCGCCGCCATTCGGACAAGCTCAACGGGCTGACCATCGTCAATGCCTTCTTCGAAAACTCGACTCGCACGCTGCTGAGCTTCGAGATCGCCGCCAACCGCCTCGGCGCCCAAACGGTGACGATGCAGGTCGAGATGAGCTCGATCAAGAAAGGCGAAACGCTCGAGGATACCGCGCGCACGCTGAACGCGATGCGGCCCGACGCACTGATCATTCGCCACGCATTAAGCGGCGCCCCGGCGAGCATTGCGGCGATCATGGATTGCCCGGTGATCAACGCCGGCGACGGCTCGGGCGAACATCCGACGCAAGCCCTGCTCGACGCCGCCACAATCCGCCGCCGCTTCGGCCGGATCGAAGGTTTGAAAATCGCGATCTGCGGCGACCTGAAGCACAGCCGGGTCGCCCGCTCCAATTTGAAATTGCTGACCCGCCTCGGTGCCGAGGTCCGCCTCGCCGGCCCGCCCGAACTGCTGCCCGACGATCTCGTCGGCACCGGCTCGATCGACGCCGCGGTCGAGGGCGCCGACGTGGTGATGATGCTGCGCATCCAGCGCGAGCGGCTCGACGAGGAATTCGGCGACGCGCCGGGCGAATATCTTGAGCGCTACGGGCTGACCGCGGCGCGAATGGCCAAGGCCTCGCCCCAGGCGGTGGTAATGCACCCCGGCCCGATCAATCGCGGGGTCGAGATCGAGACCGCGCTGGCCGACGACCCAGAGCGCTCATTGATCATGCTTCAGGTCGAAATGGGCGTGGCGGTGCGAATGGCCTGTCTTGACCTCCTCACCGCCGAACGCCTGATCGTCTGAGCGCCTAAAGCGACGCCATCTGCACCGGGCGATCCCCGGCGATGGAGCGAACGAAGCAGGCCCCACCCTTGCTCTTCAGCGACGAGCATAAATTCTGTGCATGACCCTGCGATGCAAAACCGCTGATTGACAGGCGATAGACGGTGCCACGCGGCCCATCGAACCGCGCGGTGCCGGGCTTGAACCCGCGCAGCGCCGGATATTTGGCAGCGACCTTGTTCCACGCCGCCGACACATTCGAGCGCGACGAGTAAGCGCCCAACTGGACCACCGAATTGCTGGTCCCCGATGCGACTGCGAACGAGGCGCGTCGGATCGGCAGACGGATACCATTGAGGCTCGCGGCGCGCGGCGACAGGCCGGGCTTGGCGATCACCCGGTGCGATTTGGCGGCGGCATGATAGGCCACCACCGGCGCTGCGACCGCCTCAGCAATCACTCGCGCCTGCTCGACCGCAGCCACTGGCGATGCCACAACTTCTACCGGCGATGGCGCTGCTTCGGCAACCACGACCGGGTCTGTCTGGGGTGCAGGCGCGACATAAGGCGCCGCCACCGGCTCGGCTGCTGCAACTTCCTCGACCATCGGCGGCGCGGGCTCAGCGGCGATCGGCGCGACTGCAACCGGCTCGGCCTCGGCCATGCGCACATTGCTCTTGGTCTGCGACAAAGCGAGCCGCACTGGCTGGCCCGGATCGAACGCCGCCGGGGTGATCCCGGTCAGCGATGCCACCTGGTCCGACGCCTTGGCCGGCTTGGCGAACGTCATCCACTGCTGGATCCGGGCGTCGAGCTGGTCGGCGGCGACGTCCTGCGATGCGACTTCGCGCGCCTGATCCCAATTGCCCGACAAGGCATGGGCCAGCGCGAGATTCTGCCGAACCCGCGAATCGGCGCCGGTTTCGCGCGCCGCCGCGTCGAGCGCGGCGACCGCCGCTTGCGGCTGGCCGGCGAGCGCCAGTGCAAGGCCGTAGTCGGCCGGATCGAGGAAATTGCGCGATGCTTCGAGCAACTGCAGCGCCGAATCACTCTTGCCCTGGGCAATGGACACCAGCGCCAGCTTGAGCACTACCTGCGGCTGGCTCGGCAGCAGGCTTAGCGAATCGCGATAGGCACTTTCGGCCGACGCAAACCGGCCGGCGCCGAAATAGGCACCGCCGAGCAAGGTGCGGAAACCGGCGTCATTGGGCGTATTGCCGACCGCGCGCTCGGCGAGCGTGACCGCGGTTGCAAAATCGCCATTCTCCAGCGCCGCTTGAGCGCGGGTGGCGATGCCGATGTTCGACTTGTCGACCTTGTCGTTGAAGATCGAGGCCCGAGTGGCAAAGTGCGAGCCCGGAGTAGCGCAGCCGGCGAGCGCACCGATCATCCCGATTGCGGTGAGAGCGGTTCCTAGACGCAGCGACTTAACCATCTCAAAAATCCCTTCGCTTAATTGCTAGCGCGTTTCCCCGCACCGGGCGCACGCTCGGCCATGCCGTCGAGTTCGGGCATGTCGGCAAGCAAAGTGTCGAGCGCGTCGGTGACAATCTGCTGGGCCGAACGACCGGTAACCGCGCAGGCCAGGCGCAATTTCAGATGACGATCCTTGTCGAGCCGAAGCGTGAACGCCGCCTTGGCTTTTGATCCGGGCAGCGCCCGCGCCTTGGGCGCACGGCGGGTTACCGCGGGTGTTGCGTCCGCCGGAGCGGCAAATACCGGAACAGCGGCGACCGGAGCGTTGAGTACCAGCGGCTTGCGGGCCGGGATCGACACCACCTCGGCCTCGGGAAATTCGGGCATTTCGCCGTCGTACAGCTCGGCGGTTTCGTCATAATCCTCGTCACCTTCAGCCTCGACGGCATTGAAGGCGGCGGCCAGTTCTTCGCGCTGGTCGTGGACCGGCGATCCGATCCCAGAAACTTGGCCAATCGGGGTCAGCGCTGCAAGCGGGTTGCGAAGCGGCGCATCGGGCACTTCCTGGCCGAACGCATCATGCTCTTCGTCCCGCTCGGGAAGCAGCGCCGGCTTTGGCGGTTCGAAACCCATGTCGTCCCAGCCGAGATCCTCCAGCCCGGCGCCAACCTGGCCGCCGAAACCTTGCGGACGCATCGCCGGACGCGCGGCACCTTTGCGAGCCAACAGGCCCGACGAGAGGGAAGCGAAAGCTTTGGGCTCGCCCATGGTCGCTTACTCCTTACTGGCCGACCATGCGGCGGCCGAAGCCACCGACGGGACGCGGACTTGCAGCGGCATTGGCGGGCGACTGGCCCGGCGCTGCGAACACGGTGCGGCGGAAATTCTTCTCCAGCCGGTCGGAAATATAATCCCATAATTCGATCACTTCGCGCGCCGATCGGCCGTTGGGGTCGATTTCGACGACGGTGCGGCCGTCGATCATCGAGGCCGCGAAATCGGTGCGATGGTGAAGCGTGACCGGGGCGACGGTGCCGTGCTGCGACAGCGCGACTGCGGCTTCGTAGGTGATCTTGGCTTTTGGAGTCGCGCCGTTGACGACGAACAGCAAGGGCTTGCCGGCGCGGTCGCACAGATCGACCGTGGCGCCGACGGCACGCAAATCATGCGGGCTCGGGCGAGTCGGGATGACGATCAGTTCGGCCACTGCGATGACCGACTGGATCGCCATGGTAATTGCCGGCGGCGTGTCGATCACCGCAAGTCGAAAGCCCTGCTGACGAAGCACCTCGAGATCCGAAGCAAGCCGCGCGACGGTGGTCTGGGCGAAGGCCGGCATGTCGGCCTCGCGCTCGTTCCACCAATCGGCGAGCGAACCCTGCGGATCGATATCGATGAGGCAGACGGGCCCAGCGCCCGCCAATTGCGCTTGCACCGCCAGATGTCCGGACAGGGTCGTTTTGCCCGATCCGCCCTTCTGCGATGCCATTGCCAGAACGCGCATTCTATTCCCCTCGCCCAAAGATGACGCTGATCAGGCTGCCACCTGACAGGAAAGGCTCTAATTATTGGTTAATGTGACCCCGACCTTGTTGCGGGGGGTCGCGACTGGCTAAAGCTTGAGCGCGATGGGTCGGGATAAGGCGGTCGAAGATGCGAGTGGCGCTAATTGCAGCATTGGCAGCAGCGGCGATGGTCCCGCCCGGCGCGGCCGCTCCGACCGTCCACTCGGGGATCGAGGCATGGCAACAAGGCAATCCGGCCAAAGCGGTGGCGATCTGGCGCGGGCTCGCGGCAAAAGGCGACAATGACGCGGCGTTCAATCTCGGCCAGGCCTATCGCCTTGGTCGCGGGGTCGCCGCCGACAGCGGCGAGGCCAAGAAATGGTTCGAGCGCGCGGCCCGCGCCGGCCACCTCGACGCGCAGGTCAGCCTCGGGCTTCTGTTGTTCGATGTCGGTGACCGCGCCACCGCGCTCGTTTGGCTCAAACGCGCCGCCGATCGCGGCGAACCGCGCGCCTTGCTCGTCACCGGCACCGCTTTGTTCAACGGCGACGGGGTCAAGCGCGATCCTGTGCTCGGCTACGCCTACGTCAGCCGAGCCGCCGCGCAGGGGCTTGCCCCGGCCAAGGCGACGCTGGGCGACATGGACAAGGTGATGCCGCTCGCCGATCGGCGCAAAGCGGCCGCGCTGGCGGTTGCGGCCCCGACCCTGAGGTTCAGGCCCGCTCCCGCCGCCAGGCCAGCTCCGGTAGCCAAGCCTGCGCCCGCTGTGGCGTCGGGCAGCGGCGGCTGGCGGATCCAGCTCGGCGCGTTCGGCTCGAAGAGCGCCGCACAGGGGCTGTTCGCGCGACTTTCGCCATCGCTTGGTGGGGCGCAGGCCTATTTCATTCCGGTTGGCGCGATGACCCGGCTCCAGGTCGGGCCATTTCCGTCGAGCGCAGCGGCGTCCCAAGCCTGCGTCCGGCTCAAGCCCCAACCCTGTTTCGCGGTCGCCGCTAGATAGCCCAATCGCGGCGCGGGATGCCCTGCGCCCACAGCAAGGCGTCGAGCCCGTGATGATCGAGCCGCGCATCGGCCACCGCAATCAGCGCGGGCTTGGCATGATAGGCGACGCCCATCCCCGCGGCCTCGATCAACGGGATGTCGTTGGCGCCGTCGCCGATCGCCAGCACCGCCCCCGCCTCGATCCCGCGCTGCTCGCATTCGATCAGCATTGCCGCTTTCTTGGCCTTGGCATCGATGATCGCGCCCTCAAGTAATCCGTTCAGTTCCTTGCCGTTTTTTCCAAGCACGTTGGCCGCATGATGCTCAAAGCCAACCGCCGCAGCAATCGGCTCGACGAAATCCAAAAACCCGCCGGACAGCAACAACGTCCCCGCCCCTCGCGCCCGCATCGTCCGCACCAGCGTCTCGGCGCCAGAGTTAGGGCGGATGCGTTCGGCGAGGCAGCGCGCGATGATCGCGGTGTCGAGCCCTTCGAGCAGCGCGACCCGCTCCTTAAGCGCCTCGGCGAAATCCAGTTCCCCGCGCATCGCCCGCTCGGTGATCGCCGCAATCGACGGCTTGATTCCGGCATAATCGGCCAGCTCGTCGATGCATTCCTGGCCGATGATCGTCGAATCCATGTCGGCGGCGAGCAATCGTTTCTCGCGCCCCTCGGCGGGCTGGACGATCACGTCGCATCCGTTCCAGCTTTCCAGCGCGCCGCGCGCCGCCACCGCATCGTCGACCGCAATGTCCGCCGCATCGCCCTCGTCGACCCAGCCGAGCATCCGCGCGCCGGGCACCTTGCCAATCGCCTCGGCGAGCAGCCTGTCATCGAGCCGCCCGGCTGCTATCAGCGTCGCAATGATCACGCCTCATCCTCCACTCGGCCTCATCGCCGGTCCGACCGCCAGCGGCAAGAGCGCGCTCGCGATCGATTGGGCCCAGGCCAGCGGCGGGGTGATCGTCAACGCCGACAGCGCGCAATTGTACCGCGACCTCGCGATCCTCTCGGCCGCCCCGTCGGAAGCGGATCGCCAACGCGCCGATCATCGCCTCTACGGGGTCCGCGACGGAGCC
Source organism: Sphingomonadales bacterium (assembly GCA_038244345.1). GTDB lineage: Bacteria > Pseudomonadota > Alphaproteobacteria > Sphingomonadales > Sphingomonadaceae > Sphingomicrobium. The sequence goes on along the minus strand of JBBRTO010000001.1, from coordinate 64,886 downwards.
GATCCGTGCTCGGCAGCCGCTTGGGCAGCCATGGCCCGCGCCGAAATCGCCGCCATCCACGCCGCGGGTCGCCTGCCAATCCTGGTCGGCGGCACCGGGCTGTATCTGCGCACATTGCTCGACGGAATCGCCCCGGTCCCGGGAATCGACCCCGCAATCCGCGATTCGGTTCGCGGTGGATCGGTCGAGGCCAATCGCCAACAACTGCTGCGCCTGGACCCCGACGCCGCCGCCCGCCTCAACCCCGGGGACACCACCCGCATCGCCCGCGCGCTCGAAGTCGTTCGATCGACCGGGCGCTCGCTGGCGCATTGGCAGCAGCGGCGCGAGGGCGGGATCGGCGCGATGGTCGAGCTGCGCCCGCTCGTCCTGCTGCCACCCCGCCCGTGGCTCTACCAGCGCTGCGACCAGCGTTTCGCCGAGATGATCGATCAAGGAGCGATCGCTGAGGTCGAGGCGCTGCTCGCCCGGGCGCTAGACCCCAATCTGCCCGTGATGCGCGCCATCGGCGTCGCCGAGATCGCCAATGGCGGCGACCGGGACGCCATCGTTACGCTTGGGCAACAATCGACCCGCCGCTACGCCAAGCGGCAATATACCTGGTTCGCCAACCAGCCCCCGTCAGCCTGGCCGCGCATGACCGATGCATATGATGCTCGCGGTGCGACCCACCGGGCGCTGGCGCTGCTCGGCGCGGAGCGCTAGGCCGCCGCGATGGACCGGATCTTCGAACGCGACATCGACCCCGCCCCTCTGGCTGGCAAGCGCATCGCGGTGATTGGTTTTGGCAACCAGGGCCGCGCCCAGGCGCTCAACCTCGCCGACAGCGGGATCGACGTCGTTGTCGGCCTTCGCGATGGCTCGCCCAGCGCCGCCAAGGTCCGCGACGCGGGCCTCGCCAGCGCGCCGCTCGATGAAGCCGTCGCAAGCGCCGACCTCGTCATGCTGCTCATCCCCGACGAAGCGATGGCCGGGCTCTACGGGGCGATCGAGCCGCAGCTTCGCCCCGGCGCCGCGCTCGGCTTCAGCCACGGCCTTGCGATCCACTTCGGCTTCATCCGCCCGCGCGCCGACCTCGACATCTTCCTCCTCGCGCCGAAGGGCCCGGGCACCGCGCTGCGCTCGCTCTACCAAGCAGGCGGCGGGATGACCGCTTTATGGGCGGTCGCGCAGGACAGGAAAGGCGCCGCGCGCGCCATCGCCCTTGCTTATGGCCGCGCGATCGGCTGCGCCCGCGCCGGGCTGATCGCGTCGAGCTTCGCGGAGGAGTGTGAGGCGGACCTGTTCAACGAAGGCGCGGTGGTGTGGGGCGCGGTGCCCGAAGTGCTGGTCGCCGGGTTCGACATCCTGGTCGAGGCCGGTGTGTCCCCAGACGTCGCTTTTCTGGAATGCGTCGGCGAACTCAAATTGCTCGCCGACCTGATCGAAGCGCGCGGAATCGCCGGGATGCGTGAGGCGATCAGCAACACCGCCGAGCTAGGCGCAATACTCGGCGGGCCCAAAGTGATTGGCAACGACGTCCGCGCCGCAATGCGCGAAGTGCTGACATCGGTTCGCGACGGCTCGTTCGCGCGCGCTTTGGCCGACGAGGAAGCCAGCGGTTATCCTTTACTCAAGGCGTCGCGGCTAAAGGCGCGCGGCCTGGCGGTCGAGCAAGCGCGCGAGCGCCTCAACCAGAGCTAGCCGACGATATCGCTTTCGATCCCCGGCCGTTCGCCGACGCTGACCCGTTCGACATAAGCGCGCTGCATCTTGCGATGGGCGTCGGCGGCATGCGGGTCCTTGGCCTCAGTGGCGAGTTTCTCTTCTTCGGCGGCGCGGCTCGCAAAATAGATTCGGTCCTGGTCGCTCATCGACTTGTCTCCCGTCCCGCACTGAGCCCGCCTTTTAGCAGAAATCTCGGCTTTTTGGAAATCGCCTCACTTGCGTCCGAACAATTTCTCAATGTCGCCGTGGGCCAGCTTGATCCACGTCGGGCGGCCGTGATTGCACTGGCCCGAATGCGGAGTGACCTCCATCTCGCGGAGCAACGCATTCATCTCCGCCACCGACAGGATGCGTCCGGCGCGGACCGATCCGTGGCAGGCGATCGTCGCCGCGACGTGGTCGAGCCGGTCGCGAAGCGCCAGCGCGGTGCCAAGCTCGGCGAGTTCGCCGGCCAAATCGGCGAGGAGCCCCGGCACATCTGCCTTGCCGAGCGGCGCCGGGGTGGCGCGGACCAGCATCGTGGTCGGCCCGAACCGCTCGATCTCCAGCCCCAATTCGACCAGGTCGCCCGCCGCGCCTTCAAGCCGGTCGCAGTCAACCTCATCCATTTCGACTGGTTCGGCGATCAGCAGCGCCTGGCGGGCGATGGCGCCACCCGCGCTGGCGCGGCGCATCCGTTCGAGCACCAGCCGCTCGTGCGCCGCATGTTGGTCGACGATCACCAATCCGTCCTCGGCCTCGGCGACGATATAGGTCGCCGCCACCTGCCCGCGCGCTATGCCCAGCGGATAGCGGGAGTCGGCCGGGGTCATCGGCGCGGCCATCTCGGCGCGGCCGTGCGGTGCCTGATGGGCGAAAGACAATTTCGAGTCCGTCACCCCGGCGAAAACCGGGGTCCACCGGTCTTCATTGAGGTAGTTGAAGGAGGTAGGTTCCCCGCCTTCGCCAAACTGACGTTCCGCGGTCGGCTCGCGCTGCCAATTGACCGCCGCCGCAAATTGCTCGCGGGCAGAACTTCGATGCCCGGCTTCGTCCAGCGCGGCGCGAAGACCGCCGACGATCAGCCCGCGCACCGCCGCCGGATCGCGGAACCTGACTTCGGTCTTGGCCGGATGGACATTGATGTCGACCTCGTCGCCCGGCACTTCGATGAACAACGCGGCCACCGGATGGCGGTCGCGCGCCAGCAAGTCGCGATACGCGGCGCGCAAGGCCCCGACCAACAGCCGGTCCTTTACCGGGCGCGAATTGACAAACAAATATTGCTGGTCACCCATCCCGCGGTTGAAGGTCGGCAGGCTGACCACTCCGGTCAGGTGGAGTCCGTCGCGAATACAATCGATCCCCAGCCCGTGTCGCTCGAGGTCGTGGCTGAGCAACGCCGCGACCCGCGCCGGGCTGTCGCTCGGCTGGAGCGACAGAATCCGCCGCCCGTCATGGTCGAGGGTGAACCCGACATCGGGCCGCGCCATCGCCAGACGCCGGACCGAATCGAGGCTCGCGGCATATTCGGCGCGGGGCGAGCGAAGGAATTTGCGCCGCGCCGGCACTTTGTCGAACAGTCCCTCGACCCTCACCCTGGTCCCGGGCGGCAGCGAGGCCGGCCCCTCGCCCGCCGGCTGGCCATGGTCGATTTCCAGCCGCCAGCCCTCTCCGCCTTCGCGCAGCCGGCTGTCGATCGTCAGCCGGGCGACGCTGGCGATCGACGGCAATGCCTCGCCGCGAAAGCCGAAGCTCGCCACATCCTCGATCCGGTCGTTGGGCAGTTTGGAGGTCGCATGCCGCTCGATCGCCAGTCGCATGTCCGCCGGGCTCATCCCCGATCCGTCGTCGCTCACCTCGATCAGGTCGAGCCCGCCCGCGGCGAGCCGCACCGCGACTATCCTCGCCCCCGCGTCGAGCGCGTTCTCGACAAGTTCCTTCAATGCGCTCGCCGGGCGCTCGACCACCTCACCCGCGGCGATTCGATTGACCAGGTCGGTCGGCAGCCTTCTTATTGACATGTTAACGGTCCTAGCCCAATCCGAGGCGTCCCGCGAAGTGCTGAATCTTTCCAATAATTCATGTAGCTTTCACAAGGACTTGGATAAGGAATCGTGAATCAGGTCGCCGCTCGGCGTCTTGGTCCAAACGAAGAGCGAGAGACGGGGAAAGCATGTTCTGGACGCGCTGGTTCAAATGGATGTCGCACGACATGGCGATCGATCTCGGAACGGCCAATACATTGGTCTACGTTCGGGGTCGCGGGATCGTCCTTAACGAGCCGTCGGTCGTCGCGATCGAGACGATCAATGGCGTCAAGCGGGTCAAGGCCGTTGGCAACGATGCCAAGCTGATGATGGGCAAGACCCCCGACCAGATCGAGGCGATCCGCCCGCTTCGCGACGGCGTGATCGCCGACATCGACGTCGCCGAGCAGATGATCAAGCATTTCATTCACAAGGTGCACGGCGGCAAGATGCGCGCCTGGCGTTTTCCCCAGATCGTAATCTGTGTCCCGTCCGGATCGACCTCGGTCGAGCGCCGCGCGATTCGCGACGCCGCGTCCAATGCCGGCGCCAGCCAGGTGTTCTTGATCGAGGAGCCGATGGCGGCGGCAATCGGCGCCAACATGCCGGTCACCGAGCCGGTTGGCTCGATGGTGGTCGACATCGGCGGCGGGACGACCGAAGTTGCGGTCCTCTCGCTTCGCGGGTTGGCCTACACCACCTCGGTCCGGGTCGGCGGCGACAAGATGGACGAGGCGATCTCCTCCTATGTCCGGCGCAACCACAACCTCCTGATCGGTGAAGCCACCGCCGAGCGGATCAAGAAGGAAGTCGGGATCGCCAAGCCCCCGGTCGACGGGATCGGCGAGACGGTCCACATCAAGGGCCGCGACCTGGTCAATGGCGTGCCCAAGGAAATCACCATCAACCAGGGCCAGATCGCCGAGGCCTTGTCCGAGCCGGTCGGGACGATCGTCGAGGGCGTCCGCATCGCACTCGAAAATACCGCTCCCGAGCTGGCCGCCGACATTTGCGACCAGGGCATCGTGCTCACCGGCGGCGGCGCCCTGCTCCAGGGACTCGACGAAGTGCTTCGCGACGAGACCGGCTTGCCCGTGACCGTCGCCGACGACCCGCTGACCTGCGTCGCGCTGGGCACCGGACGGGCGCTCGAGGAAGAGCAGTTCCGCGGCGTCCTCCAGACCGCATAGGGTTGAGGGGTCGTGGCCGCGCCTGCGGGTCCGCGTCCGGGCTGGTCGAGGAAAGCGCAATATAGCCTGTTCTTCGGGCTGGTCGCGGCGATCGCCGGGCTGATCGTCGGGCTGATCATGCTCGTCCTGTCGCTGGTCGCGCCATCGGCCTACGCCGGGGTGCGAGGTGCCGCGCTCGACATCACCGCCCCGATCACTGGCGCCTTGTCCGAGGTCGCCACGACCGTCACCGGCGTGGTCGGCGGGGCCGGCGATTATTGGAATGCGGCCGAGCAGAATGCCGGCCTCAAACGCGAGCGGCTCGAGCTTCGCCGTCAGATCATCCGCTCCAAGGCGGTGCTCCAGGAAAACGGCCAGTTGAAAGCCGCGCTCGGGCTTCGCGAACGCAATGAATCGGCGATCGCCGCGGGCCGGATCGTCGGCTCAAGCTTTGAGAGCACGCGTCGGTTCGCCATATTGTCGGTTGGCCGAAGCGACGGAGTCGAAGTTGGAATGCCGGTGCGCACCGCCGATGGGCTGGTCGGGCGGGTGATCGATGCCGGCTCCTCCGCCAGCCGCGTGCTGCTGATCAGCGACCGCTCGAACATCGTGCCTGCGCGCACCCTTCGCGGCGGGATCCCGGTGCTCTCCACCGGGCGCGGCGACGGAACGGTCGATATCCGTCCGCTCGAGGTCGGCCGCAATCCGTTCAAGCGCGGCGACATCATCGTCTCGTCGGGCACGGGCGGCCTGTACCCGCCACTGGTTCCGATTGCCCGGGTGATCCGGCTCGACGACGATGGCGCACTCGGCGTTCCGCTGGCTGATCCAAGCAAAGCCAGTTTCGCGATCGTCGAGCGGGTGTTCGAGCCTGCCGCGATCGCCGCCGCCATCGCTCCCCCACCGGGCGAGCGCTGATGGTCCGCGCCGCCCTTTCCAACAAAAGCGGCGCGCTTAATGCCGGGCCGGTCGCCGGCGCCAGCGTCATCCCGGTCGCCACCGTCTTCGCCGGATCGGCGCTCGCAGCGCTTCCGATCGTCTCGTCGAGTGGCTGGTGGCCAAATGCCGGTTTCCTGATGCTCATCGCGTGGCGGCTGCTTCGCACCGACCCGTGGCCGATCTGGTGGGCCGCGCCGATGGGGTTCGCCAACGATTTGCTGACCGGCGCACCGATCGGCCTGTCGGTCGCCTGGTGGACCGCGGTGATGCTGGCGATGGAGCTTGTCGATCGCCGCAGCCAGTGGCGCGATTATTGGGTCGAATGGGCCATCGCCACAGTGCTGATCGCGGCCGACCGCTGGGCTGACTGGCAGGTAGCTGGCCTCGCCGGCGCGCCGGTCGCCTTCGTTCATATCGTTCCGGCAATCGCGTTCGGCGTGCTCGCTTTCCCGCTGGCGGCGATGATCGTCTCGCGCGCCGATCGCTGGAGATCGGGCCGATGAGCATCCTTGGACCCGGCAAGAAACGCTACACCGGCGCTCACCAGTCGCTGGCTTTCTCGCGGCGGATGCTGCTGGTCGGGGGGGCACAGGCAGCGGTCGGCGCCAGCCTGGTCGCTCGCCTCGGCTATCTCGCAGTTGCCCAGAACGAGAAATACAGGCTGCTCAGCGAAAGCAATCGGGTGCAATTGATTCCGGTGCCCCCGCGCCGCGGCTGGATCGTCGACCGCAACGACAAGCCGATCGCCATCAACCGCTCGAGCTTCCGGGTAGATCTCGTCCCCCAGCAACTCGAAGACGCACCCGCGGTGATCGCGACTCTGAGCAAATTGCTCGATCTCACCCCCGAAGACGTCGACCGGATCAAGCGCGACCTGGCGGCCGCCAAAGGATTCCAGCCGGTTTCCGTGGTCGAAAATATCGATTATGAAAAATATGCCGCCGTCACCGTGCGCCTCCCCGAATTGCCCGGCGTAACCCCATCGCGTGGCTATTCGCGTTTTTATCCCGATGGTCCGGCGGTCGCTCATCTCGTCGGCTATGTCGGCACCGCCAATGCCAAGGAATATCAAGCCGAGGACAAGAACCCTTTGCTCATCATCCCCGGCTTCAAGATCGGCAAGGCGGGCCTCGAGAAATCGCTCGAGCCCGATTTGCGCGGCGTGCCCGGCGGCCAGCGCATTGAAGTCACCGCGCGCGGCAAACTCGTCCAGGAACTCGATCCCAAGCCCGACCGCAGCGGCCAAAGCGTTCAGCTGACCATCGACAAGGGCCTCCAGCAATTTGCGGCCCGGCGCATGGGCGACCAGTCGGGCGCGCTGGTGGCGCTGGACGTCACGACCGGCGACATGCTGGCCTTCGTGTCGATGCCGGCGTTCGATCCCAACAGCTTCAGCGAGGGCATCGGCCGGACCGAGTGGCGCATGCTTTCGCAGAACGACCATATTCCCTTGCTCAACAAGGTGGCGCAGGGGCTCTATCCGTCGGGATCGACGATCAAGCCGGCGATGGCGCTCGCCTTCCTCCAGCAAGGGATCGATCCCAAGCGACGGGTTTATTGCGCTGGCGGCTATCAGATCGGCAATCGCTATTTCCGGTGCGATGCGGTCCACGGGTCGATGGACATGCATTCGGCAGTCGAGCGGAGCTGCAACACCTATTTCTGGGCTACGGGTCTGATTGCCGACCCCGCAAAGACCACCGAGATGGTTCGCTATCTTGGCTATGGTGAGAAGTTCGACCTGCCGATCCCGACGCAGCGGTTCGGCACGATGCCCAGCCCCGAATGGCTGCAGAAAAAGTATGGCCGCTCGTGGCAAGGATATGATTCGGCCAATACGTCGATCGGCCAGGGTTATGTCCTGGTCAATCCGATGCAGCTGGCGGTTTTGCCGGCGCGGCTGGCCTCGGGCAAGTTGCTCAAGCCAAGGCTGTTGATGGCGGGCAAGCGGGCGCCGATCGCCGATCTCGACGCAGATCCGGCCCACCTTGCAATCGTCCGCAAGGCGATGGCGGCGGTCGTCAATGGCAGCGGCACAGCGGTCGCCTCCAAGCTTCCCATCGACGGTATCCAGATGGCCGGCAAGACCGGCACCGCGCAGGTCTTCCGGCTTGGCACGCGAGGGCACCAGAGCAGTTGGGCATTGCGCGACCATGCCTTGTTCATCGCTTTCGCCCCGACCGACACGCCGCGCTACGCGATCGGCTGTATCATCGAGCATGGCGGATTCGGCGCTTCGGCCGCCGCCCCCATCGTCAAGGATTCCATGACCTATCTGTTCGACCAGGCGAAGGCGATGGCCGCGCTGGAGGCACTTGAAAAGCAATGGGGTGGGACGCTGCTCGAACGCAACGCCCGCCAGATTGCTGCCTATAATGCGGCGTCGCGCACCGGATGATCATTTCAGCGATCCTTCCGCAGCCGCTCGCCCGGCTGCCGTGGCGGCTGATCTTCCTGATCGGCGCGATCGCCGGCTTCGGGCTGGTCGTGCTCTATTCGGCGGCAGGTGGCCATTTCGGTCCGTGGGCGGACAAGCAGGCGATCATTTTCCTGCTGTTCCTCGGCGTCGCCATCGCCATCTCGACGGTCAAGGAATCGACGCTGAAAGCGCTGACCTTCCCGGTCTACGGTCTGATCGTGCTGATGCTGTTCGGGGTCGAGGCGCTGGGGCTGGTCAAGAAAGGCGCCCAGCGCTGGCTGGAGATCGGTCCGATACGCCTCCAGCCGTCCGAATTCATGAAGCCGGCCATCGTCCTCACCCTTGCCCGCTTTTACGAGTTGCTCCCCGCGGGCGAGATCCGCAAATGGCGAGCGGTGTGGCCGGCGTTGCTCCTGCTCGGAGTCCCCGCCGCGCTGATCCTGGTCCAACCCGATCTTGGCACGTGCATCATGGTGTTGCTGTGCGGGATCACCGTGATGTTCCTTGCCGGCCTTCCGATGTGGTATTTCGCCGGCTCGGCCCTCGCCATGGCGGCGGCGGCGCCGATCGTTTTTGCAACGATGCACGATTACCAGCGCAAGCGGGTGTTGATTTTCCTCGATCCCGAAAGCGATCCATTAGGTGCCGGCTATCATATCAGCCAGTCGAAGATCGCGATCGGCTCGGGCGGGATTTTCGGGAAAGGATTCCTCAATGGCAGCCAGAGCCACCTCGATTACCTCCCCGAAGGCCACACCGATTTCGTCTTCGCCACCATGGCCGAGGAATGGGGAATGCTCGGCGGGGTGCTGCTGATCACCGCTTTCGCGCTCGTCATTCGCTGGGGAATGCGGGTCAGCCAGCGCAGCCCGACCCGCTTCGGCCAGCTAACCGCGGCCGGCCTGTCGGGCACGATCTTCTTCTACGTCGCGATCAACCTGATGATGGTCATGGGCCTCGCCCCGGTGGTCGGGGTCCCGCTGCCCTTGGTCAGCTTCGGCGGCTCGGCGGTGATGACGGTGATGATCTGCATCGGCATCCTGATGTCGCTCGAACGCCAGCAGCGCACCGAGTCTCGGCTGAGCTGACGCAGGCGCCGAAAAGCGACCGAGCGCATTGTCGACGATCGAAAGATGAACGCGTGGAAGTGGTGGATCGGCTCGGGCTCGAACCGAGGACCATTCGATTAAGAGTCGAACGCTCTACCAACTGAGCTACCGATCCGCTCTTGGTTGTGCGGCGCGCTATAGCGAGGTCGTCCGCAGGGTCAACCCGGCTCTGGCGCCATCGTCAGCAGCCCCGGCATCGTCGAGAAAACGGAGGGAGAGCTTGATCAGCGGGTCCCAGGTTCGAGTCCCAGTGCGGCACCATAGTTCGATCGCGAGGTTGCTCCGCGAGATGGCTTGGCGCGGCCCCGGGCCTGACTTCGCGACCCTCGATCGCTTCGAGGATCGCGACGATCGGCTCGATTGCCACTGCGACATTGGCCGAGCCCAGATCGAACGCTCGTACAGCCCCGCCGTCATATCCCGCGACATTGATCGCATACACCTCATAGCGCTGATGCTGCTCGCTCCACGCCATCAGCGGCCCGCCCGAATTGCCCGGCAAGGTCGCGCAGTCATGCAGCAGCCCGTAGGACGTGATCTGTTGCACCCGGCAGGCCGGGTCGACCGTCGGGCGAAGCGCCGCCACTCGATCGCGCGGATAGCCGACCGCCATCAAGCCCGGGGAAATCGGTCCCGCGCCCGGAACGCGCAGCGGCACCCGGCTCAGCGGAAAATAGCCCAGCCTCTCCCCCAGGCAGTGGTCGAGCCTAAGCAGGATCCAGTCCTGGCTCCGGTCCCCGTCCACAATCGGCGCGCCGCCAGCAGCAACGACCGCGGCGGCGCTCGAGTTCGTCCCGTCCGATCGCTCCCACGGCCTGAACCGAAGCCTGACCTTGCGTCCGACCGGATCGGCATGATGCACCACATGCCTGGCCGATAGCGCGAAGCACCGGCCAACCAGGAACGCGGTCCCGTAATTGCCCGCGGCGGTCTCGCTGACGATCCCGACCGCTTCCAGATCGGACCTATCTCTCCCCGCCGTAAACCGGTCGTCCGCGCTGAACACCGAAGCGGCGGCGGGTTTTGGCTGGAACAGCGCAGACGCCAATCCGACAAACAGCGAAATTCGCAGGCAGCGCTGAGGAACGGAGGTGCAAGCCACCCCAGGCTAGTAGCCACGACCTTCACCAGGCGCGCCAGAGGATGGCTCCGATTTGGAGCTCGAATGGGTTCACAATTTAGCGACGCGGCTGTGCCGTTTATGGCGTGGCGAGGTTGATCCGCGCCAGCGCGCGCCCTAGTCGCCGGGGAACGAACCTTGGAGCACGCCTTGCCCATTTTCAGGATAGTTCGGCGCGGGCCGGTATCGGCGATCCGTCACTTTCTCCACAATGAAGCGGCGGGTGGGATCCTGTTGATCGGTGCCGCGGCGCTCGCGCTGATCATTGCCAACAGCGCCCTGAGCAACACCTATTTTCACGCGTTGCATGCGAAGCTTGGCCCGCTCTCGCTGGCACATTGGATCAACGACGGGTTGATGGCTTCATTCTTCCTGTTGGTCGGGCTCGAGATAAAGCGCGAGTTCGTTGACGGGCATCTTGCGACATGGTCCGACCGGCTGCTGCCTTCGATCGCGGCGGTTGGCGGCATGGCAATGCCGGCGATCGTCTTTCTTGGCATCGCGGGTTCGACCGCGGGCCTGGCACGCGGTTGGGCGATCCCTGCGGCCACCGACATTGCCTTCGCAATCGGGGTAATGGCGTTGCTCGGCAAGCGGGTTCCGACGTCGCTGAAACTGTTCCTGACCACGGTCGCAATTGTCGACGACCTGGGCGCGGTGGCGATCATCGCCCTGGCCTATACAAGTGCAATCAGCGGCCTGGCATTGTTTGGGGCGGCGATCGTCCTCGGCGCCATGTTCATCCTCAACCGCGCTGGCGTGCGGAACTTGATACCCTACCTCGCGCTGTCGCTATTGCTGTGGCTGGCAGTGTTGCTGTCGGGCGTTCATGCGACCGTCGCCGGGGTGTTGGCCGCGACCATGATCCCGATCCAATGTTCACCGGGAGCGCCCGATGACGAAAGCTCGCCGCTGCACCGCCTCGAACACGGTCTTCATCCGTGGGTCGCATTTGCCGTCATTCCGATCTTCGGTTTCGCAAATGCCGGTGTTTCGTTCGCTGGCATTGGCGTCGAACGCATCCTGGCCCCGTTATCGCTGGGCGTCGCGGCGGGATTGTTCATCGGCAAGCAGGTCGGTGTGTTCGGCGCGGTTTGGCTGAGCCATCGCTTTCGCCTCGCACCCAAGCCGAGCGGCGCCAGCTGGCTTCAGATTTACGGCACGGCGCTGCTGTGTGGCATCGGCTTCACCATGAGCCTGTTCATCGGCGCGCTGGCGTTCGCCGACCCGCTGCTGGTGGATGAAGTGAAAATCGGCGTCCTTGGCGGGTCGATCCTGTCGGCATTCGGAGGCTTCGCGATTTTGTGGTTCGCTTCACGCCGCACCCAAGGTAGCCATGCTTCAAAAACTCAGCGCAATGAACGACCGAAGCGTCCGACAACGAGTCCATGACTTAAGCGACCCTAGGGGCTTTAGGGGTTTCAAGCCGGCTTCTCCGTTGGCCGGTTCGCAAGCAAATCGTCGACTACCGCCGGGTCAGCCAGCGTCGACGTATCGCCCAGGTTGCTGACGTCGCCTTCGGCGATCTTGCGCAGGATCCGGCGCATGATCTTGCCGCTCCTCGTCTTGGGCAGGGCCGGCGCGAACTGGATCACGTCGGGGGTCGCGATCGGGCCGATTTCCTTGCGCACCCACTGCGTCAGCTCGCCGTGCAGCGCCGCGTCGGCCAAGACGTCGGCGTTGACCGTGACATAAGCGTAAATCCCCTGCCCCTTGATCGCATGCGGCATGCCGACCACCGCCGCTTCGGCGACGTGCGGGTGAGCGACCAGGGCACTCTCGACTTCGGCGGTGCCCATGCGGTGCCCGCTGACGTTGATCACATCGTCGATCCGCCCGGTGATCCAGTAATAGCCGTCCTCGTCGCGACGGCAGCCGTCGCCGGTGAAATACTTGCCGGCAAAATGGGTGAAGTACGTCTGGAAAAATCGCTTCGGGTCACCCCAAATCCCGCGCATTTGCCCCGGCCAGCTGTCGGCGATGACCAACGATCCTTCGCCCGCCCCGTCGATCACCCGCCCTTCGCCGTCCAACAGTTCGGGTATGACCCCGAACAGCGGCAGCGTCGCGCTCCCCGGTTTGAGCGCGGTGGCACCGGGCAACGGGCTGATCATCATCCCCCCGGTCTCGGTCTGCCACCAGGTATCGACGATCGGGCAGCGCCGCTCGCCGACCACGCGGTGATACCATTCCCATGCCTCGGGGTTGATCGGCTCCCCCACCGTGCCAAGCAGGCGAAGCGACTTGCGTGACGTCCCGGTCACCCACTCGTCGCCCTCGCGCATCAAGGATCGAAGCGCAGTCGGCGCGGTATAGAAAATCTCGACCTGGTGCTTGTCGATCACCTGCCAGAAACGCGACGGATCGGGCCAGTTGGGCACGCCTTCGAACATCACCTGGGTCGCGCCATTGGCGAGCGGTGCGTAGACGATATAGCTGTGCCCGGTGACCCAGCCGACATCCGCTCCGCACCAGTAGATCTGACCCGGCCGGTAATCGAACACATAGTGGTGGGTCATCGCGGTCCATACCGCATAGCCGCCGATGGTGTGGAGCACCCCCTTGGGCTGGCCGGTCGATCCCGACGTGTAGAGGATGAACAGCGGATCCTCGGCGCCCATCTCTTCGGGATGGCACTCGTCGGGCTGGCCGGCGACCGCTGTTCCCCAATCGAGATCACGGCCCTCGACATGGCCGACTTCGGCCCCCGTTCGACGAAGCACAACCACCCGGTCGACATCCGGGCATTGCTTGAGCGCGGTATCGACATTGGCCTTCAACAGAATCCGCTTGCCCCCGCGAAGCCCTTCGTCGGCGGTGATCACGATACGCGAATCGCAATCCTTGATCCGCCCCGCCAGCGCCTCGGGAGAGAAGCCGGCGAATACCACCGAATGCACCGCCCCGATTCGCGCGCAGGCGAGCATCGCCACCGCCACCTCGGGCACCATCGGCAGGTAAATCGTTACCCGGTCGCCGCGTTTCACCCCGTCGGCCTTGAGCACATTGGCGAACCGGCACACCTCGCGGTGAAGCTCGCGGTAGGTGATCGTGCGATGCGCTTCGGCGGGGTCGTCGGGCTCCCAGATGATCGCCGCCGTTTCGCCCCGCTCGGCGAGGTGCCGGTCGAGGCAATTGGCGCTGAGATTCAACGTCCCGTCAGCGAACCAGCGGATACGGAAGTCGGCTTCGTCGAAGCTCACGTCCTTGACCGTGGTGAACGATTTGATCCAGTCGATCCGCTTCGCTTCGTCGCGCCAGAAGCCGTCAGGATCCCCGACCGACCGGCGGTACATTGCGGCATAACGGTCGGCGTCAATCAGTGCGCTGACGGCCCAGTCGGCGGGCACCGGATAGGTCTGGGACATTGTACGCCTCCAAAAGGACCGGCCAGCCTAGCGCATGCCGCCGCCATGCACAGCCCGTTCAGGTGGCCCGGTGCATCCTTCGGTTCAAATCCATCGTATACTCGGTCACTGATCCAAGGAGCTTACCATGCGAATCCTCTCCACTGCCGCAGCCACCCTCCTGCTCGCTACCGCTGCCTGCACCTCGGCCGATGCCGCGGGTTCCAAGCTGGTCCCCGCCCCGGCGATCGATATTCCTGCTTCAGCAGGCGTCCAGACCGCGGTCCTCGCGGGCGGCTGTTTCTGGGGAATGGAAGGCGTGTTCGAGCATGTGAAGGGCGTCAATAACGTCGTCTCTGGCTATGCCGGCGGCGCGGCGAATACGGCGACGTACGACCAGGTCAGCACCGAGCGCACCGGCCATGCCGAGGCGATCCGCATCACATACGATCCCGCGAAGATCAGTTACGGCACCTTGCTTCGGATCTATTTTTCGGTCGCGCACAATCCGACCGAGCTCAACCGGCAGGGTCCCGACAGCGGCACCAGCTATCGCTCGGCGATCTTTCCCCAGACCCGCGATCAGGTGCGCGTCGCCAATGCCTATATCAAGCAACTGACCGCCGCCCGCGCCTTCAGCCAGCCGATCGTCACCAAGCTCGAGTCGGGCAAATTTTTCGAAGCCGAACGGTCGCACCAGGATTTCATGCGCCGCAACCCGATGCACCCCTACATTCTCGCCAACGATGTCGGCAAAGTTTCCGCGCTAAAGCGCGTGATGCCGAATCTTTATCGCGGATAGCCCGAAAAGCGCTCGTTCCGTCCCAATGCGGCACGGATCGTAATTATTCTCTCCACTTCCTTACCCGGCAATAAACCGGGTCTTTACGCCCTTGGGTTAGAGACATGGCTCTAAGGCTTGGCCGGAAGGAAATTCGGAGCGTGGCGACGGTGGTGAAAAAAGAGGTAGTCGAAGGTAATCGGGCGAGCCTTGCCGAAGCGCAGCGGGCGCGCATCGCCACCGACGGCTCGGCGACCCATTCGCATCTCGCCACGTTGCTCATCTCGACGGGCGCGTCGGCGTCGCGCGACCTGGCTGATGCTGTCCATCTCCTCTGCGCGGTGCATGGCCGCCATCCAGGCCTGACCGATATGGCGCATACCACCTGCCCCGTCGGCGAGGCCCGCGACTGGCTCCGCGAAGCCGCCGATGCGTTCGACCGCGAGCGGCTTTATCTGGTTCGGCTGACCGCCGCGATCGGTCCGATGCCCTCCACCCCGGGTTCGGTACAAACAGAAAATGCCCTCCTCGCCCAGCGCCACGCGATCGAGACGCTGGCCAAGTCCGAGCGCCGCTGCTGCGCGCTTGGCGCCGCTACCGCTCTGGTCCAGGATTGGCGAGCGCTTCGTTTGTTGCTCGATCATGCCGCCGACCGCTCGGGGATCGAATGCCCGGCGTGTACGCTGCCGGGCGACGACAGCCTGGCCGCAGTGGTAGCCGCTGGCACCGACGGTCTTGCAAGCGAGCGGGCGCTGGGGTTTGGGGCCGAGCAATTGCTGCTCCAGCATCGCGGACTGCTCGACCTGATGGAGGCAAGGGCCGCGGCCCGCCACGACTGAGCTTGCTCCCCGCCGCCCCGCCGGTTAGGCGAAGGCGATGCGCTTCGAAGGCACGTCCAATTACATCGCCACTGAAGACCTGAAGGTCGCGGTCAATGCCGCGGTCAAGCTTCGCCGGCCGTTATTGGTTAAGGGCGAACCGGGTACCGGCAAGACCGTGTTGGCCCATGAAATCGCCGCCGCGATTGGCGCGCCGCTGATCGAATGGCACATCAAATCGACCACCCGCGCCCACCAGGGGCTGTACGAATATGACGCCGTTGCCCGGCTTCGCGACGGCCAGCTCGGCGACGAGCGGGTCCATGACATCTCCAACTACATCAAGCGCGGCAAATTGTGGGAAGCGTTCACCTCGCCCGTCCTGCCCGTCCTGCTGATCGATGAGATCGACAAGGCCGACATCGAATTCCCCAACGACCTCCTCCAAGAGCTCGATCGGATGGAATTCCACGTCTACGAAACCGGCGAAACGGTGAAGGCGGTCGAGCGGCCAGTGGTGGTAATCACCTCGAACAACGAGAAGGAATTGCCCGACGCCTTCCTCCGCCGCTGCTTCTTCCATTACATCTCATTCCCGGACCGCGGGACGATGGAGCGGATCGTCGATGTTCACTTCCCGGGGATCCAGAAGATCCTCGTCTCGCGGGCGCTGGATCTGTTCTACGACGTTCGCGACGTGCCAGGGCTCAAGAAGAAACCGTCGACCAGCGAGTTGCTCGACTGGCTCAAGCTGCTGCTCCACGAAGACATGCCGCTCGACATCCTCCAGAACCGCGACCCGACCAAAGCCATTCCCCCGCTCCACGGCGCATTGCTCAAGAATGAGCAGGACGTGATGCTGTTCGAGAAGCTCGCCTTCATGGCGCGACGGAACGGCTAGTCCATCAGTCTCAATCGTCGCGGTAGGCGAGTTCGAGATTGCCGAAGCGACGGCCTTTAATGAACAACGGTACGTAGACGTTCTTGACCGCGATCGATTCGTCGCCGCGATGCATCAGGTAGGTCATCAGCGTCGGATGATCGCTTTTCAGCGCGAAGTTGGTCTGGTCGTCGATCAGGATCCGGCGGTTGCGGCAATGCGCGTCGTTCCACACCGGATCATTGCCCTGTGGTTGCGATCGATCGCTGAGGTGAGTCGGCAGATGGCCGTTGACGTCACCGATGGTGGTTCCGATCACTCGATTGTCGTGGTTGCGCACGAAGTCGAGCATCGGCTGCACGTTGGCGTCGGCGAAGTCGCAGAAATCGGTGTCATATTGCTGGGGGTTGGAACCCGGCCGCTCGCGGTAATTGCGGTCGAACACCTGGTCGATACTGATCTCTCCATTGTCGATTCCCGCTTCGACCCGCTCCTGGATCTGGCGCATCAACTGCTGGCCCTTCAAGATCATCGGCGTATCGTCGATCTCGGCGCCCGAATTGGCGAGCGTGTTGAGCATCGTGTTCGACAGCATTTCGAGATGGCTGAGGCGCTTTTGTGCCTTGATCAATTGCCCGCCATTGTCGCGCGCATCGCCAGCGAAGGCGGTCAGCCCGGCCTTGACCCGATCGACGCTGGTCTGGATCATGCTGGTCGAATGGGCGATCCCCTCCGTCTGGCGGTCGACCATGCCGACGATCTCGCTGACTTCGCGAACCGTGTCGCTGATCTGCGCGAAACCCGATTGCGCAGCGCGGCTGCGCTCGACTCCGGTCTTGATCTCGGACGTGACGGCACCCGCCTCGCGGGTCAGTTCGCCGATAGTCAGCGCAATCTGGCTGGTCGCCGAGCGCGTATCATGGGCAAGCTTCTTCACTTCGGCCGCAACCACCGCGAAACTCCGCCCGGCATCGCCGGCACGGGCTGCTTCGATGGTCGCGTTAAGCGCGAGCATGTTGGTCTTGCGAGCGATCACTTCGATCGTCGAGGAGACGCTTTGCACCTGGTTCATCGCCGTGGCGAAACCGGCCATCCGCTCGCCCAGCTGGACGACCAGTTCGGTCAGCCCCTTAAAGCCCTCAATCGTGCCTTCGATTGCCTCGCGCCCGGCATCGAGCTTGGCCTTGGCCTGCTCGCTCAGCAGCCGCGCTTCGTCGGTCGAATCGCTGACCCGGCCCTGGTCGGCGAGCAATTGGTTGGTGACTTCCTCAAGCCCGTCGAGGGTCTTCAGATGGAGGCCGATCCGGTCGGCGACCTGCTCGACATAGCCAGCGACGTCGCTGCATTCGATCGACAACGATCCGCAATCGCGCGCCACTGCGCGGATCGCGTTCTCGGTGACTTCCTCGATCCCCAACGTCGCCATATGCCAATTCATCCCGTTCAAAAGTCTGCGATCGATCTACGGCCAATGTGTAACCGTCCGGTTAACCACGCTCCCTTCGACAAGCTCAGGACGAGCGGTTAGAGCGTCGGCCATGTTCATTTCCTTCGTCGATGCGCTTCGGCGCGGCGGAATCCCTGCCAGTTTGAAAGAGCATCTGTTGCTGCTCGAGGCGATGGACGCCGAAGTGATCGGGCAGGATCCCGAGCAATTTTACTATCTGGCGCGGTCGGTCTTCGTTCATGACGAAACGATGCTCGACCGCTTTGATCGGATTTTCGGCGAAGTGTTCAGGGGCATCCTCGCCGAGCTTGGCGCGTCGCCCCAGGCGATCCCCGAGGAATGGCTGCGCAAGGTCGCCGAGCAATATCTGTCGCCCGAGGAAATGGCCAAGATCGAGGCGCTGGGATCGTGGGACGAGATCATGGAGACGCTCAAGCAACGGCTCGCCGAGCAGGAGGGGCGTCACCAGGGCGGGAGCAAGTGGATCGGTACCGGTGGCACCTCGCCGTTCGGCAATTCAGGCTATAATCCCGAAGGCGTCCGGATCGGCGGAGAAGGCAAGCACGGGCGGGCGATAAAGGTGTGGGAAAAGCGCGAGTTTCGCGATCTCGATTCGACCCGTGAGCTTGGCACTCGCAACATCAAGGTAGCGCTTCGCCGACTGCGCCGATTTGCCCGCGAAGGCGCCGCCGACGAGCTCGACATGGACGCGACGATCGACGGCACCGCGCGGCAGGGCTGGCTCGATGTCCACATGCGCCCCGAGCGGCACAATGCGGTCAAACTATTGCTGTTCCTCGACGTCGGCGGGTCGATGGAGGGGCATGTGAAATTGTGCGAGGAACTCTTCTCCGCGGCGCGGACCGAATTCAAGCATCTCGAGCATTTCTACTTCCACAATTGCATTTACGAAGGCGTGTGGAAGAACAATCGCCGTCGCCACGCCGAACGCCACGCGACCTTCGAGATCCTCCACAAGTTCGGCCACGACCATAAGGTGATCATCGTCGGCGACGCGGCGATGAGCCCGTATGAGATCACCCATGCCGGCGGGTCGATCGAGCATATGAACCAGGAGGCGGGGATGACCTGGCTCCACCGCCTGACGACCACCTACCCGGCAGCGGCATGGCTCAACCCGACGCCCGAACAATATTGGGGTCATTCGGCATCGACCGGGATCATCAAGCGATTGATGAGCGACCGAATGTATCCGCTGACGCTGAAGGGACTAGACGACGCGATGCGCGAATTGTCGCGCAAGCATTAGTACAGCAAGAAGCGGTTGCATTCCTCGCGCCACGCCGCTTCGTCGGTGCTTGCGATCGCCTCCAGGTCGCCCGCCTCGCTTGCCGCATCATCGACCCATTCGCGCAAGGCGGGGCCGCCGTTGATGACGTCGATGGCGAGCTTGTCGACGACATATTCGTAAGCGAAGTCGCGCCACAAGGGGTAGTCGCGATGGAGGCTCCGGATCGCTTTGAAGGCCAATGCCTGAACCCGCCACGGACGAAAGGCGTGATGGTCGTAAAATCCTAGCTCGGGGTGAATTTGGAGGCCGTTGCACAGCGCGCCTGCATGTTTGTGGAAGGTCGGCTCGAACCAGATATCGCGGACCTTGCAACCAGCGAGCCAGTGCGGCGCGATCCGCTCCATCTCCGCCAGCACGGCGCGAGCATCGATGTCGGGCGCGCCGAACAGTTCGAGCGGGCGGGTCGTGCCCCTGCCCTCGCTCAAGGTCGTGCCTTCGAGCATCACGGTTCCGGCATAGGCGCGCGCCATGTTGAGGTTGGGGGCATTGGGCGACGGGTTGATCCACGCGCGTGTCGTCGGCCAGCCGAAACCCGGCGCGACCTCGGGTTGCCACCCCTCCATCGCGATCACTTGATAATCGACGTCGAGCTTGAAGTGGTCGATGAACCAGTGGCCCATCTCGCCGAGCGTCATTCCGTGCCGCATGACCATCGGCCCGGCGCCGACGAAGCTTTCCCAGCCGGGGAGCAGCAACGTCCCCTCGACCGGACGGCCGGCGGGATTGGGGCGATCGAGCACCCACACGGCCTTTTTATGCTCGGCCGCGGCTTCGAGCATGTAGAGCAAGGTGGTAACGAAGGTGTAGATCCGGCAGCCAAGGTCCTGCAGGTCGACCAGCACGACATCGAAGGTCGACATCATCTGGCCCGACGGGCGGCGCACTTCGCCATAGAGGCTGAACACCGGGATGCCGAGGTGCGGATCGACCTCGTCCGGGGTCTCCATCATGTTGTCCTGCTTATCGCCTTTGAGCCCATGCTGCGGGCCGAAGGCGGCGCTGAGGCGGATCCCCGGGCATGACGCCAATGCGTCAAGGCTGTGGGTGAGGTCGGCGGTGACCGAGGCGGGGTGGGCGAGCAAGGCAACGCGCTTGCCTTCCAGCGGGGCGCGCAAGGCGGAGTCGGCGAGGAGGCGTTCGAGACCGAATTTCATGGGCGTTTCACTGAAGGCAGATGCGCGACGAAGCAATCGCGATTGTGGAAATCTGGCGGGCCGTCGGGGTGGGCGAGCGCCCAATAGCTTTTGATGCCGCCGTCTTCCTCGATCACTGCGGTCAGGTTGAGCGGCGAGCCGGGCGCAATCGCTGCGCTCACCGCCGCTTCAACCGCAATCCAGGTCTCGCCGCCTTCGAGCCAGACTTCGGCCTCGTCGCCTGCGTTGCGCATTCCATCGCGAAGGGCATCGAAGACATAAGCTGCCCATTGGCCCGACGGCGCGAAATTATACTCGCGATATACCGCGTCATCGCCGCCAACGAACGCCTCGAAGCAGGTCGTCCGCCATAGCTCGTCGGTGCGGCCGGGGTCTTGGGGATCGGGCAGGACAAGTCGCTCGGCTCCTTCGACAAGGTATCGAAAACGCCAGCGTCCTTGCTCAAACCAGCACATTGCGTCGACCGCGGAAACTGCAAGTGGTGGCGTATCGGGGTGAGGAATGAGCTCGATGTAACTAGTCATAGTTCCCCAAAGCCGTTGTTGGTTGGCCCACTCTCGGTTAACCCGCAACTCCATGACTTTCCACTCCTCCCTCCTCACCCTCCTTTCCGAACGCGGCTATATTCATCAGGCGACCGACGCTGCGGCGCTCGATGCGCTGGCGCAGCGCGAGATTGTTACCGGTTATATCGGGTTCGACGCTACTGCGCCGTCCCTTCACGTCGGAAGCCTGGTCCAGATCATGATGCTCCGCCGGCTGCAGCAGGCGGGGCATCGGCCGATCGTGCTGATGGGCGGGGGAACGACCAAGGTCGGCGACCCGTCGGGCAAGGACGAAAGCCGCAAATTGCTGACCCACGCCGACATTCAGGCCAATATCACCTCGATCCGCCGGGTGTTCGAGCGGTTCCTGACCTTTGGCGATGGTCCGAGTGACGCCATCCTGCTCGACAATGCCGATTGGCTCGACGGGCTCAATTATGTCGACATGCTGCGCACGGTCGGCCCGCATTTCACCATCAACCGGATGCTGACCTTCGACAGCGTGCGCCTGCGGCTCGACCGCGAGCAGCCGCTGACCTTCCTCGAATTCAATTACATGATCCTGCAGGCCTATGACTTCCTTGAGCTGTCGCGCCGCGCCGGGTGTCGGCTGCAACTTGGCGGGTCGGACCAATGGGGCAATATCATCAACGGCATCGAGCTTGGGCGGCGGATCGACGGGGCCGAGCTATACGGGCTGACGACCCCGCTGATCACCACCGCCGACGGGGCCAAGATGGGCAAGACCGCGGGCGGCGCGGTGTGGCTCAACGCCGACCAGTTGAGCCCCTACGATTACTGGCAATATTGGCGCAACACGGCCGATGCCGATGTCGCCAAGTTCCTGAGACTGTTTACCGACTTGCCGCTGCAACACATTGATGAGCTTGGCAGACTCGAGGGGAAATTGATCAACGAAGCGAAGCTAGAATTGGCCAATTCCGCGACGGCGATGCTCCACGGTGAGGAAGCGGCGGCGAGCGCCGCGGCGACCGCGCGTACGGCGTTTTCGGGCGGCGGCGGCGAGGATTTGCCGAGCTACGCGGTCGGCGATGGAGTGAGCGTGTTGACGGCGCTGATTGGACTCGGCTTTTGCGCGTCTAACGGCGAGGCCAAGCGCAAGATCGCGGAAGGTGCAGTGCGGCTCGACGACGCCGTAGTGAGCGATGCAGCGCTGTTCGTGACCGGCGGGCGACTAAGCCTCGGCAAGAAGAAGCACGGGATGCTGGTCGAATGAGGCGCCTGTCGCGCCTATTTGCCAACCGGCGCGACTTTGCTCGTGAATATGTCATCGTCGTACTCGGGGTGCTGACTGCGCTACTAGCGCAATCTGCCGTCGAAGAACTAAGCTGGCGGCAGAAAGTCCGCGCCGCCATCGAGGACATGAATCAGGAAATCAGCACCGGTAACGGTCCGCAGGCGTATGTCCGGCTGTCGATACACCCATGCCTCCAGGATCGGCTTCAACGTTTCCGTGCGCTGGTCGAAGCGGGCGATCGAACTAACGCACAGAAAGCGCTTCCTTCGATCGAGCTTCCGCTTCGAAACTACAACAGCTCGGCTCGCGAAGCGGCCAATTCGGCGGACATCACAGCGCACATGCCGGCCGACCGCAAATATGATTATCGGATTGCCTACGCCCTGACGCCCGAAATGGACTCGATCCACCGCAAGGAGCTTGAAGATCTTGCAGTTCTCCGTTCGATTCCCGCGACCGGCGGGCCGATCGAACCAGACGAAAAGCGCCTCCTGCTTGAGGCTGTCGAGAATCTGGCGCTCGACAACGATCGAATGAAGCGTGGCTCGATATTCCTGCTCCGCCGAATGCGGGACATTGGAATCGGACTGGACAGGTCGCAATTGCGGCGAAATTTCGCCGACCTTCCGGCGTACCAAAACTGTCTCACGCGCGACATCGGATCGAAGCTCAAATTCCAGCCGATGAGCGCCGGCGGCCGCTGAATCACCCGCTCCTGAGCAACCCCACCGCCGCATCACGTTCGAACAAATAGAGGCAAAGCCGCGCCGCGTGGCCGCGCGGACCATCGAGGCCGCCGTCACGATCAAGCAGCAGGCGCGCATCGCCCTGCGCGA
The DNA here is from genome assembly GCA_038244345.1 of Sphingomonadales bacterium. Lineage (GTDB taxonomy): Bacteria > Pseudomonadota > Alphaproteobacteria > Sphingomonadales > Sphingomonadaceae > Sphingomicrobium. Next base: position 42,036 of record JBBRTO010000001.1, on the reverse strand, counting down.
CCGGGGCCAGCTCGGCGACATCCCCGGGGGTCGCGACGCGAAAGCCCTCTTCCCCCGATTGCTTGAGGCCCAAAATCTCACCCGGGCCGCGGAGCTTGAGATCCTCCTCGGCAATGCGGAAGCCGTCATTGGTCTCGCGCATCAGGGCGAGGCGGGCGCGGGCGGTCTCGCTCAAGGTCTGGCCGCGAAGCAGCAGACAGACGCTCTTGCCCTCTCCGCGCCCGACCCGGCCGCGCAACTGGTGGAGCTGGGCAAGGCCGAAGCGCTCGGCTCCCTCGACGATCATCAAGGTCGAATTTGGAACATCGACCCCGACCTCGATCACCGTGGTCGCGACCAGCACCGCGAGGTGGCCCGAGGCGAACGACGCCATGACGTCATCCTTGGCCGGACCCTTCATCCGCCCGTGCACCAGCCCGACCTTGTCCGCACCGAACCGAATCCGCAGCACCGCGGCGCGCTCCTCGGCCGCCGCGGCGTCGCTTTTCTCGCTTTCCTCGACCAACGGGCAAACCCAATAAGCCTGCCCGCCACCCTCGATGTGCCGCCCGAGGCTGGCGATCACCTCGGGCAGTTTCTCCTCGCTGATCACACGGGTCTCGACCGGGGTTCTCCCGGGTGGCATCTCGTCGAGACGGCTGACGTCCATCTCGCCGTAATGGGTCAGGGTCAGCGTGCGCGGAATCGGGGTGGCGGTCATCACCAGCAGGTGCGGCGGGCTCGTCGCCTTGGACGAGAGCAACAGCCGCTGCGACACGCCGAAGCGATGCTGCTCGTCGATCACCGCTAGGCCGAGGTTCCGATAGGCGACCTTTTCCTGGAAAATGGCATGGGTGCCGATGAGGATATCGATCTCGCCCGAGGCCAGCCCCATCAGCACCGACTCGCGCATCCGCCCTTTTTCGCGGCCGGTGAGGATCGCGACGCGGACGCCGAGGCTGCCGAGCTGGCCGAGCAAGGTGGCGTGATGCTGGCGGGCGAGGATTTCGGTCGGGGCGAGGAACGCCGCCTGCGCCCCTGATTCAACCGCAGTCAGCATCGCCAGCACCGCGACCAGGGTCTTGCCCGATCCGACATCGCCCTGGAGCAGGCGAAGCATCGGCGCGGATTGCGCCATGTCGCCGCGAATCTCCTCGCTCACCCGCGCCTGCGCCCCAGTCATCGCATAAGGCAATTTGAGCGCCCCGTTGAGCCGACCATCGCCTTCGAGCGGATTGGTGCGCCGTCGCCGGCTGTGCTGGCGGAGCAGGAGCAAGGCAAGCTGGTTGGCAAAAATCTCGTCATAGGCCAGTCGCTTGCGCGGGCTTGTTGTGTCGGGATCCGAATGTGCTTCGGCAAGCGACGCACGCCATGATGGCCAATGCTGCTGGGCGAGCAACGACGACTCGATCCACTCGGCAAGCTCGGGCGCGCGCTCGAGGCCGGCCAGCGCCAATTCGCGCATCCGCTTGTTGGAAATACCCTCGGTCAGGCCATAGACCGGCTCGCGGATGGCGATGCCGCTCGCTTCGTCGGGTTTGAGCACCTCGGGATGAACGATCTGCCACTCGTCGCCATATTGATCGAGCCGACCGACTACCACGCGCGCTTCACCCAACGGCAATTGCTTCTTTGCCCAGCCGGGATTGTTGAAGAAAGTCAGCGTGATGGTGTTGCCTTCGCTGTCGCTGGCGAAGATCCGTAGCGGCGCCCGGCCCGACCCGGCGCGAAGGTCGAATGGAGTGACTCCAAGGACCACGATCCGTCCTAGTAAGGCCCCGCTCGCGGTCTTGGCCTCGACCCGCTCGATCGTTCCGGTCGGCAAATGGAAGGCGAGGTCGACCGCGCGGGTCAGCCCGAGCTTGGCCAACCCCTTGGCGACCGACGGTCCGACCCCGGGCAGCGCCTCGACCTCGGCGAACAGGGGATTGAGGATGTCGGGCCGCATTCAAGCCAGAGCCTCAGCCGAATAGGGATAGGGCTGGGTGCGTATCCATTGCGACAGCACCCATTTGCGCCCGCGAGTCGGCGGCAATGCGCAATGGCCGCTGTTATAATCGGGCGTTCCGTCGGGGAGCAGGTTGGAGAAGATGATCGCATCGCCGGGTGACCCGCGAAACTTCACCCCGGCATCTGGGAAAAAGGTTTCCGCTCCGTCGAAATCATCGTTGAGATAGGTGACGATAGTTGCGCTCCGCTGGCCAAGCTGCTGCAATTCCGCCTGGAATTCCGTGACTGAAGGCTCGATGAAGTCAACGTGCAGCCGATATTCCTGCCCGGGCTGGTAGCTGATCACATTGGGCGGCTCATGAAGCTCGATCTTCGCCCCGCTCATCCGCGCCGCGCGCTGCTGCACGATGGCCAGCACTAGGTCGCGCTGCTGCGGGCCGAAGGCAGCGGTCCGGGCGGTTCGCACAGCCTCCCCGCTGACGTCATTCACCGAGGCAAGCTCGAGCCGGTCCTTAGCGCGGTCGATCAGCCATTCGGAAAAGCCCGGCGGAGCGAACCCGCGCGCGACTCCAATCCGCGATATTGAGGACTGACGCTCAGGAGTTGGCGGCTGGAGCAAGTCGACGATCGGCGCTTGGGTGACGAGCGCAAGCTGGCGCTCGGCATCCGGCTCCCCCGCCCGCGCCGCCTCGGCGATCAGCGCAAGCGCGTCGTGCCAGTTTCGCTCGGCGCCCCACCCATATGCCGCGCGCGCCGCTTGTTTGCTGTATGTCTCCCTGCTCATCGCCCGCACCCTAGCGCCAAGCCGATTGCCTGCCTACATGGGCGCGGTGAGACCCGCGGCGAGAAACGCCGGAGGGCTATTAGCGCGTGGAGCGACGAGCAAATGGACGACCAGCTTCGAGCGCTCAAATGGCGGGCGTGGCACCGCGGCACGCGCGAAGCCGACATGATGATCGGCGGTTTCTTCGATGCTCACCATCAGCAGTGGGATGCGCAGGAGCGCGATTGGTTCGGAGCGCTGCTCGCCGAGCAGGATGTCGACATCATGGCCTGGGGAATCGGAACGCTTCCGGTGCCAGTGCAGTTCGAGGGGCCGATGATGGACGCCTTTTGCCAACTCGATTTCATCAAGATCGCCAAGTGAACGAACCGCTCGCCCGAATCCTCAAGGCGTCGGCGCCGCTGACACTAGCGCGGGCGCCGACCGGCTTCCTGCCGTGGCTTGCTGCGGATTTGGCGCGCGCGGCTTATGGCGCGGGTAGCAACCGCCGGCTGGTGATCATCGCCGCCGACGAAGCGGCAATGCGCGCCCTTACGGACACCATCGGATCGTTCGCGCCTGAGGTCGAGGTGCTTGGATTCCCGGCGTGGGACTGCCTGCCTTACGATCGCGCGTCGCCTGCACTGCGGGTGATGGCCGAGCGGATGGCGACGCTTCATTCGCTACAGTTGCCGCTCAAGGCGCCGCAGGTGCTGGTGACGACGATCAATGCCGCGACCCAGCGCGTGCTGACCCCGTTTCGAATTCGCCAGTTTACCCGACGCCTGTCCGAGGGCGTCGCGATCGAGCGCGACCGGCTGGCTGACCTGCTCCAGGCCAATGGCTATCAGCGCAGCGATTCGGTTCATGACGCGGGCGAATATGCGGTGCGCGGATCGATCGTCGACCTGTTCCCGGCCGGCGCTCGCCAGGCGATCCGGCTCGATTTCTTCGGCGACGAGATCGAAACGATGCGCCACTTCGATCCCGCCGACCAGAAATCGACCGGCAAGGCCGAAGCGTTCACTTTGATGCCGGCGAGCGAGGCATTGCTCGACGAGGACAGCATCAAACGCTTCCGCGCCAGCTATCGCGAGAAATTCGGCGCCAACGCCACCGGCGATCCGCTCTATCAGGCGATCAGCGACGGGCGACGACTGGCAGGGATGGAGCATTGGCTGCCGCTGTTCGAGGAGCGGCTGGCGAGCCTGTTCGACCATCTGGGGGAGCATGACATCGTGCTTCGCGATTCGGGCGCCGATGGCGCGCTCGACAGCCGCGCCGAGGCGATCGAGGATTATTTCGCCAATCGCGAGCGGGCAATGGTGTCCGATCCGGGGAGTTACCGCCCGCTTTCGCCCTCCGCGCTCTACCTCAGCCGGAAGGAATGGCAGGCGGCGGGCGCCGATCGGGCGATCCACCTCGCCACCCCCTTCCCCGAGCGCGCCAGCGACAAGGTGATCGACTTCGCGGTCGATGGCCCGCGCGACTTCGCGCCCGAACGGTCGCAGAATGCCAACGTCTACGAAGCCGTCGTCGCTCATGCCGCCAAGCTACGGAAAGACAATAAGAAAGTCATTTTCGCGAGCTATAGTGCTGGCTCGCGTGAGCGACTTGCCGGACTGCTTGGCGATCATGGCCTGACCAGCCTCAAGCAGGTCGCGACGTGGCAGGACGCGCTCGGCTCGACGTCTGCAGCGGCATTGATCGTCCTTCCGCTCGACCACGGCTTTACAGCGCCCGACGTTGCGGTGCTGACCGAGCAGGACATGCTCGGCGACCGGCTGGTCCGGCGCAAGAAGCGCCGCAAGTCGGCCGACGCCTTTCTCGCCGAGCTGGCCGCGCTGTCACCCGGCGACCTAGTGGTGCATTCCGATCACGGCATCGCCCGCTACGAAGGGCTGACCTCGGTGATGGTCGGCAAGGCCCCGCACGATTGCGTGGCGCTGAGCTATGCCGGGGGCGACAAGCTCTACGTCCCGGTCGAGAATATCGACGTGCTGTCGCGCTACGGGTCGGACAGCGAGCGCGCCACGCTCGACCGGCTGGGCGGCGAGGCGTGGCAGCGCCGCAAGAGCCGGATGAAGGAGCGTATCCGCGAGATCGCTGGCGAGCTCATCAAGACCGCCGCGGTCCGCGCCACCCGCCCCGGCAAGATCGTCGAGACCGACGCGGCTTACCCGCAATTCGTCGACCGCTTCCCCTATGAGGAAACCGACGACCAGGACCGCGCGATCCGCGACGTGCTCGACGATTTGGCGGCGGGCAAGCCGATGGACCGTCTGGTGTGCGGCGATGTCGGCTTCGGCAAGACCGAGGTCGCGCTTCGCGCGGCGTTCGTCGCGGCGATGGCCGGCTTCCAGGTCGCGTTGATCGGGCCGACGACCCTGCTGGCGCGCCAGCATTACAAGAATTTCGTCGACCGCTTCCACGGCTTCCCGATCGAGATCGGGCGACTGTCGCGACTGGTCCCGGCGGCCGAGGCCAAGCGCACTCGCGAAGGTCTCGAAAATGGGACGGTCGACATCGTTATCGGAACCCACGCGCTGCTCGCCAAATCGATCAAGTTCAAGAAGTTGGGGCTCGTCATTGTCGATGAGGAGCAGCATTTCGGGGTGGCACACAAGGAACGGCTGAAAGCGCTTCGTGCCGACGTCCACGTGCTGACGCTGACCGCCACCCCGATCCCGCGCACGCTGCAGATGGCGATGTCGGGCTTGCGCGAATTGTCGGTCATCCAGACCCCGCCGGTCGATCGGCTGGCGGTTCGCACTTATGTCGCGCCGTGGGACCCGGTGGTCGTCCGCGAGGCGCTGCTGCGCGAACATTATCGCGGCGGGCAGAGCTTCGTCGTCGTGCCGCGAATCGCCGACCTCGCCGACATGGAGGAATGGCTCCGCGAGGAAGTTCCCGAGGTCAAATCGATCACCGCCCACGGCCAGATGGCGGCGGGCGAGGTCGAGGAGCGGATGAGCGCTTTCTACGACCGCAAATATGACGCCTTGCTGTCGACCACGATCATCGAGAGCGGGCTCGACATTCCCTCGGCCAACACGCTGATCGTCCACCGCGCCGACCGCTTTGGCCTCGCCCAGCTGTACCAACTGCGTGGCCGGGTCGGGCGATCCAAGACCCGCGCCTACGCTTACCTGACCACCGCTCCCGACCGCCAGATGACCGAAAGCGCGCAAAAACGCCTCCAGGTGCTGGCCAATCTCGATAGCCTCGGCGCGGGCTTCCAGCTCGCCAGCCACGACCTCGATATTCGCGGCGCCGGAAACCTGCTTGGCGACGAACAGTCGGGCCACATCAAGGAGGTGGGGTTCGAACTCTATCAAGCGATGCTCGAGGAGGAAATTCTCGAGCAGAAATCGGGCGGCGCTCAGCGGCGCGAGGAATATGCGCCGCAGATCAATGTCGAAGCGCCGATCCTCATCCCCGAGCTTTACGTCCCCGATCTCGACCTTCGGATGGGGCTTTACCGCCGCTTGGGCGAGCTCGAGGATCGCGCCGGGGTCGACGAATTCGCCGCCGAGATGATCGACCGGTTCGGCAAATTGCCCGAGGAGACCAAGAATTTGCTGACCATCGTCGAAACCAAGATCAATTGCCGTGCAGCGTGCATCGCCAAGCTCGATGTCGGCGCCAAGGGCGCGGTGGTGACGTTCATCGACCGCGGATTTCCCGACCTCGTCGGGCTGCTGGCCTATGTCGAACGATTCAAGGGTGCGGCTCGGCTTCGCCCCGACAGCAAGTTGGTGGTCAACCGTGATTGGCCGACCGGCGACGCGAGGCTGAACGGCGCACTGCAAATCTCGCGCGGCCTGGCGCGAGTGCTAGCCGCGAGCAAGGTACCGGAGCTGGCCTAAGCCGCTTGCTCGGTGCGGCTTGCGGCGACGAAGCGCCCCAGTTCGGCTTCGTTCATTGCCCCAGCGGTCAGGAACCCTTGGTAGAGGTCGCAGCCCCAGCCAGCGACCAGCGCCAGCTGGGCAGCGGTCTCGACGCCTTCGATTACGACTTTCAAACCAAGCTCGTGCGCCATTCCGATCATCGCTTTCACCACGATCCGGTCGCGGCTTCCTCCAACCAGGTCGGCAATCAGCCCGCGGTCGATCTTGAGCGTGTCGAGCGGGAGCGAGGTCAGATAGGCCAGATTGGCATAACCCGTCCCGAAATCGTCGATCGCAATCTCGATCCCGAGTGCTCGCAGCCGCGCCAGACGAGTCGAGACGATGACCCGGTCGATCACCAGGCTGCTCTCGGTAATCTCCAGCGTCAGCCGCTTCGGGTCGAACCCTGCCGCGGCCAGTTCATCGACCAGCCAGTCATCATAGCCTTCGCGCGCCAGATCCTCGGGCACCAGGTTGAGCGACAGTCGAAGCCCCGCGAGCGGCCCCCGCCACTTGCTCGCCATCCCCACTGCCTTGCGCTGGATATGGCGTGACAGCCGTTCGGTCAGCCCGACTGCCGCTGCGCGCTCGAATAACTCCTCGGTCGTTTCCGCCCCCGACCAGCGGGCAAGCGCCTCAGCGCCCTCAACCAGGCCGGTGCACGGCTCGCTCTGCGGCTGGAACAGAAGCTCGATCGCGTCATCGGCGATGGCGCGTTCCAGCGCACTGTCGCGAACCACCACAAGCGGCTGCTCGATCCGGTCTGATTGCCTACTGCTTCTCATTGCCACGCCACTCCATTGTCCCGCGCCTTTACGCGTTTGCCCGCCCGCTCCCTACGCCCTGCTCGCCCGCGCCCCGTAACGGGACAGTGGCGCTCGCCAGCGAAATGCCTATGGTGCGAGCCGTGACTGCCGAGACCCCACGGCCCGCCCCGAGCGACCGCGACCTCGCCGGGTCGGGGATCGGCCTGCTCGCCTCCCCGACTGACGCCGCGCAGGCCGCTGAAAAGTCGCTCCGCCGCCGCTATCAATGGGCCGATTCCGACGACGCCCGGTCGCTGGTGGTGATCGGCGGCGACGGCTTCATGCTGCAGACGCTCCACAAGATGCTCGAGAAAGGCGATTCCAAGCCCCTGTTCGGAATGAATCGGGGCACCGTCGGCTTCCTGATGAACGACTGGCGGCTGGACGGGCTCGCCGCGCGAATCGCGCAGGCCAAGGCGATTCGGGTGGCGCCGCTGGCGATGCGCGCCACGACGATCACCGGCGAGATATTCACCCATCCGGCGATCAACGAGGTCTCGCTGCTTCGCGAAACCCGCCAGACGGCGAAGATCGAATTGTCGGTGTCGGGCCGCGTGGTGATGCCCGAACTGGTGTGCGACGGTGTTCTCGTGGCCACCCCCGCCGGCTCGACCGCCTACAATTTCTCGGCGCGCGGACCGATCCTTCCGCTTGCCGCCAAGATGCTCGCGCTGACCCCGATCGCGCCGTTCCGCCCGCGCCGCTGGACCGGTGCGATCCTGCCCGACGACGTGTCGGTCGGCCTGAGGGTATTGGAAGCGGTCAATCGGCCGGTGTCGGCGGTCGCCGATCAGTTCGAAGTGCGCGACGTCACCCAGGTCGACGTCACGCTCGATCGCGAGCGATCTTTGACCCTGCTGTTCGATCCCGAGCATGCGCTCGACGAGCGCATCGCGATGGAGCAATTCACCACTTGAGGGTTGCGAATCGCATTTCGCTGCGTCATAGGCGCGGGCGTCCGCTTTGGACCGCTCCCCGATAGCTCAGCGGTAGAGTAGGTGACTGTTAATCACTTGGTCGTTCGTTCGAATCGAACTCGGGGAGCCATTTACTTCCACATCGGCCCGGCCCGCTCCGACCCCGCGTCCATTATGGCGCCAAGCGCAAAGTTTCGTCAGTAAAGCCGCTGCTATCTCCCGCTTTTCGATCGGAGAGAGCAAGTGCGCCAGCTCGTTTATTTCAGTACTGCAGCGGAGCGACAGGATGCGATTACCGTGGCCGGAATCGTCGCCGTGTCGCGCAATCAGAATTTGCGCCACAAGATCACCGGTCTGCTGGTCGCGGGCGGTCACCGTTACCTGCAAGTGATCGAGGGTCCGGCGCACGCGATCACGCAGCTGGTCGGGCGGCTGCGAGGCGACGATCGCCATGTTGGAATGACCGTGCTGGTCGACCGCGACATTGTCGCGAGAAGTTTCACTGGCTGGTCGATGGCGTTCCGCGAGGAACCGAGACTCGGCGAATATGCGACCTTCAGCGAACTGGTTGCCCAGATGCGCCTTCAGCTCGCCGATGCCAAGTTACGCAAGCAGCTCGACTGCTTCGCCCGGAGCTTTTCCAGCGCCACGACCCGGATCGCAACGCCATTGTGGCAACTCGCTCCCCGTGACCTCGACTATTTAGCCGTCGATCGCCGCCATTAAAGACGCATTGCCGCCCGCTGCCGTGGTGTCGATGCAGGTCACCCGCTCGGTGGCAAAGCGGGCGACGTAATGCGGGCCGCCAGCCTTGGGTCCGGTGCCGCTCAACCCCTCGCCGCCGAACGGTTGGCTTTCGACCACCGCGCCGATCTGGTTGCGGTTGACGTAGATGTTGCCGACCCGGGCTTTGGCCTCGACCAGTTCGCGGACCGAATCGATCCGGCTTTGCAGGCCCAGGGTAAGCCCGAACCCGCTGGCGTTTATCTGGTCGATGACGCGGTCGAGCTCGCCGCTCTTCCACCGGATGACATGCAGGATCGGTCCGAAATTCTCCTGGGTGAGGTCGGCCAGCGAGCCAATCTCGAAGATCGCCGGGGCGACGAAACTGCCCTTGGCGGCTGAGCTGGGAAGATCGAGGCGGGCGATCGGCCGCGCGGTCTTGGCCATCGCCTTGGCATGGACATCGAGCGCGCACTTCGCCTCGGCATCGATCACCGGCCCGAGATCGGTGGCGAGATCGCGCGGGTCACCGACGGTGAGCGCTTCCATCGCGCCCTTGATCATCGCCAGCATTGCTTCGGCGACATCGTCCTGGAGGAACAGGACGCGCAGTGCCGAGCAGCGCTGTCCGGCGCTCTGGAAGCTCGAGGCGACGACGTCGCGGGTGACTTGTTCGGGCAAGGCGGAACTGTCGACGATCATCGCATTCTGGCCGCCGGTCTCGGCGATCAGCGGGATGATCGGCCCGTCGCGCTCCGCGAGGCCGCGGTTGATTGCCCGCGCGGTGTCGGTCGATCCGGTGAAGGCCACGCCGGCGATCAGCGGGTGCGCGGTCAGCGCGGCGCCGACCGTGCCGCCGCCGGGAAGGATCTGGACGACGGCGCGCGGGATCCCCGCTTGATGCATCAGCTCGATCGCCAGCGCGCCGATCAACGGAGTCTGTTCGGCCGGCTTGGCGATCGCCGCATTGCCTGCCGCCAACGCCGCCGCGACCGGGCCAATGAAGATCGCCAGCGGGAAGTTCCATGGCGAGATGCAGGCGAATACCCCGCGCCCGTGAAGGCTCAGCTGGTTCAGTTCGCCGGTCGGTCCGGGCAGGATGGTGGGTGTGGTGAACTGGCGCCGCGCCTCGGCCGCATAATAGCGCAGGAAATCGACCGCCTCGCGTACTTCGAGCACCGCATCGAGCAGGGTCTTGCCAGCCTCGCGGATGCACAACGAGAACAGCCGCTCGCGCTCGGCCTCGAACCGGTCCGCCGCTTTGTCGAGCAACGCCGCGCGCGCGCCTCCGCCCAGCGCGTTCCACGCCGGTTGGGCGGCGGAGGCGGCGCGAACCGCGGTATCGACCTCGGCCACACTGGCGTCGATCACCTTGCCGATCACTTCGCTGCGATCATAAGGCGCGACTACCGGCTTGGCCTTGCCGTTCCCGCCAAGGGTCGGCGCGGCGTTCCACAACTGCCCGTCGAGCGCATCGAGCCGCTTGAGCAAGGGATCGCGAAGCAGGGGATCGCTGAGGTCGAGCCCGGCGCTATTCTTTCGCCCCGCGCCAAAAATCGCATTGGGCAAGGGAATCGCCGGATTGCGCTTGGGATCGAGGTCGGCGAGCTCCGCCACGGGATCGCGAACCAGGGCGTCGAGCGGTACATCCTCGTCGGCGATTCGATTGACAAACGACGAATTGGCGCCATTTTCGAGCAGCCGCCGAACAAGATACGCGAGCAATTCCTTATGGGTGCCGACCGGGGCATAAATCCGCACTGGGGTACGCGGCTCACCGATTCCGGCCTCGAGTCTGGCGAGTTCCTCGTACAGCCCCTCGCCCATCCCGTGGAGCCGCTGGAATTCGAACAGGGTATCGCCGGCCAGCGCCTTTACCGCGCCGATGGTGTTGGCATTGTGCGTGGCGAACGCGGGATAGATGCAGTCGCTCGCGGCGAGCAGTCGCTTGGCGCAAGCGAGGTAGCTGACGTCGGTCGCCACCTTGCGAGTCCACACCGGATAATCGTCGAGCCCGGCGACTTGCGCGGCCTTGATCTCGGTGTCCCAGTAGGCGCCTTTTACCAGCCGGACCATCAGCGTTCGGCCGTGCTTGCGCGCCAGCGTCGCGACCCAGTCGCACAGCGGCACCGCGCGCTTCTGATACGCCTGAAGCGCCAGCCCGAAGCCGCCCCAACCGTTTGCAAACAATGCATCATCCGCCACCAGCGCTTCGATGATGTCGAGCGACAGTTCGAGCCGGTCGGCTTCCTCGGCGTCGATGGTGAAGTGGACGTCGGCCTGGCTAGCCTTCATCGCCAGCGATCGAAGCACCGGCAGGATCGCCGCCTTGACCTCGTCGGCGTGGTTCCACTCGTAACGCGGGTGGAGCGCCGATAATTTGACCGAAATCCCCGGCGAGGCGCGAAATCCGCCGCTCGCCGCCCCGGCAATCGCATCGAGCGCGTCGCTATAGGATTTGGCATATCGCGCGGCGTCGGCATGGGTCCGCGCCGCCTCGCCGAGCATGTCGAAGCTATGCTCCTGGCCCGCCTTGCGCTCCGGCCCGGCGCGTTTGAGCGCTTCCTCGATCGTCCGTCCGAAGACGAATTGCTTGCCGAGAATTTTCATCCCCTGGCTGACCGCGGTACGGATCACCGGCTCGCCGAGCCGCCCGACCGCCCGGCCAAGCGCGGCTCGCCAGCTGGGCGAGCGGTCGTTGGCTTCCTCGAGCACCTTGCCGGTCAACAGCAGGGAAAAGGTCGCGGCGTTGACGAAGGTAGATTTGGAATCGCCCAGTTTCTCGGCCCAGTCGGGGCCCGACAATTTATCGGCGATGAGGTCGTCGGCGGTCCCCGCGTCGGGAATCCGAAGCAACGCCTCGGCGAGGCACATCAGGGCAATGCCTTCGTCGCTGCCGAGGTCATAGGCGGCCATGAAGGCGTCGATCCCGGCCGGTTTGTGACCGCGCACCGCTTTCGACAGCGATCGCGCCAGCGCTGCCGCCTCGGACGCCTCGGCCTTGGTCAGTTCGGCCTGAGCCAGTCGCTCGGCAACCAGCCTGTCCTCATCGGGTCGATATGCCCGGCGAAGCTCGGTCCGGTCGATCATCGCCGCCACGCCTTACGCGAGCGCGCCGTGGCAATGCTTATATTTGCGGCCCGACCCGCACGGGCAAAGCGAGTTGCGGCTTTCGGGCTCAAGCGCTCCTTCGGGCCAGTCGGGCAGCGGCGCCTGCAGCTGGGGTGCGAACATCGCCGGCCCGCTATCGCGGTCGAAGCTGTCGTCATCGCCCGACAGCGGGTCGAAATGGCTGGTGATGAAGTCGGGTAGGCCCGGCGCGGGCGCGGGATCGTTGAGCTGGACCTGAGCGCGCATCAGCGTCTTGGTGACTTCCTCGCGGATCGCGACCAGCAGCCGCTCAAACAGCATGAACGCTTCCTGCTTATATTCGTCGATCGGCTTCTTCTGGGCGAAGCTGCGCAGATGGATGACGGTGCGCAGCGCGTCGAGTGTCGCCAGATGCTCCTTCCAGTGATGGTCGAGCGTCTGGATCAAGATCTGCTTTTCGACGTCGATCCAGCGCTCCATGTCAGCACCCTGGACCTTCTCCGCCATCACCTGGTCGGCCAACCCCTGGAGGCGCCCGGCGATCAGATCCTGCTCGACCGATTCTTCCTGCAACCAGCTGTCGATCGGCGGCTGGAGGCCGAGGAGATCATCGACGCCCTCCTTGAGGCCGGCCACGTCCCATTGCTCGGGATAGGTCCCGGGCGGGCAACTGGCGGCGACCAGCGAGGTGATGGTTTCGGCGCGGAAATCCTCGATCACGTCGCTGACATGGTCCGCATCCATGATCTCGGCGCGCTGCTCGTAAATCACCTTGCGCTGGTCGTTCATCACATCGTCGAATTCGACAACCTGTTTGCGGATGTCGTAATTGCGCGCCTCAACCTTGCGCTGCGCCGTCTCGATCGCCTTCGAAATCCACGGCGAAACGATCGCTTCGCCATCTTCGAGATTCTTGTTCATCAGCCGGGCAAAAGCGGTCTGCGGGCCGAAGATTCGAAGCAGGTCGTCGTCAAGGCTGAGGTAGAAGCGCGACAGGCCGGGATCGCCCTGGCGGCCCGAGCGGCCGCGCAGCTGATTGTCGATGCGGCGGCTTTCATGGCGTTCGGTGCCGAGTACGAACAGCCCGCCGGCGTCGAGCACGCGCGCCTTCTCGGCCGCGACCTCACCCTTGATCCGCTCGATCGCGGAATCGCGTTCGGGACCGTCGGGCGTGTCCTTCAATTCGTCCTCGATGAGAAAGTCGATATTGCCGCCCAATTGGATGTCGGTGCCGCGGCCGGCCATGTTGGTGGCGATGGTCACCGCGCCCATTCGCCCGGCTTGGGCAACGATATGCGCCTCGCTTTCGTGGAAGCGCGCGTTCAAGACTTCGTGGCGAATTTTTTCCTGCTCGAGATATTCGCTCAGCATTTCCGATTTCTCGATGCTGACGGTGCCGACCAGGACCGGCTGGCCCATGTCCTGCCGCTTGCGGATTTCCTTGGCGATGGCGCTGAACTTGTCGGTGATATTCTTGTAGAATTCATCGTCCTCGTCGATCCGCAGGACGTCAACGTTGGTCGGGATCGACACGACATTCATCTTGTAGATGTCGAAGAATTCGGGCGCTTCGGTGAGCGCGGTGCCGGTCATTCCGGAAAGCTTGGGATACATCCGGAAATAATTCTGGAAGGTGATCGAGGCGAGGGTCTGGTTCTCGGGCTCGATCGTCACGCCTTCCTTGGCCTCGACCGCCTGGTGAAGCCCGTCGGACCAGCGCCGGCCGTCCATCATCCGCCCGGTAAACTCGTCGATTATGACGATCTTGCCGTCCTTGACGATGTAATCGATGTCCTTCTTGAACATCTTGTTCGCCTTGAGCGACTGGTTGAGGTGGTGAACCGTCTGGGTGTTGTTGATGTCGTAGAGGTTCTGCCCCTCGATCAGCCCGGCTTCCTCGAGCATCCGCTCGGCCTTTTCGGTGCCTTCCTCGGTCAGCACGACCGATTTCTGCTTTTCATCGACCTCGAAATCCTCAGGCACGAACTGCTTCACGATGGCATCGACCCCGACGTAGAGGTCGGATTTGTCGTCGGTCGGGCCGGAGATGATCAGCGGGGTGCGTGCCTCGTCGATCAGAATCGAATCGACCTCATCGACGATGGCGAAATTGAATTCCCGCTGGACCATCTGGTCGCGGTTGTATTTCATATTGTCGCGCAGATAGTCGAAGCCAAGCTCGTTGTTGGTCGCGTAGGAGATGTCGGCATTATAGGCGTCGCGGCGCAGGTGATCGATCAGATTGGGGACGATCACCCCGACCGAAAGGCCGAGGAAGCGGTAGATCTGCCCCATCCAGTCGGCGTCGCGCTTGGCGAGATAATCGTTGACCGTGACGACGTGGACGCCCTTGCCGGGTAGCGCGTTGAGGTAGACCGCCAGAGTCGCCACCAGGGTCTTGCCCTCGCCGGTACGCATCTCGGCGATCTCGCCCCGGTGGAGCGCGATCCCGCCGATCATCTGCACGTCATAATGCCGCTGGCCGAGCGTGCGCTTGGCCGCCTCACGCACCGTGGCGAAGGCTTCGGGAAGCAAATCGTCGAGCTTGGTTCCCTCGGCGAGCCGCTTGCGGAACAGCACGGTCTGACCGGCAAGCTCTTCGTCGGTCAGCGCGCTGATCGTCGGTTCGAACGAGTTGATCGCCTCGACGATCTTGCCGAGCTTGGCGACATAGCGGTCGTTCGCCGATCCGAAGATCGTTTTGGCCAGTCCGGCGATCATTGTTGTTCCTCAAAAACCCGGTCGCGCGGAAGCGCGAGTACGCATCACCCGCGCGCGGGCGTGGACGGGCCGCGATGTAGGCAGCGCCCCGCCCGACGTCAATCGATCAAGCTAGTGCCGCACCCGGCTTGGCGGACGAGTCGATTTCAGCTTCGAGCCATTGCTGGATCTGGCTGCGCGGCGCGGCGCCGACCTTTTGCGCGACCGGCTTGCCGTTGTTGAACAATACCATGGTCGGAATTCCGCGAACCCCGTAACGCGTCGGTGTGTCGGGATTCTCGTCGATGTTGAGTTTGACGATATCGACCTTGTCGCCGATCTCACCGGCGATTTCCTCCAGCGCCGGGGCGATCATCCGGCACGGGCCGCAACATTCGGCCCAGAAATCGACCAGCACTGGCTTGCCGGCGCCAAGTACATCGGGGGCGAAACTCTGATCGGTGACGCTGCGCGTTCCCATGAAAACGACTCCTTTTGATTTGACGCCCATATGGGGGATCGGCCCGATTGGCTCAACCGCCAAGCGTGATGATTTTCGGACCCGCCGTGTAAAGCAACGCCGCATCGACCCGGCGGCCCGGGAAAATCACCCGAAGCGCCTCGACGTAGGCGTTCATCTGCGCCCGGTGCGCCGGCGGCACGTCGGCCTCGCTCGCGGGCACGCTCATTCCGGTCTTGAAATCGATCACCTGCACCCGTTCGGGTCCGACCAGCAACCGATCGACCGTCCCGGCCACGACTTGCCCGTCATACAGCGCCGCGGCGATCGGCGCTTCGGCGAGTGATTCTGGCCCGAAAAGCTGACTAAACGAGGGGCTTAGCAAGATATCGCAAACAGTCGCCGCATATGATGCTCGCAGTGCGACGTCATCGACCCCCGCCGACCGTTCGAGCCACCGATCGGCCGCGGCGAGCCTTTGTTCGGGGGCGACCCCGGGCAGTCGTTCGAACAATAGATGCAGCAGGGTGCCACGACGCGCGGCGTCGATCTCACCTGGTTTGGGCGGCGGATAAGCGGTTCGATCCTCGACTCCACCGGACGGCGCCAGCGGCCGCGGCGGGCGAGCTTCGAGCGGGGCATGCTCGCCGAGCCATTGCGGCAGGACGATCGGCGGACGGCGATCGATCCGGGTGCGGACACGCGGCGCCTCGCCCCTGGCTTCGAACAGCAAGGGTCCATCATCGCCCTCCCGGGTCGCGCCGATCGCGATCATCGCCTGCTCGACTCGCGCATGCCAGCTGTCGGCCACCGCAGTCTTCTTCCGCACTCCAGCGATGACCAGCCGCTCGCGCGCCCGGGTCAGCGCGACGTAGAGCAGCCGCCAATGCTCGGCGAGGTCGAGTTTCTCCTCCTCGGCGATCAGTTCCTCGAACGGCGACATTCGCTCGGCCTTTCGCGGCCTGATCAGCGGAACGTTCTTGTCATCGACCGGGAAGTCGAGCGGCGGGTTGGAAGCGCCGAGCTTGGCTGGATCGGCGGTGGCGTCGGCAAGGATCACGACCGGCGCCTCAAGCCCCTTGGCGCCATGCACGGTCATCACCCGCACCGCATCGACCGGCGCCGAAGGGTCGCGCTTGATCTCGACATCGCCCTTCCCGAACCAGGCGAGGAATCGGTCGAGCGAATTGACGTCATCGCGTTCGAACTCGAGCGCCGCCGACAGCAATTCCTCGATCGGGTCGCGCGCCTCTGGACCGAGGCGTCGGAGCAGCTTTCGGCGACCATCGAGCGGGCCCGACAGGATTGTCTCGAGGAACGTTGCAGGGGTGGTGTAATCGGCCATCGCCAGCAAGGATCGAAGCCACCCGAGCGTCTCCTCGATCTCGCCGCCGCGATCGAGCAGCGCCGACCATAGCGACTTCTTCCCGCGACCCTTAGCGACAGCATACAATTGATCCTGGTCCCACCCGATCAGCGGCGAGACCAGCAAATTGGCGAGATTGAGGTCGTCTAACGGCTGGACCGCGAAGCCCACCGCGGCAAGCAGGTCTTTCACTGCCAAAGGGCGGTGGAGGTGGAGCCGGTCGATCCCGGCGACCGGAACACGCTCGGCGAACAGGCGCGCAACCAGCAGCGACGCAAGCTCGCCGCGGCTGCGCACCAGAATCAGCACGTCGCCCGCCGAGAGCGGCCGCCCCGTGCTGGCCAGCACCGGCCCCTCGTCGATCCATTGCCGGACCGTGCGTGCGAGGTCGGTTGCGTAGCGCCGCTCGCTCTCACCGAGCCAGCCTTCGTCGCCGGCCTCCTCGCCTTCCTCGTCGTCGATCGAAAAGGCCGGCCACCATTCGACCCGACCGGGGCGTTGGCGGTGATGCGCTTCGTGGCGAGCGGGGCGATCGGGCAGGCCCATCGCCTCGTAGCCGACCTCGGCGATCACTCCGTCGACCAGGCCGAGCACCGCTGGCGAGGAGCGGAACGAAGCGTTGATCGACAATTCACGGAATTCGCGCGCTTGCTCCTCGGCGCCATCGAGCGAGGCGGCGGCGTCGCGAGTGAAGCGGCGCATCTTCTCGAATTCCTGAGGGTCGGTGCCCTGGAAGCGGAAAATCGCCTGCTTGAAATCGCCGACCATGAACAAGGTCCGCCAGCGGCCCTCGGTTTCGCTCGAGCCGGTGAAATATTCCTCGGCCAGCGCTTTGACGATCGCCCATTGGTCGGCGTTGGTGTCCTGGGCTTCGTCGACCAGGATGTGGTCGGTCCGGCGGTCGAGCTTGAAGCGCACCCAATCGCCTATGCCCGGAGTCTCGAGCAGGCGGCGGGTCCAGGAAATCAGGTCGCCAAAGTCGGCGACTCCAGCGGTTTCCTTGGCGGTGGTGTAGGCCGCGGCATACGCCTGGCCGGCGCGCAGGCCAGCGGCCTGGATGGAAGTGAGGTTGGCGGCGCTCTTCATCGTCGTCAGCCATGCGAAGGCAGCATAGGCATCGTCGCTAAGTATCTGATAAGATGGGTTTGCCTTTGTCTGACCGCTCGCCGTGGCGCGGGGGTCGCCGTCGGCTTTCATGACCACTTTCGAGACCAGGTGGAGTGTGTCGAAGCGAGCCTTGGGGTCGAGTGCGAGCCAGGTTCGAATCGAGTCTACATAGCCAGTTCCTGTCACCGTTCCCCATGCTTCGTTGGTCGCTGCAAGGGCGTGGAGAAGAGCGCAGTCAAAACTGTCGTCGGCGCAGGCATTGTGCAGGAAATCGGCAACGTTTTCGGCCGGAAGTCCGACCAGGTTGCGCAACTTGGGTTCGATCTGGTCGCGATTGCCGAGGCCGGCGAAGGCGTCGGCGCGCCGCGCGCAGGCGGCGAGATAGGACACCGCGCCCTCCTCGCCCAATCGCATCGACAATGCCTGGATGTCGGCGATGAGGCCGGTATCGCTGTTGGTTTCGGCAGAAGCCACGAGATCGGCCAGTGTCCGACGTGCGAGTTCCTGCTCGACGCGGCCTTCGATCGGGCGGAACCCCGGCGCGATCCCGGCTTCGGCTGGAAAGGCGGCGAGCAGGGTTTGGGCGAAGGCGTGGAGCGTCTGGATGCGCAAGCCGCCCGGCGCTTCGAGCACGCGCGCGAACAAGCGGCGGGCGTGTCCCAGCATCCGCTCGGACGTGTCCTCGCCGAGCGCGAACAATTCCTTGCGCAAGGCGGCATCAGGCATCCGCACCCAGGCGGCGAGCCGCTCGCCGATTCGGTTGGCCATTTCCGCCGCGCCGGCCTTGGTGAAGGTCAGGCACAAGATGCTTTCGGGACGAACCCCGCGCAGCAGCAGCAGGAACACGCGGGCGGTGAGGACATGGGTCTTGCCAGTCCCAGCCGAGGCCGACAGCGAGGCATGCGCCGACGGATCGGCCGCAAGGCGCTGATCGCCTTCGAGCACATCCAGCGGTTTGAGGCGACGCGACATGGTGTAACCCTAGCAAGCTCGCCCCGGCTTCCCAAGACGGCGACGGGCGAATATCAGTGCTTTAAGAGAGCAGGAGAGCGACGAATGAGCGAGCAGAACGACGACAGCGGGGAACGGCGGACCAAATTGGTCAAGGCCGGGGTCGCGGTCGGGATCGGGTCGGCAGCGATCGTCGCCGCTTTGCTCTATGCCTCGAAGGTCAAGAAACCCAAGCGCGGCAAATAATCAGTCGCGGCCGTACCATTCCTCGAGCCGCATCAATTGATCATAATCGCCGTAGGGCGCGAAAGCCGGGTGGAGCTTGGCGGTGAACGGCTTGGCGCCGGTCAGATAGTCGGCCGCAGCGCCAAGGAAATGCGCCAGCGAATGGTCGAGGAAGGCATCGGCGCCGATCTTGGCGTCGGGTGCGAACTTGCGGCCGAAGCCGCCCTTGGCATCGCGCGCCAGCGACCAATATTCGTGCGCGCCCGGATCGCCCTTGGCATCGCCGAACCCGCCAGCCCTGGCGATCAGCCCGAGCAGCCCCAATTGCAGCGCGAAACCGGCGTCGACTGCCTTGGCCTGCGGCGGCTGGCCAGTTTTGTAATCGATGATCGCGAGGCGACCGTCGGCGAGCCGGTCGATGCGGTCGGCGCGGCCGTGGAGGACCACCCCGCCAAGCTCGGTCTCGCCCCTGGCTTCGGCGGCGAGCGGCACTCGGCCGACGGCGCGATTGGCGCGCTCCTGGTCGGCGATCCACTCGATCGCTTCGAGTAAGCGCGGCTGCCACAGGGCGCGAAGCATCGGGTGGATCGCATCGCCCGCGACCAAAGCGCGGGCGCGGTCGAGCAGATCGTCGGGATCGCATGCGGCTTCCCTCAGCCAATCCTCGAGCACTTCATGCACCGCGCTGCCTTTCCACGCCGCGCTATGGTCCGCATCGACCGGATCGAGCCGGTTGAGGCCGAGCATCGCGCTGGCGTAGAAAGCGAAGGGATCGGCCTTCATCCGGTCGACCTGGGTGACCGAGATCTTGCGCGGGCGCTCGGCGGCGGGCGGGCTCGGCGCGGGGCGGACGGCGGGGCGATGCTCGCCCGGATCGTCGATTCCAGCGACATAGCGTTCGAGCTTGAGGTCGCGGGCGAGGCCGCCGGTCATCGCCATCAACCGAAGCCACAGCCGCGAGGCGACGGTCGGCGACGTGGAGTCGCGGCGAGCGCGGGTGATGAGGACTCGGGGCGCGCCCAATGCCGAAGCAAAATCATGCGCCGCCAGGCCAACCCGGAAATCGAGGCCGGGGAGGCCAAGCACCGCGCGGATTTTCGGTGCGAGCCACGGGTCGGGCGCCGGGAGCGCGGGCCATACGCCTTCGTTAAGGCCGCCGAGGATCATCAGATCGGCATGCTGCAGGCGCGCTTCGAGCAGCCCCCAGATGAACACCCTTGGGTGCCCGCCATATGGTGGACGCACCGGTCGGGCATCGAGCAGGTCGCGGAGCAACGGCACCCATTCCTGGTCGTCGAGCAACATGGTCGCGGCATCGGGCGCAGCCTCGATTTCGGCGATCAGCTCGGCGGCCATCCGCCCGTCGGTTCCGGACCAGGCGCGATCCCCGGCGAGCGTCGTTGCAGCGCTGCGAAGACGGGCGGCGAAGGCCGACAGGCTGAGCGGGGCCCGAAGCAGCATCTCGATCGGTTCGAGCGCGGGGCGGATCGCGGCCCACGGCGTGTCGGCCTTGTTCTCGGCGAAGTGGCGATCCAGCCCGGCGAGGCCAGCGGGCGGACGCGGTCCGCGAAGCGATCGATCGAGCAAGCGGGCGGCGGCGAGCCAGTCAGCGCGTTCGCCGCCTTCCCCGCCGACCAACGGATGCTTGATCAAGGTCAGCGCCGCGACCGGGGCCATCGCCTCGGCCGCCGCGGTGGCGATGGCGAGGAGCAAGGTCCCTGCGGGGGCCTGGCTTAGCGGTCGCCCGGCGCTGTCGTCGGCGGCGATCCCCCAGCGCCCGAGCAATGCCGATACCCGCGCGGCGAGCATCCGGTCGGGGGTGACGAGCGCGGCGGTCTGGCCGGGGGTTTCGAGCGCCTGGCGGAGCGCGATGGCGATCGCCATCGCCTCGCTCGCCGGGTCGGCCAACTCGGCGGCTCGGATCCCGGTCAGGCGGCGTTCGCGCGGCGCAAGGCGGCTCCATTTGTCGCTGAAATCGGCGGCGGTCATGGCGTTGGCGACCGCCCGCCCGCGCACCGCCGGCGAGGCCGCTCGCCCGCCGCCGCGCCACAGAGTGACCTCGCCGCGAGCGATGTCGATACGCTCGAGCAACAATTTGAGATGATATTGCGGGTGGCTTTCCTCCCCGCGCCCCTCGTCATCGGGGCCGAGCGCACCCCATTCCTCGTCGCTCATCACATCGGCCAGCGCGAGCGCGGGAAGCACCACCGCGCCATCGGGCAGCCGCAAAACCGCACGCAGCAAGGCGGCGACCGCGGGCGCGGCGGTGGTGATCCCGGCAGCGATGGTGAAGCCCGGCGGCGGTTTGGCGGCCCAGCGCCGCGCGGTGGCTCGGAGCAAGCGATTGCGGCGGTCGGTAAGGTCGATCGCGCCACGCCGGGCAAGCTCCGCGGGCCAGCCAGTAATGATCGCCTGCAACCGATCGAGCGACAATTGCCAGTGACCCGCCAGCTCGGTCGTTTCCGCACCCGCTTCTGTCAGCTTCGACGCCGGCACTTCCTCGATGGTTAGCGCGTCGAGCGTCCGCGCAAGGTCGGCGGCGAGGCGCATCGCCTCGGCCGCGCTTTCGCCGCCGCGCCGGACGATGGCAGCGAGCGCTAGCTGGCGGGTCAGCGGATCGATCGCTCGGGGGATGAGCTCGTCGTCATCGGCCGCGTCGAGCGCGCCGCCGATCCGGTCGTCGAGATCGGGATCGCCGATCGCGATCAGCCGCGGCAAGACGAGGCCGCTGCCGCTGGCGCGGACGAACGCTTCGGTCACGCTTCGAACCGCGCGATTGTTGGGCAGCAGAATTCGTCCGCCGGCAAGCGCCATCGGGTCGCGCCCGCGAAGAGCGATCAAACCCGCAGCGAGCGAGTCGGCAAAGCTTCGGTGCGCCGGGATGGAGAAGACGGAAGGTCCGGCGCTCCGCTCATCCATTGACCAGTGCCGCCTCGGTATCGCGGATCGAGCGCGGGGTGCCGACATCGAACCACAGGCCCTGGTGGACCAGGCCGTAACAGCGGCCGGCCTGGATCGCCCGGTCCCACAAGATGTTGGTCGAAAAGGCACCGTCGGGCGCCCTTTCGAGCAGACGCTTGGAGATCATCTGGACGCCGGTGAAAACGTACGGCGCGACCCGCGAGCGGGCGCGGCGCGATAGGCGGCCGAAGCGGTCCATCCTAAAATCGCCCTGCCCGCGATGATTGCCGGCGCGCGCCTGGGGGACGAGCAGTAGCAAAGCGTCCATTTGCTCGTCGTCCCACCCGCTGGCGAGCAGTTTGAGACCGTCGGCCGGGCCGTCGATCCAGTAATTGTCACTGTTGACGACCAGGAAAGGATTGCAGTCGATCAGCGGCGCGGCTTGAACGAGGCCGCCGCCGGTTTCGAGCAACAGATCGCGCTCGTCGGAAATCGTAACCTCGAAATCCGTCGCCGTGGTGGCGAGATGGGCTTCGAGCGAATCGGCGAGATAATGGACGTTGACCACTAGCTTGCTGACCCCGGCAGCGCGAAGCCGGTCGAGCACATGGTCGATCAGCGGCTTGCCGGCGAGCTCGACGAGCGGCTTGGGCCGGGTCGCGGTCAGCGGTCGCATCCTTTTGCCGAGACCGGCGGCCATGACCATCGCCGTGTCGGGGACGGTGGCGGCGATCTCGTGGCGCAGGCGGAGCGAGCGGCGGGCGGTCATTGAGCGTCGGTCCAGGCGGCGGCGCGCTTGGCGGCGGGCACGTTGGCATCGAACCAGGCGCGGACCGGCTCAAGCCCCGGCTGGGCGAGGTCGCGTTCGAGCAGCCTCCACATGCGCGGCTGGAAGGCGCGGTAATGCGGCTTGCCGTCGCGCTTCCACAGCCGGACGAAGACCCCGAGGATGCGGGTATTGCGTTGCGCCGCGAGCGCCCAATAAGCGCGCTCGAACGTGGCGCCGGTGCCGGTGGCGGCGACGTAGCGGTCGATCATCGCGCGTTCGAGCGATGGCGGGACGTCGCGGCGAGCATCTTCGAGAACGCTGGCGAGGTCGTAAGCCGGGTGGCCGGCGAGCGCGTCCTGGAAATCCAGCAGGCCGAGATGCGCGACGCCTGTCCGCCCGGCGACAAGCATGACATTTTCGGCATGATAATCGCGGAGGACAGTGACCGGCCCGAGGCCGTCGGCGGCGACCGGGGCGAGCAGCTCGGTCCAGGCGGCACGGTACGAATCGCGGTCGATGTCGAGACCGAGCGCCGGGGCGTACCAGTCGGGAAACAGCATCAGCTCGTCGAGCCACTGGTCGACGCCGTGGGGCGGAAGGCCCGGCATGGGGGGGTGGCCGTGGAGCTGGACAAGAAGGTCGGTGGCGAGGCGGTAGAGTTCCTCTTCGCGCGCCGGATCATCGTCGAGCGATTCGCGCAGCCGGTCGTCGCCGAGGTCGCCGAGCAGAAGCAGGCCGCGGTCGAGATCGCGGGCGATGATTTGCGGCGCGGTGAGTCCGACCGTGCCGAGCCATTCGGCGACCGCGATGAACGGGCGTGGATCCTCGTGCGGCGGGGGAGCATCCATCAGCACCGCCTGGCGCCCCTCCCCGATCACCCGGAAATAGCGGCGGAACGACGCGTCGCCGGCGAGCGGCTCGACCCGTGCCCCAGCCCAGCCGCAGCCGGCGAGGAAGGCATCGAGCCCGGCGGGCGGGATCATCGGCTGGACGGGGTCGGTGGCCATCGCCCTTCCCATGCCGCCGGGACTTGGGCTGTCAAGCGGCGACTCTCCGGGCCGGTAATGTCGAGCGTCAGGCGGAGCGCTTGCGGCCAGGCGGCGGGACCGGCGCGCTCGGGCCATTCGACAACCAGCACCGCCTCCTCGCCCGCCGCATCGAGGCCAATCTCGGCGAGCTCGGAAGGATCTTCGATGCGGTAAAGGTCGGCATGGAGCAGCACTCCGAGCATCACATGGTCATAGGGTTGAACGATCGCGAAACTGGGGCTTGGAACTTCGCCTTCGTGGCCAAGAGCGGCTAGCAAGTACCTGACAAGGGTGGTTTTTCCGGCGCCAAGACCACCCGACAGGCCGATCACGTCGCCGGGCTTGAGCTGGTCGGTAAGCGCGCGGGCGAGCGCGGCGGTGGCGGCTTCGTCGGCGAGAATCATTGCGGCGCACGGGGGATGACAAGGGTCACCTGCGTGCCCTTGCCGACCGCCGATTCGAGGGTCGCAGTGCCGCCGTGCGCCTCGAGGAACTGGCGGGTCAGGGGAAGGCCGAGGCCGAGCGCCGAATCGCCCTTGCCGACCCCGCCGATGCGGTGAAAGCGGGTGAACACCTGCTGCTGGTCGGCGGGCGCAATGCCCTGACCATTGTCGGTGACGGTGATCGTGACGGCGTCGTCATCGCCGGTCGCGGCAAGCTCGATCCGGCCCTTGTTGGGCGAGTAAGCAACGGCGTTGCGAAGCACATGCTCAAGCGATTCGCGAAGCCGCCGGGCATCGCCGATAACGACCCCGGCCGAGGGGTCGATCGCGATGGTCAGCTTCTGCTTGCGCTCGGCGGCGCGCGGCTCGATCGATTCGGCGACGGTTCGGCACAGCCCCGCCATGTCGATCCGCTCGCGGTCGAGGACGACCCCGGTGCGATCGCCCTGCGTGAGATCGAGCACATCGTCGATCAATTTGGCCAGCCGCTCGACCGATTCGAGGATCGCGTCGACATAATCGGACGCCGCGGGCGGGAGCTTGCCGGCATAGCCTTGCGACAGCATTTCGGCGAACCCGCCGATCGAGGTCAGCGGGGTGCGTAATTCGTAGCTCATGCCGGCGACGAAGTCGGTCTTGATCTTGTCGGCTTCCTCGAGCCCTGTCGCGCGCTCGCGAAGCGCGGCTTCGATGCGGGTCGAATCGGTGACATCGACCATGGTGAACAATGCGTTGCCGTCGGGCAAAGGGACCGCGGCGAATTCGAAGTGGCGACCGTCGGTCATCGACACCCTGCCGGTGCCCGACTGGCGCCCGGTCGTAGTGTCGCGGACCATTTCGCGGACCTGCGCCGCGGCGGTCGGGTTGACCAGTTTCTTGGCCATCGCCGGCACCAGTTCATCGACCCGGGGATGCTCGGCCAGCCATTCCTCGTCGAGATCCCACACCTGGCAGAAGCGGCGGTTCCACAAATAGAGGCGGCCATCGGACGCGAACACGCTGATCGCCTCGAACAGATTGTCGAAGGTCGCGGTGCGCACCCGGAGCAAGGTGTCGCGTGCCGAGGACAGCCGGACCTGCTCGGTGCGATCCTCGAAAATCATTCTCAGGCCGCCATCGGGCAATGGCTGGGCGACGACCCGCCAATGATCGCCGTTGGTGAGAATCCAATCCTCGGTAAAGGCTTCGTCGGGCGACAGGAACCAGTTGCGCCGCTCGTTCTTCCACGCCGGGAAATCGCGCACTTCGGGAAGCCGGCCATTCTCGCGCATCTGTTCGAGCAAGCGATCGAACTCGGGGGTCTCATTGAGCCACGCCGGGTCGATCTGAGTCATGGTCGCGAACGGCTGGTTGAAGAAGGACAGCGAGCGGTCGGAATCGAATTGCGCGACGGCGGTGGTCATCCGGTCGGCGAGTTCGCGCTGGGAGAGGAGGTTCTGGGCAAGGTCGAACCGCGCATCCTCAAGATCCTGGATGTCGATCGCGAAGCCCGCCACCGCGCCGGTCGGAAGCGGCACATCGACCAGCTTGAGCATCCGCCGCTCGCCGCCAATCGTCGCGGGCTGGGTGCGAATGTACGGCCGCCCGGCTTCGAGCGCGGTAGCCGCGCCGGCCCGGGCGCCCTCGTCGCCGGGACTGTCGATCAATTCGCTGCCGAGCGCGATGACTTCGGCCGCGTCGCGCGCCTCGACTGCGGCGACGAATGCCGAATTGACCAGCCCCAACGTCATGTCGGGCCCTCGATACCACATCGGGAAAGGCGCGCTTTCGATGAGGTGGGTCAAGGCGTCGAGCGCGGCTTCGGTGCGGCCGAGCTGGTTGGCGAGCTTCAACCGCTCGGCCTCCGCCCCGGTGGCGTCGAACAGCCACAGCAACAAGGTGCCGGGCGCATAAGGCGGCGGCGCGAGCCCGCCGCGCACCTCGACCGCGCGGTCCGACCCGGCGATTCGCACCTGGCGAGAAATACCAATGCCGCTGATCGCCGCCGACCGGACGTCGGCTTTCAGCACTTGGAGATCGGCGGGGTCGATCCCCAGCCCGCCCTCCGAGAGATCGTCGATCACCGCCGGCATCTCGGCGAGGCCGAGGTCGCGCTGGAGCAAGCTGTCGGTTTCTATCACATCGTCCGGGCGGACGATCAATGGCCGGGCGGGGACCGAGCGGAGCAAGGAAGCGACCGAGCGAGCGCCGCCGAGCAGCGAATTGGCGCGGCTGATCCGGCGGCTGGCGAGGATCATCAAAGCGGCGGCGATCGCCACCCAGAAAGCGGCGATCAGCATGATGACGGTCGCGAGCCACGGCGTGATCGTCATTAGGATGTGGCGGGGCCCGACATGAGCAAGGTCATAGGGCGGCAAGCCCCAAAGAAAAAGGGCGGCGCGCCGCCAAGCGCACCGCCCTGGTCTCGAGCCTCGAGCGAGACTTAATAGCGGTAGTGATCGGGCTTGAACGGGCCGGTCTGGGGAACGCCGATGTAGGCGGCCTGCTTGTCCGAAAGCCTGGTCAGCTTGACGCTCAACTTGTCGAGGTGGAGCGCGGCGACTTTCTCGTCGAGATGCTTGGGAAGGACGTAGACGTCGTTCTTATATTGCCCCGACTTGGTCCACAGCTCGATCTGCGCGAGCGTCTGGTTGGTGAAGCTGGCCGACATCACGAAGCTGGGGTGGCCAGTGGCATTGCCGAGGTTGACCAGGCGTCCCTTGCTGAGGATGATCAGTTTCTTGCCGTCGGCGAATTCGACCTCGTCGACCTGCGGCTTGATCTCGACCCACTTCATGTTGGCGAGGCCGCCGATCTGGATCTCGCTGTCGAAGTGGCCGATGTTGCAGACGATCGCCATATTCTTCATCGCCCGCATATGATCGACGGTGATGACGTCCATGTTGCCGGTGGCGGTGACGAAAATGTCGGCGCGGGTCGCGGCCTCCTCCATCGTCACCACTTCATAGCCCTCCATCGCCGCCTGCAACGCGCAGATCGGATCGACTTCGGTGACCAGCACGCGAGCGCCGCCGTTACGAAGCGACGCGGCCGAACCCTTGCCGACATCGCCGAAGCCGGCGACGCAGGCGACCTTGCCGGCGAGCATCACGTCGGTCCCGCGGCGGATCGCGTCGACCAGGCTTTCCTTGCAGCCGTAGAGGTTATCGAACTTCGACTTGGTGACGCTGTCGTTGACGTTGATCGCCGGGAACGGGAGCTTGCCCGCCTTCGATAGCTCATACAGGCGGTGAACGCCGGTAGTAGTCTCTTCCGAGACGCCCTTGATGTTGGCGACGGTCGCGGTGAGGTAGCCCGGGCGATCCTTGAGGAAGCGGGTCAGGGTCGCGGCGAACACTTCCTCTTCTTCGTTCGACGGGGTGAACAGGCTCTCGCCGGCTTCGACGCGCGCGCCCCACAAAGCGAACATGGTGGCATCGCCGCCATCGTCGAGGATCAGGTTGCAAGTCTGGTCGCGGTCGGTTTCGGTCGACCAGTCGAAGATGCGCACGACATAGTCCCAATATTCCTCGAGCGTTTCGCCCTTGATGGCGAACACCGGGACTCCCGAGCGGGCGATTGCCGCGGCGGCATGGTCCTGGGTTGAATAGATGTTGCACGACGCCCAGCGGACGGTCGCGCCGAGCGCGGTCAGAGTCTCAATCAGGACGGCGGTCTGGATCGTCATGTGGAGCGAGCCGACGATGCGCGCGCCCTTCAAAGGCTGCGACGCGCCAAATTCCTGCCGCAGGGCCATCAGGCCGGGCATCTCGGTTTCGGCAATCTCGATTTCCTTGCGACCGAAATCGGCAAGCGCGATGTCCTTGACGATATAGTCGCGGGTCAGGGTGTCAGCGGTCGTGGCCACGGGGCATTTCTCCAGGGTGAGGGGTCGCGTCGCCCCTAGCCAAGAGTGGCTCCAAAAGCAAATATAAAGAATTCTTTATATGTTCGCGAGGCTAGGCCGCACCGGTCTCGCTGACGAGCAGGCGGGGGTCGATTCCCTCGGCGCGAAAGGCCTTGTCCCAGCGGTCGGCGGTCGGGGTATCGAACAACAAGCCGCGGCTGCCGTCGGCGGCGAACCAGCCGTGGCGGGTCATTTCCTGGTCGAGCTGGCCCGCATCCCAGCCGGCATAGCCCAGGGCGATCAGCCAGTGCGCTGGGCCGCGGCCGCCAGCGATCGCCTTCAGCACGTCGATCGTCCCGGTCATGGCAAAGCTCGCATGTTTCGCACCGACCACCCGGATCGTGTCCTGCCCGCCCCAATCTTCGCTGTGGAGGACGAAGCCGCGCCCGGGCTCGACCGGACCGCCGTGGTGGACCACGCAATCGGGCGCCTCGCCGGGATCAACCTCAAGCTGTTTCAACAAGGCGCGAAAGCGGATCCCGGCGCGCAAGTGGCCAATGCCGATCCCGACCGCGCCATTGTCGTCATGCACCGCCATTGCGATCACCGCGCGATCGAAACGCGGGTCGGCCATGCCGGGCATCGCCAGCAACAGCTTGCCGGAAAGAAAACGCGGGACATCCATCGGTTCGACGATGCGCCCGGGCGGTGCGGCGGGCAAGCCTTCACAGAGTCACACGAGGGGGATAGAGGCCGGTTCATCGAAAAAAGGAGACGAATATCATGACGATCAAGGTCGGCGACCGCCTTCCCGATGTTCCGTTGAGCATTGCCACCCCCGACGGGCCGCAGCCCACCACAACGACCGAACATTTCAAGGGCAAGAAAATCGCTTTGTTCGCGGTTCCCGGGGCCTACACCCCGACCTGCTCGGCGCGGCATTTGCCGGGCTATGTCGACAAGGCCGGTGACTTCACCGCCAAGGGCGTCGACGAGATTGCCTGCACCAGCGTCAACGACGCGTTCGTGATGGGTGCGTGGAACAAGACGCAGGGCAGCGAGGACATCGTCATGCTGGCCGACGGCAATGGCGAATTCGCCGAGGCGCTGGGCCTGACCATGGACGGATCGAAATTCGGCATGGGCAAGCGCAGCCAGCGTTATTCGATGGTCGTCAACGACGGCCTGGTCGAGCAATTGAATGTCGAGGCACCGGGCGAATTTTCGGCCTCGAGCGCCGAAACCATGCTCGGCCAGCTGTAGGACGCGCCGAAGCGCGGATAAAATGCGACGCGCGGCGGGAGCAACTAAGGCCCGCCGCGCGTTACCCCCTCGCACCATTGTGAGGAGTAAAAACATGGCCACCACCAAGAAACCCACGACCACCCGTACTCGCGCACCCGCTCGCCGCAAGGCCGATCCGGGTGTCGTCGCCGCGACCGAGCGGACGATCAAGCGCAATCCTTATGCCAGCGCGGCATTCGCCACGGGCGTCGTCAGCGCCATCGCCGCCGCGGCCGCCGGCTTCTTCGCCTTCAAGAAAAGCGGCAAGAGCTTCACCGACTTCAGCAACGATGTCGCGACCAGCGTCAAGGACAAGGCCGCCGAGGCCACCGACCGGGTCAAGGACGGGCTGGCCGACGCCGGGACGATGGCCAAGGAAAAAGTCGCGAAGATCCGCGACGGACTCGATAGCGGCGCCAAGAGCCAGTCGCAGATCACCGAGGAAGCACTGAGCCTCAAAGAGACCGGCCCGACGACAAAGTTTCCGACCGATCCGGTGATCGAGCAGCAGACCAAGTTCGGCGCGGTTTCCTACTAAGCGCCGCCGATTGCGACTAATTGAGGGGAGCGAGCCGCGAGGCCCGTTCCCCTTTTCCTTGCCAGCTTACCAGCCGCACTGCTTCCCGGCGTTCTGCTTGCGCAGCCAGGCGTCGAGCGGGGCGAAATATTCAAGCATCGGCTTGCCCGAAATGTCGCGGCTTCCGGTGAACGCCTCGAGCGCGTCGGGCCACGGTTTGGACGCGCCCATCGCCAGCATCTGGTTCAGCCGCGCGCCGACCATCTTGTTGCCGTAAAAGCTGCAGCGGTGGAGCGGACCCTTCCAACCAGACATGTCGCACGCCGCCTTGTAGAATTGGAACTGGAGCAGCCGCGCGAGGAAGTAGCGCGCATAAGGCGTGTTGCCGGGGATGTGATATTTGGCACCGGGATCGAAATCTTCGGCGCCGCGCGCGACCGGCGGGGTGATGCCCTGATACTGGCGCTTGAGGTCGACCCAGGCCTGCTCATATTGCGCGGGCTGGATCGAGCCGTCGAACACCCCCCAGCGCCACTTGTCGACCAGCAGGCCGAACGGCAGGAAGGCGACCTTGTCCATCGCCTGTTTGAGCAGCAGCCCGGTGTCCTTGTCGGGCGAGGGAACCTTCGATTTATCGAGCAGCCCGATCTGGGTGAGATATTCGGGCGTGACCGACAAAGCGATGAAATCGCCGATCGCCTCATGAAATCCGTCATTGGCGCCGTTGAGGTAGAGAAAGGGCAATTTGTTGTAGGCGCGCTGGTAATAATTGTGGCCCATTTCGTGATGGATGGTGACGAAGTCGTCGCCATTGACCTTGGTGCACATCTTGATCCGCAGATCGTCCTTGTTATCGACGTCCCACGCCGAGGCATGGCAGATCACTTCGCGATCGCGCGGGCGGGTGATCTGGCTGCGGGTCCAGAAGGTCGCGGGCAAGGGCGCGAGGCCGAGTGATGTGTAAAAGCCCTCCCCGGCCTTGAACATCTTGACCGGATCATAGCCCTTCTTGACCAGCAGATCGCCGACATCATAGCCGATGTCCCCGGCACCCTTGGGCGCGACGATGTCGTAGATATTGCCCCATTCCTGGGCCCACATATTGCCCAGCAAATCGGCGCGGATCGGGCCCGAGGTGGGCTGCACGGCATCGCCATATTTCTGATTGAGCTTGGTCCGCGTGTAACAATGGAGCTGGTCGTAGAGCGGCTTCACTTCCGCCCACAACCGGTCGTACATTGCCGAAAATTGCTCGGGGGTCATGTCATAGCCGCTGCGCCACATCGCGCCGGTGTCGGCATAGCCCAGATCCTTGGCGCCGGCGTTGGCGATCTGCACCATGCGCGCATAATCGCCCTTCATCGGGCGACCGACATTCTCGTGCCAGGTGCGCCACATTTCGGCGAGCTCTGCCGGGTTGCGGTTGGTGCCCATCATCGCTTCGACATCGTCGCCGGTCAGCGCCTTGCCGTGGAGCGAGGCACGACCTTTGCCGTAAGTAGAGTTGAGACTGGTCGCGATATTGTTGAGCTCGGCCGCCGCGCCGGGGGTTTGCGGTGCCGCCAGGGTCAGCGCACCGCGCAGGATGTTGAGCTTGCGCGCGGTGTCGTAATCTAGCCCCGGAATCGCCGAATAGCGCGCCGCCTGGCTGGCATATTTAACCCCTTTCTCGGTCCCGATTGTGCCGAAGTATGCGTTGAGCGCGTCGGTATCATCAGTGATGTAGGTGTTGTTGACCCATGCCGCCTGCTGCGAAATGTTGCCGAATTCGGCGAAGTCCTTTTCCGCCGCGGCGACGAAGGCGCGCGCGCCATCGAGGGTCAGCGGGAAGTCGGACGCGGCGGTCGCGATAGGCGCTTGGTCGGTCGCCATCGACGTGTCCGCGGCCATCGCCGGCGGCGGCGTGGTGGCACAGCTGGCAAGCGCCAGCGCGAGCAGGGAAACGGTGGGGCTAAGCATCTTCATGGGCGGGATCCTCATCCTGGGTCAGTGTCTTGTTTTTCGCGTGGGTTGGCGGATGCGCGCTGGGCACCCCGATCGTCAAGGCTCTGCAAGGAATGCCGCGATCGCTTCGCCGAATTCGGACTTGGTGACGCTCGACATGTGGGTGCCGGGGATCGGTGCGTAAGTGGCGTTCGGCAGCGCCTCGGCGAGCCGCAGGGCGCTGCCATTGTCCTGGTCCTCGGTGCCGCACAGGATGAGCGTCGGCATGGTGAATGCGGCGAGCCATTCGGGCTTCGCATCGGTGAATGTCGGGAGCAGCAATCTGGCGGCGTCGAGGTCGACCTTCATGGTCTTCATGAACTGGATCGCCAGCCAGTGCGGATCGCCGCGGCTCGATGTCTCGACGTTTGCGATGGCGTCGAGGAAGAAATGCTTGCGCTTGAGCCAGCCGTTGAGCCCTTCGAGCCCCATCCCGGCGAGGATCGCGCGGCGCGGCTTGAGCCCCTCCCCGACCGCCTGGACGACGGTGCGCGAGCCGAGCGAGAAGCCGCCGAGGTCGTAATCGGTGAGGCCCAGATGCGCGATCAATTCGGTGAGGTCGCGGCGGAGAATGCCGTCCGAATAAAGCGCTGGATCATGCGGCTTGTCGCTCAGTCCATGCGCGCGAAGATCAGGCATGATGACTCGGAAATCCGCGTCGACCAATCGAGCGGCGGCGCCGAACTTGATCCAGTTGGTGAGCCCGTCCGAAAACAGCCCGTGGGCCAGGACAACGGGGCGGCCCTCCCCCATCTCGCGGTACGCAAGTCCGGCCCCGTCCGACGCGCTCCAGTAGTTGATCGCAGGCTCGATCAACGTGGCTCCTCGCCCGCTTCCTTCCAGCGATCGACCAGCTTGCGATATTCGTCAGACCGGGTGCGCGGCAGGCTGGTGGTGTCGAGCCATGCTTCGTGGATACTCTCGGCGCCGAAGTGGCTGGTCGGCTTGAACCGCGATGGGTCGTCGAATGTGGCGACGGTCAGGTCCATCTTGTCGGTAGCGGACTTGTAGCGGAAGCCGAGCGACGTCCCGCACGCCGCGCAGAACGGCCGCTGGGCAATGGCCGAACTGTCGTACCAGTCGGGCTCGTGGCTCCACCGCACATCGGCCTGCGCGACGTTCGTCATCGCCAGCGACACATTGCCGCTCGCCCGCTGGCACATCCGGCAGTGGCACAAATAGGCCTCGTCGCCATCGATCGCCGCCTCGAACCGGATCCGTCCGCAGGCGCAGCCGCCGGTCATCTTGTCGCTCATTGCGCGGTCGCCGGGGTCGGTGGCATCGAGACATGCTCGCTGATGATCTTCCAACTGCCGTCTTTCTGGCGCTGGAAGACGTCGGTGAAGCGGGCGCTGACCTTGGGCCGTGCGGCGCCGGCCTCGACGGTGAAGCTTTCGACCCCCGAGCTGACGAACGCATCGCCGCCGATCAGCTGGATGTGCCGCCCGGTAACCTGATAGTCGGCCGGTTTCATGCTGACGAAACTCTTCGCCCAGCCGGATTGCACCTTGCGGTCGGCGCTCGGCATCGGGTTGGCGGCGTCGATCATCACCGCATTGTCGGCATATTGGGCCATGACCTTGCCGAGGTCGCCGGTGGTGAAATTCGCCTCGGCATCGAGCGCGATCTTTTCCGCCTGGGCTTCGGTAACCGGCGGGTGGGCGGCCGGCTGCTGGCAGGCGGCGAGCAGCGGCACGATGGCAATCATGATCGACGAACGCATAGGTTTGCTCCCTTGGTTGCGGCCCAGACTAGACGGCGCGCGCCGCTCCGCAAGACCTTGGGATTTGCGGCCGGCGGCGCACTGTGCTTGGTGGTCGCCAGTCGATCCTCCGGGGCACCAACGATGTACCGACTGTTCGAGTTGCTCAATGCCGATCAAATTGTTCGCCTAAGCGAAATTACGCGGGCGGCGACTTGGGTCGACGGGCGGATTACCAACCCGACCAACCCAGGCAAGAACAACCAGCAGCTCGAACCCGGGGCGGCTCGCGACGAAAGCGGAGCGATGCTCGCCGAAGCGCTTCGGTCCAATGCCGTGTTCAACGAATTCGCGCTTCCAGTGGCGATCGCGCCGCCCTTGTTAAGCCGGTACGCGCCGGGGATGAGCTATGCCGTGCATGGCGACAATGCTTTTATCGAGCTTGGCGCCGCGACGATCCGAGGCGACTTGGCCTGCACCATCTTCCTTGCCGATCCGGCAAGCTATAACGGCGGCGCGCTGGTGATCCATAACGGCGACGTGAAGGCCGCGTTCCGCCTGCCCGCCGGCCAAGCGTTGCTCTATCCGGCGACGATGGTGCACGAGGTCGAGCCGGTAACCCGCGGCGAGCGGTTGGCTGCTTTCACGTTCATCCAGAGCAGGATCGCAGACCCGGCGAAACGCGGCATGGTGGCCGAATTGGGAGCGATCGCCCGCGCCGAGCGCGAGCGGCTCGAGCCCGCAGCGCACGCCCGGCTGCTGGTGATCCAGCAAAATCTGCTGCGCGAGTGGGGCGACGCGCCTTAGGCGGCTTTCTGGAGGTGGCGGCGGCCGAGCAGCTCTGCGATCTGCACCGCGTTCAACGCCGCGCCCTTGCGAAGGTTGTCGCTGACCACCCAGATCGACAGGCCATTGTCGACCGTCGGATCCTCGCGCACCCGGCTGACGTAAGTGGCGTATTCGCCAACGCATTCGACCGGGGTGACGTAGCCGCCATCCTCGCGCTTATCGACCAGCATGATGCCCGGCGCCTCGCGCAGGATGCGCTGCGCCTGCGCCGCCGACATCTCGTCCTCGAACTCGATGTTGATCGCCTCCGAATGGCCGACGAACACCGGGACCCGGACGCAAGTCGCGCTGACCTTGATCTTGGAGCCGAGAATCTTCTTGGTCTCGACCACCAGCTTCCATTCCTCACTGGTCGCGCCATCGTCCTGGAAGTCGCCGCAATGGGGAATGACGTTGAACGCGATCTGCTTGGTGAACTTGACCGGTGAATTGGAGTCGCCGACGAAAATGTTGCGGCTCTGCTCGAACAGTTCGTCCATTCCCGCTTTGCCCGCGCCCGACACCGACTGGTAAGTGGCGACGACGACCCGCTTGATCCGCGCCGCATCGTGCAGCGGCTTCAATGCGACGACCATCTGCGCGGTCGAACAATTGGGGTTGGCGATGATGTTTTTGGCGCGATAGCCGTCGATCGCCTCGGGATTGACCTCTGGCACGATCAGCGGGACATCGGGGTCCATTCGGTAGAGCGAGCTATTGTCGATTACCGTGC
Organism: Sphingomonadales bacterium; assembly: GCA_038244345.1. GTDB lineage: Bacteria > Pseudomonadota > Alphaproteobacteria > Sphingomonadales > Sphingomonadaceae > Sphingomicrobium. The sequence continues at coordinate 7,095 of JBBRTO010000001.1, read as the reverse complement.
ACCCGGCGGCGGCGGCGATCGGCGCGTAGATTCTCGCCACTTCCGAGCCGGCGGCGAATAACGCCATGTCCCAGCCGGTGAAATCGAAATGCTCGATATTGTGGACCTTCAATTCATTGCCGCTGTCGCCCAGATCGATGATGTCGCCGGTCGAGCGCGAGCTCGCGACCGCGGCGATTTCGTCGAACGGGAATTGCCGCTCGACCAGGATGTTCAAAATCTCGCGTCCGACATTGCCGGTGGCGCCGACCACGACGACCCGATAGCCCATGCTGTACGTCCCAACCTGTGTCTTGATGTAAGCCTTGCACCTAGGAGTGAAGGCTGCAAAGTCAACGCCTGCGGGGCCACGGGGGACTGAATTTGCGCACTCGATCTTTGAACCTTGGACTGCTGATCGCGGTTGTCGGCCTGCTCCTGGCTTTCGCCCTGAAGGGCGCGCTGATCGCGCCGCCCGCGCCGCCGCACGCAGTTGCCGCCGGCGAGTTCGATACCCAGCGGGCGATCGGGCGGCTGGAGAGGATCCTCGGCGACCAGCGGCCGCATCCGGTTGACAGCGCCGCCGATGATCTGGTCCGCGAGCGGTTGATCGCCGAGTTGCAAGCCGCGGGTCTCAAGCCCGAAACCCGCGAGAACATGGATTGCAACATCACGCCGAAATCGCGAGGCGTCGGTTGCGCGATGGTTCGCAATGTCGTCGCCTCGATCGGCCCGGCGAGTGGGCCGCGCCTGCTGCTCAACGCGCATTACGACAGCACGCCGACCGGACCGGGGGCGTCGGACGACGGGCTTGGAGTCGCGGTGCTGATCGAAGTGGCGGCCAACCTGGTCGCCTCGCCGCCGTCGAAGCCGGTGACTTTCCTGTTCAACGAAGGCGAGGAGTTCGGGCTCAACGGCGCTCGGGCGTTCGTCGCGCACGACCCGCTGACGCGCGAGGTGGATTCGCTGATCAATGTCGATACCCGCGGGGTAACCGGGCCGGCGATCATGTTCGAGACCAACACCCCGAACGGGCCGGCGCTTCGCGATTATGCGCGCGCGGCCACGCGACCATATGCCAATTCAGTCAGCACCGACTTCGCCAATCTGATCCCCAACACGACCGACGTCACCGTGTTCCAGGAACGCGGATGGAAGACGTTGAGCTATTCGATCATTGGCAACGAAACTCGCTATCACAGCCCCGGCGATACGGTCGCCGCGCTCGACCAGGCGAGCCTGTACCACGTCGGCAGCGAGACATTGGGCGCGACCCGTGTAGTCGCGGCCAAAGCGGCGCGCGGCCACGCAGACCGGCTGGTGTTCACCGACATCGCCGGGCGCGGGTTCGTGTCCTTGCCGTTATTCGTCGCCGCCGGGCTTTTGCTCGCAATCCTCGTCGCCACGGGCTTCGTCGCGTATCGCCGCGGGGCTCTGGGCCGGCCGCTCGGCAAGCTGGCGGTGGTGGCGGTCGGCGCGATGCTTGGGACGGCGGTGCTGGTCGAAATCGTCGGCCTGGTCCAGCCCGGCGATTATTGGCGGGCGCATCCCTTGGTCGCTTATCTCGCAGTCTATGCGAGCCTGCTGGCAATCGAGGCCGCGTTGCTGCTGCGCCTGGCCGCGACGATCGACCGCGAACGGCTGCGGGTCGCCTGCTGGCTGCTGATCGGCTTGCTTGGTGGAATCTCGAGCCTCGCTTTGCCGGGCGCGACGATCTTTTTCCTCGCCTCCCCCGCCATCGCGTTGGCGGCGATGGCAGTCGAGCGGCGCACGGCGGCGTTGGCGACGGCATTGTTCTGGATCGCCGCACTGGTCCAGTTGCTGCTGTTCGCCGAATTGCTTGCCGAAATCGAGATGCTGCTGGTCGACGGGCCGTTATGGGCGGTCGCGCCGCTCGGCGCGCTCGCCGCCTTGCCGGTGCTGGTCGAGGCAATGCCAACTGAGCGGTCGCGCCCGTCGCTGGCGCTGATCGCAGCTGCCGCGCTCGCGCTCTGGGGCGGAGCGCTGGCAATGGAGCGGACCAGCGCCGAGCGACCAGGCGGGCTGACATTGAGCTATGTCCGCGACGAGGTCAGCGGCAAGTCGCTGTGGACGTTTGCCAACAAGCAATCGCCCCTGCCTGACGCGGTCAAGCGGATGGGCCGGTGGGGCGATGTCGAAATGGCCTATAACGGGCGTCACCGCTGGGTGACCGACGCACCCTTGATCGACATACCGGTGCCCGCGATCCGCTTGTTGTCGAGCGTCGCCAGCGCCAATGGGCGCGTCGTCCGACTGGCGCTCGATCGCGGCGGCGCCGACACGGTCGCGCTGAGGTTCGACAAGGATGTGCCGGTGCTGGCGATGGGACTGTCTGGCCAGCCGCAAGCCATCAGCAGCGACGCCAAGCCCGGGCCGTCATCGCTCGCCTGCAGCGGCCGGGCCTGCGACGGGCTGCTGATCGAGGTCCGGCTGGCGGGCCAGTCGCGGGTCAAGGCGCGGCTGATCGGCACGCGCTTCGCCATCCCCGCCGAAGCCCGGCCGCTGGTCGATGCTCGGCCGACGAACACGCAGACTCAATATGCTCCCGACAATAGCGTTCGGGTGCGCGGCGTGATCTTCTAGCGGACAAGGAAAAGGCGGCCCGACAGGATCGGACCGCCCTTCGCCTGATTGGTTGAGAAGCAGCCTTAGCTGTCCTTCTTCTCGCTGTTCTTGGGCGGGCGCGGATCGCGACGCTCGGCGATACGCGCCGATTTGCCGCGGCGGCCGCGCAGATAATAGAGCTTGGCACGACGGACCGCGCCGCGGCGCACGACCTCGATCGAATCGATCGCCGGCGAATAAAGCGGGAACACGCGCTCGACACCTTCGCCGAAGCTGATCTTGCGAACGGTGAAGTTGGAACCGATGCCCTTGTTGGCGCGAGCGATGCACACGCCTTCGAAATTCTGGACTCGCGCGCGATCGCCTTCGATCACTTTGACGCCGACTTTAAGCGTGTCGCCGGGACGAAATTCCGGGACCGCGCGGTCCTGGGTCAGGGCCTCGATCGCTTCGCGCTCGAGAGTCTGGATGAGGTTCATTGCATTGAGACCTTAATCTTCATGCCGCGCGCCAGAGGGCGGTTCCTCCCGGGCACCCCCATGGCGCTCGATCAGGTCCGGCCGCCTTAGCCGTGTGTCTTCGGATGCCCGGCCGTGTCGCCACGCCGCGATCCTTGCATGATCCCCCGATCGCAGCACTTCGGGGATCGTGCGTCCTTCCCAGATAGCTGGTCGGGTATAATGCGGATATTCGAGAAGCCCCGTCTCGAAGCTCTCTTCCTCTCCGCTGGAGGCCGCGCCCATTACCCCGGGGAGCAGCCGAACGCAAGCGTCGAGCAGGACCATCGCGCCAAGCTCCCCGCCCGACAGCACATAGTCGCCGATCGACACCTCCTCCAGCGGCCGGGCCTCGAAGATCCGCTCGTCGAAGCCTTCGAACCGGCCGCATAGCAGGATCGCCCCTTCGCCGCCTGCGAGATCGCGGACGCGGGCCTGGGTGAGCGGCTTTCCGCGCGGGGTCAGCGCAAGCATCGGGCGCCGAGGGTGGTTGGGGTCCGCGACCGCATCGAGCGCGGAGGCGAGCACGTCGCAGCGAAGCACCATCCCCGCCCCGCCGCCAGCCGGCGTGTCGTCGACCGTGCGGTGCTTGCCCACCGAATGGTCGCGAATGTTGCGCGTCTCGAGGCTCCACTTGCCCTCGGCCAGCGCGCGCCCGGCGATGCTGACGCCGAGCGGTCCGGGGAACATCTCCGGGTAAAGCGTCAGGACGGTGGCGCGGAAGGTCATGGCGGCGCGCCCTACCTCAAGCGGAACTTGCACGCCATGCCCGGCATTGGGGATCGATGGACGACAAACCCCTCGACTGCCTGGTGATCGGCGGTGGCCCCGCCGGGCTGACCGCAGCGATTTATTTGTCGCGCTATCATCTCGACATCCTCGTCGTCGACGGCGGCAAGAGCCGTGCCGCCTGGATCTCATGCACGCATAATCACGCCGGCTTCCCCGACGGGATCAGCGGGGTCGAACTGCTTGAGCGAATGCGCGCGCAGGCGCAGAAATATGGCACGCGAATTGAAAACGAGCATGTCACCAGGATCGAGCGCGACGAGCAAAACGGCCTGTTCACCGCGACCTGGGGATCGGGCAATGCGGTCGCGCGCAGCGTGCTGCTCGCCACCGGGGTCACCAACCGCCGCCCGCCGATGGACGAGGCGTTGCACGACGAGGCGCTGGCCGCGGGGCTGATCCGTTACTGCCCGGTGTGCGATGGCTATGAGGTCACCGACAAGAAAATCGGGGTGATTGGGTCAGGCAAGGGCGGGGTCAATGAGGCGATCTTCCTGAGGAGCTTCACCGCCGACGTGACGCTGATCGCCGCCGACAAGGCGGTGAATATTTCCGAGGAGGATCGGGCGCGGCTCGACGACGCCGGGATCGCAACCGTCGACGGCCCCGCCGAGGGCGTCGCGGCGATGGAGGGGTGCATCACGATCGACACCGCCGAGGGGCATTTCACCTTCGACAGCGTTTACCCCGCGCTTGGCAGCGACACGCATACGCAACTCGCCGAGATGCTCGGTGCCGAGCTCAGCGGCGATTGCTGCATCCGGGTCGACAGCCACCAGCGGACCAGCGTCCCGGGTCTCTATGCCGCGGGCGACGTGGTTCTGGGGCTCGACCAGATCAGCCACGCGATGGGCGAAGGCGGAGTCGCATCGACCACGATCCGCAACGACCTGGCAAAGGCACGACCGCTCAGGCGCTAGGCGAGGAAGTCGGGGTCGAGGACGATCCTGCCGTCGGCGACGTCGGCGATACCTGTCCGGAAGGGAATCAGCGAGCGCTTACCGTTGGCTTTCTCGATATCTAGCAGTTCGCCGGCGCCGAAATCTTCAATTGCGGCGACAGTGCCGACCGATTGGCCATCGCCATCGACGCACTGCAGGCCGATGAGGTCGGCGTGATAATATTCGCCCGGCCCAAGCGACGGCAGCGCGTCCCGGTCAATTTCGACCAGTGAGCCGCGCAGCGCCTCGGCGGCTTCGCGGGAGACCACGCCTTCGAACCGCGCAATGGCTGTCTTGTTGCCGGCGCGGACGTCCTTGAGCTTTAGCGGTGCGCCGCCGACGGTCAGGCTGGGCTGGGCGGAAAGGCTGTCGATGCCCTCGCCGAACAGCTTCAGCTTGACCTCACCGCGGACTCCATGCGCCCCGGCGACCGCGGCCAGCGCAATGCGGGTCACGTTCGCCGAGGGCGGCATGCTTATTCGGCCTTGGCGGTTTCGTCGGCGTCGGCGGCCGGGGCTACTTCGCCCGCGTCAGCCGCAGGCGCTTCGGCTTCGGCGACCGGAGCTTCGTCAGTAGCAGCTTCGGCCACGGGCGCTTCGTCCGCAGCGCCCTCAGCCGGATCCTGGGCACTTTCGCCGGTCACCGCAGCCGCGTCGTCGCCAGCATCGCTGTTGGGCGTGGCTTCGTTGCTTTCGGCTTCAGCGGCGGAGGCTTCCTCAGCGGCAGGCGCTTCCTCGGCGGCGGGTTCTTCAGCGGCCGGGGCTTCTTCGGCGACGACTTCGTCGGCGGCGGGAGCTTCGGACTCGGCGGTCACTTCGTCAGCGGGCGCTTCCTCAACCGGAGCGGCTTCTTCTTCGACCGCGGGAGCAGCGGCTGCGGCAGCGGCGGCTTCCTCGGCGGCGACGGCCTTGCCGGCGCGCTCCTCGACGCGTTCCTTGGCCTTCTCGCCCGGGACCGCCTTGTTGGGGTTGTTGCGCGCGGGGCGCTCACGGATTCCAGCGGCATCGAGGAAGCGGGCGACCCGGTCCGACGGCTGGGCGCCGACGCTCAGCCAATGCGAAATGCGCTCGGCGTCGAGCTTGACGCGGTCGGGCGAATCCTTGGCGAGCAACGGATTGTAGGTGCCGACCTTCTCGATGAAGCGGCCATCGCGCGCATTGCGGCTGTCGGCCACCACCAGGCGATAATAAGGACGCTTCTTGGAGCCACCACGGGCCAGACGAATTGCAACTGCCATTTGATATTCCTTTCAGTGAATTACATTATTTCTTTGAGAATTTGTCAAAACCTAGGGGAAGGTTGAAATTCCCCGCGCCGCCGAGGCCGGGAAGTCCCGCTCCGCCGCCCGGAGCGATTGCGCCGAGCGCCTTTTCCATTCCGCCGCCGGAGAACATCGCCGCGAGTTTGCCAAAGCCGCCCATCTTCTTGAGCCGCTTCATCGCGCCTTCCATGTCCTTGTGCATCTTGAGGAGTTTGTTGACCTCCTGGACATTGGTGCCGCTGCCCTTGGCGATGCGGATCTTGCGCTTGGCGTTGATCACATCGGGCCGGGCGCGCTCCCTGGCGGTCATCGACGACATCATCGCTTCGAGTCGCCCCAAGGCCTTGTCGTCAGCCATGCCGGGCTTCGTCGCGAGTCCCTTCATCCCGGGCATCATGTTGGCCAAAGCGCCGAGCCCACCCATGCGCTGCATCTGACCGATCTGCATGCGCAGATCGTCGAGATCGAACTTGCCCTTGGCCATCTTGGCCGCGAGCTTCTCGGCATCCTCGACCTGGATCGTCTCGGCAGCGCGCTCGACCAGCCCGACGACATCGCCCATGCCGAGAATTCGCCCGGCAACGCGGTCAGGGTGGAAGGCTTCCAATTTGTCGAGCGCTTCGCCCGTGCCGGCGAACTTGATCGGCTTGCCGGTGACCGCGCGCATCGACAGCGCTGCGCCGCCGCGCGCATCGCCGTCCATCCGGGTGAGGATCACGCCCGAAATGTCGACCTGGCCGGCAAAGCCCTTGGCGACGTTGACCGCATCCTGGCCGGTCAAACTGTCGACCACCAGCAACGTCTCGGTCGGCGACGAGGCGCTTTCGACGGCTTTCATCTCGGCCATTAGCGCAGCGTCGACGTGGAGGCGGCCGGCGGTATCGAGCAGCAGCACGTCATAGCCCTGCAATTTGGCTGACTGGAGCGCGCGTGTCGCGATCTGCACCGGGGTCTGGCCGGCGACGATCGGGAGCGTCTCGACGCTGATTTGGCGGCCGAGCACCGCGAGCTGCTCCTGCGCTGCCGGGCGGGCGACGTCGAG